>JAFSFC010000013.1 GCA_017435425.1 Ruminiclostridium sp. | reverse complement strand
TGCCTTTTTGTGCCATGATTTCAGTCTCCATTCTTCAGAGATTGAAACGCTGGCGGCCGGGCTGCCGTGCCCTTGCGGGTTTAGGCCCCTTGCTTTGCGTCCCGCCCTTTCGGACGGTTTGCCTTTTTCAGGTTTGCTTACGTATCACTTGAACCGGGAGCTTCACTCCCGTTCGCCGGGGGACTCACTCCCCCGGTCCACACAAAAGAAAGTGCCCGGAAACTGAAAAGTTTCCGGGCACTTCCCGTTACATATCCGTGAGTTCGAAACAAAAGGGGCAGGGTCACGCAAGCGGCTTTGAATGCTTCACCCCATATTCTACCCCTTACAGATCAGAGACGTTCTTGATGAGAGCCTCCATACGGGCCTGGGAGGCCTTGCGCATGGTCTCCGAAACGGCAGCATACGTGTCCATGGTGAATGCGCTGGAGTAGTGGCCCAGCTGCTCCTGCACATCCTTCACGCTGTCCCCTGCCTGGAGGGCGTTGACGGCGTAGCTGTGCCGGAGATCGTGGAACCTGGTGTCGGGGAGGCCAATGGACCGCACGATCTTCTTAAAGTGGTCGGTTATGGTCCGGTGCTTCAGATGCTCCCCCAACTCGTTGGTGAAGACCAGGTTCCGCTCGTTGTTCCACAGGGGACCGGCCGCCAGCCTCCACGCTTCCTGCTGGGCCATTTGGCTCTTGAGAACCGTCACAATGCTTGGTGCGATGGCTGCCGTTCGTTCCTTGCCGTTCTTGGTCTCCTCCAGGAAGTGGTATCCAGCCGAGTCATGGGCCTTTTGGATCTGGCGACGCACAGTCAGGATCCCGTTCTCAAAATCCACGTCCTCCCACTGCAGTCCGATCAACTCCGACTGGCGAAGCCCGGAAAACAGGGCAACAATGAAGAACCGTTCATACGCACTCCCTTTGATGGCCTCCATGAATCGGGACACATTATCATCCATGATGGGCTTCAGGTCAGGCTTCTTTGTTTTGGGGAGGCGAATGTGGTCGGCGGGGTTATTGGCCAAAACGCCAGCCAGGACAGCTTGCTCCAGGGATTTGTGGAGGATCCCGTGGATATTCTGGATAGACTTGGGCGAGAGGGGCTTATGAGCCTTATCCCCGGCATGCAGAGTATTGTAGTACCTCTGGAGCAGCACATTGTTCAGCGCTGAGAGTTGGGATCCGCCCAGATAGGGCTTGATCCTGGTTTCGATCTTGGACCGGTATCCGGATATGGTTGCCGGTTTCAGGTCCTTGCAGTAGGTCTCCATCCATTCATCCAGCCACTGGGAGAGGGTGTACTTTTGGTTTCTGCGGTAAGCTCCTTCGTCTACGGCCTTTACGGCAGCGGTCAGCTTCTGGCGGCATTCCTTCTGGGTGTCGCCATACACGCTGGCCCTTTTCTTTTGCCCCAGTTCATCTGTGTAGGTGAACCGGGCTTCCCATCTGCCGTCCGGTCGCTGCCGGATGGAACCGGCACCGGCGGCGGCTCGGGTGCTCCTTTTTCGTGCCAACTGTCTCCCTCCTTCAACATTTTCCGGGATGCCTTTTCCCACCAGGAAGGAAAAGGTGAGATACCATACTTTATTTTAGCAAACGGCAGGGGGAAATGCAATCGCCGCCGAGTCTCCTGCCCCAGCAGCCCTCTTTGTCCTTTTCTCGAAAAATCTGCTATACTTTAGTTTAATGTATAGAGAAGGGAGGTGAATTACGTTGGGAAAGTACACCGATGAAGAGATCCGGAACATGAAGAAGATTACCTGTAAAATTGCCGCCGACTATCTCGGCATTGCGCCCATGGCCGTCAGCATCGGCATGCAGCAGGAAAAGCTGCCCATTGGTTTTGCCGTCCACCACCAGGACCACTATACCGACAGGTGGTCTTACCACATCATTGCCGAGCGTTTGATCGCCTACAACCACGGGACCATCTCCGAAGTGCAGGTGCAGGGCATTGAAAACAATTTATCCCGCATCATTGACGAATTCAGCGAAATGCGAAAGGATCTGGTTTTTTTATTGCGAGGCAAGCAAGAGTGAAGGAGGCAAAAGCCGCCAGGGAACAACAGCAGTTGCTGCTCCTGGATGCCGCCGGGCGCATCCTGCACTATCAGGCCCTTCTCGGTCCCCATATAACAGGAGGTGATGAGATGATGAAAAAACGGTATGGCCCCAGTGACGAATGGGCCTTTTTTGAGGAAACGGAGCGTGCAAGGGTCATGGAAATGACCCGGGAACTGCGGGTCAAAACCGACGGACACAAGCTCCATCCCGTTCTGCTCAAGCACAGATCTGCCTTCGCAGCCTGGAAAAAGACCCACCCCCGAGACGAGTTTGCCCCCCGCAGCAGAGGAAGTTATCGCAGGGTGACCGAAGGGGAACCCCCTCTATGGGGGGATGTTTCTGAGGCCGTCCTCCCTCGTGTGTATCTGATTTTGGATGCCTTGTTCCGGGCGGTGGAAGCCCTGGGGGGCTCCGTGCATCCTGACCTGACCCTGCAGATCTGCGGCGAAAGGGTCCGCTATACCATCACGGAAGGAAAAACCCAAACCCTGCACGCACTGACCAAAGAGGAACAGAGAATATGGGAAGAATACGAAAAAAAGAAAACCCTGTATCGGTATGCCTATGCGCCCAGGTTCCGAACGTACGACTACATCCCCACCGGCCGCCTTACGTTTTCGGCCCGTCGGGACAGCTATCTTCGTGACAGCGACAGCTCCGGGCTGGAAAGCCGCCTCGGTGAGATCTTACTTGATTTGTACAGGGAGGCCAAACAGGTCAGGCTCGAGCGGGAACATCGGGAAGCCGCCCAACGGAAAGCCGAAGAAGAGAAACGGCAGCGAGAACAGCAGCGCCAGCGCTGGAACGAGGAGATCGACAAACTACAGGCATTGGAGAACCAGGCGGCAGATTATGCCCGGGCGTGCAGGATCCGCGCCTACATTGCTGCGGTCAGGGCCAAACCCCGGTTGACCGAAGAGGAAGCAGAGTGGGTCCTGTGGGCCGGCGGGAAAGCGGATTGGCTGGACCCCACCGTTGGGGCAGAGGATCCCATCTTCGGCCTTCGCGATCACAGCAAAAGCGAAGAGGGCAAGGCCCCCAAAAAGAGCAGCCGAAATTGGGGCTGACCGGCAGCAGCGCAAAAAAGCAGGGACCCTTGCGGGTCCCTGCCGGGGGGAGTGCTCGTTTTTGCTGCTGTTGGGGAATTACTGCTCTTCCTTGCCCTTTCTGCCGGTGAGCAGGCCAACCAGGCCGCCGCCGGACAGGAGGGTCAGGCCGTACCACAGAGCGGAGATGTCGCCGGTCTTGGGTACGTCTGCCAGAGGAGTTTCATCGGGGATATCCACGGGAGCCTCAGGAACGGGTTCCTCAGGGATCTCGGGGTCCACAGGAGTTTCAGGGGTAGGTTCATCGGGGATCACGGGATCCACAGGATCCACGGGATCGGTGGGGGTGTTTTCGGGGATGATGACCTCAGGCTTGTTGTTGGAGGGATAGGTGAAGGTCTCTTCCCAATCCTCGGTCCATTCACGGTTGGTCTCGGTCTCGGTGACCTCGGTGACGGTCACATCGGCGTAGACCACGGTGGTCTTGGTGCCGGTGGTCACAGAGGAACCTCCCATGTTCTGGGTAGTGGTCTTAGAACGGGTATCCTGACGGGTACCGGTACGGGTATCCGTGCGGGTCTCGTTCTTTTCCCTTTCAGAAGTGCTCTTTTCAGCATCGGGCTCTTCCACCTCGAACTTCATACTTACTTCTAAATCAACCTGTCGGGTTCCTTCTGCCACACCGACAAAGGTCTGAGAGACAGTCCCGCCAATCGCTTCAGAGGTATAGATGTATACGCCCTTATTCAGATTCTGAGTCCCTTCCAGGTTCAGGGTGATAGCCACACCTTCTGCCAGTTCCAGATCAGGAATCGTATAGGTTCCATTCTCATCGGAAGAGATGCGCTCATAGGTTTCGCCTGCATCATTGGTGCCTGCCAGGCGCTTAACGGTCACCGGGTTGCTGGTGTCGCCGTTTGCATAGACGTATACAAGCAGATCGCCGTTGATGGAGCTCTTGCTCACTGCTAAGGTGAAGGACAGATCCGTGTCATACTTCTCGTTTCCGTTTGCATCCGTCTTTACGTTGCCGTTCTCATCCACTGCCTTCTTATCCAGTACGATGGTTGCACCCGTGATATCCTCTGCGTCGATGATGTCGGTCTCAGATTTGGTGGTATCTGTCAGGCTGATCAACAGCTCGTACAGAGCCTGGGTGTTCTTGCTGTCGGCCGCCGCCGCACCAATAGAAGTCCCGTTATAATAAGACTGAACGATACGATCGCCAAGCTTACGATTACCGTCCATGTTGCCAAACTTCCAAATGGCTGCCTGGGTCGCCGTCAGCGCCTGACCCTCGGTCAAAGTAGCGGCTACGTCATTCAGGTCATGTTCTCTCAGCAATGCCTTCACAGCCTCCAGGCTGCCGGTGGTGGTGGCATCGCCCGTGGTTCCCCAATAGCCATTCAGCGCAATAGCTCGGATATGGGCAATGGGATTTTCACCCTGGTAGTAATCAGCATCATCCAGGTTATCAATGTCATAGAAGTAGCCTCTATTTGCATCGGTCGCAATATCTGCGCAGTACACATAGTGGATGTTTCCGCCAGAATCCTTCAGAGCAAACTGGTGATTGGTTATATTACCCCAGCCACCGTTGTACCGATTGATCAGAAGGTTACTTGCCAGGCCATTGCCCACATAGCGGAATTCATAATCATTCGGGTTTTTGCTGTCGTACTTCAAACTATCGAACAGACCATCGGAGGTTCCATTCTTGTCTCGCAGGTCACTACCTTTCTTTGCCGTGATCAAATCCATATCCGGCTGAAGAGGATTCAGCGTGGTAATGCCATGACTATCCTCGATTGCTGTCACCGCATACATCTCACCCTTGTACAGGAAGAACACGCCTTCCTCGGTGGTCACCAGCTCGTATTCCTCGGTGTTGGTGACCTCCGTGGTCTTAATGTTGGTGGTTCGATTCTGGGTCAGATCTACAATGCTGGTCTGGGTATAGCCATAGATCTCGGTGGTCTCGGTGGTCACGGTGGTGGTGTCGGTGGTCACCTTCTTGGTGGTGGGGTCAGTCTCGATGGTCTTGTTCACGGTGGTGGTGGTACCGTAGATGGTCTCAGCACCGGTGTAAACGACCTTGCCATTCTTGGTCTTGGTGGTGATGGTCTTGTAGCCTACGTGCTTATCACCATCATAAACATCTTCCACAACGACCTTGGTGGTCACGCCGTTCTCGGTCTTTTCGCTCTCAGCAGGCTTGGTGGGAAGCAGGAACGTGGTCTCAGTGGGCTCCGTCACCTTGGTAGTCTCACCGGTGGCAGCAGGATTTGCAGTGTTGTCGTAGTCAGTTGTCGTGGTCTTGATGATCTTGTAGCCAATGATAATCTTGTTGCCGTTCGCATCGGCCCCGTAGATGGGCTCCTTGGTCATTTCGATCTTGCCGATCACCTTACCGGTCTCGTCCGTCACGTCGCCTGCATCCTCGTCCCAGTTATCAGGGAGAGTGGGTTCGGTGGGAACGGTAACGATAGCATCCTCACCTCTGGGGGATGCAACAGGATCACCAGGGGCACCGGGCTGAACGTCAGGTGTCGTGGTGATCGTGGTGACCTTATAGCCAAGGATGGGCTTGTTTCCATCCTCGTCTGCCTCACCATAAATGGCTTCCTTCACGATTTTCTGGTTGCCCTCAGTAGTTTCGATTCTGCCATCCTTGGCTTCCTGCAGGTCCTCGATTACCTTGAAATCAAAGGCGTTCCAGACAGAGTCAGCCTTCAGTTTCGTCTCCTCGATTTCGATTGTCTCCTGCGTCTTTTTACCGGGCGTCAGGTTCAACGTCACGTCCTTGGTGTCCAGAGGATCGGAAAGGTCATCTTCGGTGGTTGTCTCAGGGACAGTCTCTTTCCAGCCGTCCTCATCGGTATCCTGGCCAGTCACGGGAGTGAGGGTTCCATCCTGCCACTCGCCATACTGGGGATTACCGTCCTGCCACGCACCGTACTCGGTCTTGCCCTCTCCACCTGCGATATCTTCGGTTTTGTTGATATCCTCAGTTCCGCCGCCGGGGATGACCTGACCCTTCTTGACCTCAGTCTCCGTGGTCTTAGTCTCGGTGGTCTCAGAGCCTTCCACATGGCCGGTCTCCTTGGTCACACGGTCCTTGCTGTCCACGGTCTCAGTCTCGGTCTTGGTCTCACTGCCAGTCACGGTGGTGGTGGTACCGTCGTTCTCACCGTCGCCGGTCTCGGACTCGGTCTTGCCGGTCCATACGGACTCGGTCTTGGTGGTGGTGGTATTGCCGTT
This sequence comes from Ruminiclostridium sp., assembly GCA_017435425.1. Classification (GTDB taxonomy): domain Bacteria; phylum Bacillota; class Clostridia; order Oscillospirales; family Oscillospiraceae; genus Evtepia. The sequence continues at coordinate 24,264 of JAFSFC010000013.1, read as the reverse complement.
TTCCTGAACAGTAACAGTCACAGTCACAGCGGGAGCTTCGGCGGTACCGTTACCGGGTGCGGTAGGCGTGGTGATCGCACTGAGCTGCTCTGCTGCAAATGCCTGCACACTCAGGGTGCTCCAGCACATTGCCATGGCCAGGGTAATGGCCACTGCTTTTTTCATTTTCTCGTTTGCCATAGTTTTAATCTCCTCTCTAAGTAAGGGGGATTGAAACATTGGCGGCCGGGCTGCCATATCCTTGCGGACGTAGGTCCCTTGCTTTGCGTCCCGCCCTTTCGGACGGTTTGCCTTTTTCAAATTGTTTCTCTCGGGTTGGTTTTTCTGCTGTAAAACATATCCTAACCCCTGTATAGAGTTCCTCCTTCCACGAAGATTCTTTGGCCGGAGAGCAGTCCGGCACTTGTTTCGTGCACTTAGCAATTCCCCTTGCTGTAGAGCACTGCTGCTATCGCTATCCCCCTCCCTTGTTCAGGAGGGCAGCTGCGTCAGCAACATCTTGGGGCCATTATACACCCCTCCGGTAACATTTCGGTAACATCCACAAAAATCGATATATATATATATATATTTGTGCGTTTTCACAATTACCGCATCTTACTCACGTTACCTATATGTATTATATACTTTTTCGGTAACATAACCTGTAACATCTATGGAATTTGTGATATTTTCTTTTATACCCTTCCCCATAACAAAGCCCCTCTGCGGGACTTTCCTTCCGCAGAGGGGCCTTTTTCTGTGTCATTTTTCCCGCACAGCCTGAACCACCCAACGGGTGGCATGGCCGTTTCCGGTGCAGGTGGAGAGGGTGAGGATGTGGTCCTCCACCCCCGGCGTGATGCCCGGGTCCACCCACCTTTGGGCCAGGCACTCGGCCAGGTAGGCCTCCCGGGCGGCCTCATCGGGGAAGTCCCGGGTGTAAGTGTTGGTGGTGGCCGTCTCATAGTAGGCGAAGATATCGTAGCGGTGGATCCCCCGGTCATTTGCAAGGTACAGATAGGGGTGGGCTTCCAGATATCCCTCATTTTTATACTGATGGAGCAGGCCGAACATGGCATCGTTATTCATCTTGTGCCCATAGAGAATGGTGTTGAAGTCTCCCAGGGCTGGGTCGTTCCGGTAGTCCATAAACACGGCCCCCACGGAGTTCCGGGTGCCGTCCCAGGTGTGGTTCAGATAGTAGTCGTTGTCCGCCCCCTGGAGCAGAGGATAGGAGATGGAAGTACCGGGAACCAGCATCCACCCCACCACGTCGGGGTTCACCGCCCGGAGGGCTGCCAGGTCCAGGGTTTCCAGACCCTGGATGTAGGGATCACCGGACTGGGGTTCCGGCTCCGCCTTGGGCTGGTCTTCCGGCAGGGTCACCTGGGCCAACTGGCTGGCCTCCTGGTAGTTCTCAGCCCCATTGTGATAGTCCAGCTGCTTCCAAAGCAGCATGCCCCCACTGCCCAGAAACACCACAAGCAGCACAGCAATGAGTACTTTTCGGATCCCGTTGCTCATAGGCTCCCTCCTTCAATCATGATAGTATTATTGTAAGAGGAACTGCCCGGAATGTCAACGCCGCCCTTTGGGGCATAAAAAAAGCGCCCCTTGGGCGTGCGCTGCAGCAGGCTGCAATCTTCCTCTTTCGAAAAGGACTTTGTCCTTTTCGAAAGACAAAAAAGTAACCCTTGACCGTCCCCTATCGGTCAAGGGTTACTCACAACTCTTAATATCTAACATCATTTTAACCTCTCTTTCTTTTTTATTTGGAGGAAATCTTTTGAGCACTGAACGATGTTTGTTGGTTTGGATCTATACTGTACATTGGAATCACCTCTTTCTTTGTGATTAAAATATACCATAGGACTCCGGTTTTTGCAATCCGCATTTTGTGCAAAATATATAGCCCAAATTTGTTGCAAAGGTAGATTTCAGTCAAATCCAACAACCGTCCATTGACTTCTCCCCACTGTTTTGGTATTATATAGATGTACGAGGCCAGTCCCCAACAGGGACTGGCCTTTGTCGTTTATGTTTATGCTTCTGTCACAGTGACGGTGGTGATGACCGGCTGCGCCTCCGGCTGGATGCTGCCGTTTCGGTCGGTGGGCTGGGCATCGGCCACGATGGCATCCACCACATCCATGCCCTCGGTCACGTAGCCGAAGACCGCATAGGCGCCGTCCAGGTCGGTGCTGTCCTGGTGGACGATGAAGAACTGGGAGCTGGCGCTGTTATACTTCTGGGACCGGGCCATGGACACGGCACCCCGCACATGGGACAGGGGGTTGTCAAACTTATTGTCCCGGAATTCACCCTTGATCTCGGTGTCCGAGCCGCCGGTGCCGTCCCCGTTGGGGTCGCCGCCCTGGATCACAAAGCCCTCGATGATCCGGTGGAAGGTCAGGCCGTCATAGAAGCCCTCCTCCGCCAGGGCCACAAAGTTGGCTACGGTCTCGGGGGCCGCCTGGCCATCCAGGGCCAGGGTGATGGTGCCGTAATCCTCCACCTGAATCTCTGCGTAGTGGGTCACAGCCGCCTCGGTGGTAAAATCTCCATACTGATTGCCGCCGCAGCCGGCCAGGGACAGGATCAGCCCGGCGCAGAGCAGCAGGGCAGTCCATGCTTTCTGTTTCATGTTCGATCATCCTTTCCATTGGGTATCCCAAGGATACCACATCCAGCCCCATTCCGCCAGAGGAAGGCACAAAAAAAGCGCCCCCTCGGGCGCACAGAAAAAAAGTAACCCTTGATCGTCTGTCCTCGATCAAGGGTTACTGGTAATTCTTAATATCTAACATCATTTTAACCTCTCTTTCTTAGGTTGGAGAAAAATCTCTGAGAATCAAACTGAACTGTACTTTGGACTCACCTCTTTCTTTTTTGTGATTAAAATATACCATACACCTCCCCCCTTTGCAATTCGCATTTTGTGCAAAATACATAGCCCATTTTTGTTGCAAACGGAGATTCCAGGCAAATCCACCAAGCAACCATTGACTTTGCTTTAGCGCAGTGCTATCATGAAGGTGTATGAGGCCTGCCCCGGAAGGGGGCAGGCCTCCTGTTTTTCAGATCATATCCTCGATCTCTTCCTGGCTGTAGCCCAGTTGGGTCAAAACCTCCCGGGTGTGGTATCCCTCGGGATACCCGGCGTGGCGGTACTCCGGCGGACAGGCCGACAGGTTCAGGGGGCAGCCCATCTGGGTGATGGTCACCCCGTCGGACACGGGGACCTCCAGGCGGGGCCACATCCCCCGGCTGTGAAGGTGCTCGTCTGCCGCCACCTCCTCCAGGGACATGACCGGTTCCACGCAGGCATCCAGCTCCCGGAAGATGGCCGTCCACTCCTCCCGGGTCTTGGTCTTGAACTTGGCCCGGAAGGTCTCCTTCACCATGGCCACGTCGGTCTTCAGGATGGCTCCATCCTGCCACTGGGGATAGCCCAGGCCCTTGCACAGGTCAGCAAAGAACTTGGGTTCCAGGGAGCCCACGCTCATGTAGGCCCCGTCACTGGTCTCGTAGAAGTCATAGATCTCGCCGCCGTTGAGGTAGCCGCTCTCCCGGGTGGGGACGGGACCTCCGGCAAAGTAGGCGGCGCCGTCCATGGTGTTGAAGGGGAGAACGCTGTCCTGCATGGAAACATCCAGGAACTGGCCTTCCCCGGTCTTTTCCCGGTGGATGATGGCCGCCAGGATGCTGGCCACGGCGTTCATGGACCCGCCGGCCACGTCGGCAATCTGGAAGTTGTACAGGCTGGGGCCGCCCTCCTTCCGGCCGGCGGCGTAGGTGATGCCCGCCCGGGACAGGTAGTTGATGTCATGGCCGGCCCGCATGGCGAAGGGGCCTGCCTGGCCGTAGCCGGTGATGGCGCAGTAGATGAGCCGGGGGTTGACGGCCTTCAGGTCCTCGTAGCCGATGCCCAGCTTGGCCATGACCCCGGGGCGGAACTGCTCCACCACGATGTCGTACTCCTGCACCAGCTTCTTCACCGCCTGGATGGCAGCGGGCTTTTTCAGGTCCAGGTGCATGGTCTTTTTGTTCCGGCCCAGCCAGGCCTGGGGGCCGGTGACCTGGGCCCCGGGAATGACGGGCTTCCAGCCCACCACCAGGTCATATTTATCCTTGCTGCTGATCTTCAGGACCTCCGCCCCCAGGTCGGCCAGGGTCATGGTGGCGTAAGGACCGGGCAGCAGGGTGCTGAAATCCAGAACTTTATATCCGGTGAGTGCTCCCATTTCTCTTCTCTCCTTTTGGGGTTATTGGGGATATTTTACCACAGGAAAGGGAAAAGGCCAACGACGAAAAAAAGACCCTCAGGGAGGGTCTTTCCTGTCCATTCCGTTTCAACCCTTGCCCCGCTTGCTGGGCGGGTAGGGCTCTTTTACATCGGTAAGGCCTAAAATATAATCGGTACTGGTATGATAATATTCTGCCAGCTTGATGACAACATCCACCGGGATTCCCCGCTGGCCAATTTCATAGTAGGAGTAACAGGCCTGCGAGCAACCCAAATACTCAGCAAGATCACTCTGACTCAAGTCCAGATCTTCCCGCAAATCACGAATTCTCTGATACAATTCTGTGGCTCCTCCTGTCTCGTAGGGTGTCACAAAAAAGTATAGGTAAAACGATTTGTTATATTGATTTTTATAACACACTGTTATATTATTGCGTTGATATCTACTCGAAAGGATGCCCTTTCCATGTTCAAGCGAACCTTCTTTCTTCCCCTTCTACTTGCCCTCTTTCTGACCGCCTGCGGCGAGGAGAACCAGCCCCAGGAACCCTCTGCCATGTTTGACCGGGTGGACGCCGCTCTCCAAAGCCAAGGGTATGAGCGGGAATCGGTCACCCGGGTGGTGACTGCGGTCCTGGCCGACGAGCAGGGCAACGAGATCCTTTATCACTACTGCGAAACTTCCTTTTTCGGCGAAATCCCCTCTGACTTCCCCCTGCCCAACCTATCTGCCATCCAAGCCGTGGTAGAGGAGGACAAGATCCAATCCACCGAAGTCTGCAAAGTCTGTGCCCTGGATGCCCTGCGCTACCGGACCAAGGACGGCTCCTTCCTCTGCTGGTCCACCGACCCGGAACACACCCTGGTCATTCAGTACGACCCGTCCGCTGTGACCGACGCCGAGATCATGGCCATGGCCGAAAGCCTTCCCGCCAACCAGCAATAACGACAGACAAAAGGCTCTGCACCCATGCAGAGCCTTTTCTTTTCACTTTCCTCTTGACGATTCCCGAGAAATCCTGTACTTTTAATTTAAACATTGGATTTCTTGAACCAGGAAAGGAGTGCTTTCTATGGCCGCTCATATCCTCCCCGGCACCTTCCCCTCTGCCGACGCCCCTGCCCCCAAGGCCCCCGACGAGGCCCTGGCCAAGGAGCTGGACGCCGAACGGGCCGCCCGTGTCCCCCGGACCAAGACCCCCTCTGTCCCGGCCGGCCGGCGCTACCGGTCCATCACCGAGCAGTACTGCCAGGCCACCGGCGCCCAGGCCATCCCCTTCCCCCTGTCGGCCTACGCCCTCCACAAGGGCCAGGTCCTGCTGACCTACCGGGACCGGACCGGCGCCCGGAAGCAGGCCTTCCTCACGGGCAAGTCCCTGCTGAAGATCTTCGGCCACTTCGGCATCCCCTATGAGCGGGGGGCCGCCCACTCCTTCCTGACCTCCCTGCGCAGTCTCCTGGACAGCTGGGGCATGACCCCCTGGGAGCAGACCCTCCGGGCCATCCCCCAGGCTGCCGACCTCTTCCGGGGACTGCTGGACAAGACCCAGGTCCATGACGGCCACCTGGTCCTCACCGAGGGCCCCGAGCCCGTCACCGATCCCCAGGCCGCCCAGCTCACGGCCGGTCTGGACCTGACCCCCGCCCAGTGCCGGACCCTCTTCCAGGCCCTCCGGCAGGAGGTCTCCACCCTGGACAAGCTGGCAGACCCTGCCCCCGCCGGGCTCCCCCTGAAGGCCTTTGACCTGCTCTACAGCGACGGAGAGAATCTGGAAGCCCTGGCCTACGACAAGGAGGAAAAGGCCCTCACCCCCTCCACCGCCCAGGGGACCTATCCCCACAGCCAGAAGTTCCTGCCTCTGGATCGGGAAGAAGGGGCCATTCCCGCTCCCCTCCTCCCCCTCACCGGCATGACCCGGGAGGGGACCCAGACCCTGGCCAAGGCTCTGGCCTCCATGGCCCATCCCGCCCAGGGCGGACTCTTCGTCCTGTACACCAAACAGAACCGGGAGGCCCTGGAGAATCTCCTCTGCCAGGTCTTCCCCTGTCTGCCCCCGGCTCCTGCCACCAAGCTCCTCCAGAACGAGGGGCGCAAGGCCCTGCTGACCGCCCAGGTCCAGGGCATCCACGCAGCCCTTCTGGAGCCCTCTCTCCCCACCCCCCGGCAGAAGGAGGCCTTCCTGGACCTGACCCAGGGCAAACGCATGACCGTGAAGGACAAGCTGGTGCCCAACCAGTCCTTCCACAATCAGTTGGCCCTGGTGTGCGTCACCGGAGATGAGAAGCTGGCCGAGACCCTGGTGGGGCAGTTCCAGGCCACCCTGGCAGACCTGACCCCCTGGGAGCTCCCCTGCGACCCCGACTTCACCCTCTCCCAGGCAGAACTGTCCTGGATTCGCCGGACCCTTCTGCCCCAGGGAGCTCTGTGGAACCACCAGAAGGCCCCCAAGGCCCCGAAGCTGGCCGCCAAGGCGGTCATCACTGACAACGAGCTCCAGACCTTCCTGGCCCAGCGGTGCCAGGTGTCCCAGGATCTGTGCTGCTCCCGGGCCGAGCTCTACGAGGCCTATGCCGCCTTCTACCGGGACCTCCACGGCACCGACCTCACCGAGACCCCCACCCTCTTCGGCAAGCGGATGCGCAAGCAGCTGCCGGAGGCCGTGGAGTACAAGGTCAAGCGGTACGGCCCCACCAAGGGGACCCAGCTGTGCTATGTGGGCCTGGGCCTGACGGACGCCCCTGCCCCTGTGGCTCCCCCCGAGCCCCCTTCCCCCCAGCAGGAGACCGAGTTCAGGGCCTGGCTGGAAACCCTGTAACTGCAAAAAGGACTTCAACCAATGGTTGAAGTCCTTTTTTATTGGAGTAGTCCATATTTCACTTTGATCCGGTCCAGCTTTTCCAGAAGGGGCTCTGCGCCGAACCACAGGAACAGGCCGGTGGAGGCCGCATGGACGCAGTCCATGGGGATGCCCGTGAGATAATAGGTCAGCAGGATCTCCCACTCCAGGCTCTGGGTCCAGAGGAGGGCCGAAGCGGGGTTCATGATGCCGCCGTAGATCAGGAGGACGGCCAGCACACCGAAGGCGGCCAAGGCCCCCCGGGTCCGCCGGAGCCAGCCTTTCCGGAAGAGCACCCCCGCCAGAAAGCCGATGATGCCCATGGCGAACATCTGCCAGGGGGTCCAGGGTCCCTGGGAAAAGAGAATGTTGGAAGCCAGCATGGTCATGGCCCCCACCAGGAAGCCGGTCTCGCCCCCCAGGGCCACACCGGCGATGATGGTCAGGGCGGTGACGGGCTTGAAGTTGGGAAGCATGAAGAAGGCCGCTCGGCCTGCCACCCCGATGGCGCACAGGGCGGCGATGAGGACCAGCTCCCGGGCCTGGGGCTTGCGCCCCTCAAAGACCAGAAAGAAGGGGGCCATGGTCTCAAAGAGGATGAGCAGGGCGATGAAGTAGTACTTTTCTCCCCCCAGGTAGTACACCCCCACGAAGAGGGTCAGGGGGATGAGGAGCAGGATGAGAAAGGCGGCCACCGCCGTCCGCTTGGCCAGCTTTCGCCCCTCCCGTGGCGTCTGGAGCAGGTAGTCCTTCCGCTTGCTCTTCCGGCTGATGCAGGCGGCAAAGACCACCAGGGCGGCCACCATGATCCCATAGAGGACCAGCTGGTCAGCGGCCAGGGTCCCCAGGTTGTCCGCCCGCAGGAGGGTGGAGAGGTCGGAGACCTTCAGAAACTTGACCGCCAGAAAGAGGGCCAGAGCGCCGGACAGCACCGCCCCCAGCTTCCGCCACCAGGGCAGGGGCTTTGGGGCTTCCTGCTCCCGGCGGTCCTCCGGTTTGGGCAGCCGGAAGTCCTGATCCGGCAGGTCAGGCTCGGGGGGCACCTCCCCCCCGCAGGCTGTGATCACATCCTCCGGGGTGACGGCCTGGGGCAGCAGGGACCGGGCCATCCGGTTGGCCGAGGTGGTGTAGAAGCTGTTCCCCGAGAAGAACTCCCGGGGGGTGCCCTGGGTGACGATGTTCCCGTCAAAGAAAAGGGCACACCGGTGGGCGTATCGGGCGCAGAACTCCACATCGTGGCTGACCATGAGGATGGTCACCCCACGGGCCAGGAGGGTCTGCAGAATTTCCGCCAGAATTTCCTTGAACTCGGCGTCCAGGCCCTTGGTGGGCTCGTCCAGCAGGAGAAGATCCGGGTCCAGCAGCAAGACCTTGGCCAGGGCCGCCCGCTGCTGCTCGCCGCCGGAGAGGTCGTAGGGGTGCCGGTCCAGGAGGCCTTCCAGGCGGCACAGGGAGACCAGTCGGGCCGCCCGTTCCTCCTGCTCAGCCTGGGGCAGATGCCGAACCAGCTCCAGCAGGTCCTCCCGAAGGGTCTTTTTCACAAAGAGGGCCTGGGGATCCTGGGGCAGGACCCCTACCGTGCCGGTTCGGGTCAGCTTGCCCCGGTAGGCCTTGTGGAGGCCGGCCAGAAGGCCCAGGCTGGTGGTCTTGCCGGTGCCGTTTCCACCCAGCAGGGCCAGAAACTCCCCTCTCTTGACCGAGAGGGTCAGGCCCTTCACCACGTCGGGGCCCTCCTTTTCATACTTGAACCACAACTCCTCACAGGTGAGGACGGGCTCCTCCGGGTAGGTGTGCCGAGGCGCCCGGGGCAGTTCCCCCAGAGGGTGGGTCTGGGCAAAGGCAGTCAGCCAGTCTCGGCCCTCCCGGACGGTCACCGGGCAGGGGAGGAGGTTCTCCACCGCCGCCCACACCCGCATGGCCGTGGGCATGGCCAGGAACATGCTGTGCCCGGCCTCTTTCAGGGTCTCTCCCACGTCCTTGGCAGACCCCTTGCACAGGAGTTTGCCCCGGTCCAGGACGGCCACAGAGGTTGCCAGGGGGAAGGTCTCCTCCAGGCGGTGCTCGGTCAGTATGATGGTGGTCCCCAGTTCCCGGTTGATCTTTCCCAGCACCGCCAGAAAGTCCGAGGCGGCGATGGGGTCCAATTGGCTGGTGGGCTCATCCAGGATGAGGACCGAGGGCTGCAGGACCATCACCGAGGCCAGGTTCAGCAGCTGCTTCTGACCGCCGGAGAGGTCTGTGACGTTTTTGTAAAACCAGGTCTGGATGCCGAAGAAGGAGGCCATCTCGGCCACCCGGCGGCGGATGGTGGGGGTGTCGTACCCCAGGCTCTCCAGGCCGAAGGCCAGCTCGTGCCAGACCTTGTCGGTGACGAGCTGGTTCTCCGGGTTCTGCTGGACGAAGCCGATCCGCTGGCTCTGGGTCCGGTGGTCCACTTCCTCAAGAGGAACCCCCTCAAAGAGGATGGCCCCGGACTTTACCCCATGGGGGGCCAGGACGGTTTTCAGCTGCCGCAGGAGGGTGGACTTGCCGCAGCCGGAAGGGCCGCAGAGGACCAGGAACTCTCCCGGTGTCACGTCCAGGGTCAGCCCGTCCAGGGCACGTGTCTCCTCCTCGGGGTAGGAGAAGGAGAAATCACGGATCTCGAACAGCTTATCCATGGCCCCCTCCTCTCCACCCGCCGGGGATAAGCAGTCCCCCGGCCAGGGTCAGGTATTGGGGAGTCTCCCCCGGCTTGGTCCATTGGATGGACCTCCCCAGGTAGTGCTCCAGAGTGCGGGACACATCTCCTCCCAGAGCCTCTATAGAGGGGCGCATTTTTTCGGGATGGCAGCAGGGCTCTCCCCGGCTCCGTCCGCAGAACCGGCACAGCTGGCAGTTCCCGGCAGACAGGACCAGAGAGCCGGGGACCTTGCCCTCCAGGGCAAGCAGTTCCTCCAGCAGAGTGTTCTTCTCCCGGGCCAGGATGTCCAGGGCCCGGTCCCGGCCGATCCCGGGGTGGGGGGTGATGACCAGCACCACCAGGCTCAGGGCCTCATAGCGGGCCCACAGGTCCATGGGGTCGTAGTCGTGGGGTGGGCAGGACCAGCGGGTCCCGTAGCTGGGGCAGGCCTTACAATAGGCCAGGAACTTTGGCACATCCACGCACCGGGGAACATAGTCCGCCAAGGGGATGGTGGTCACCAGCCGCTCCAGGGTGCAGTCTTCTTTCTTCATTCGCTCTGCATTGCGTTCCACGCTTGGTCCTCCTTTCTGTTTAGTAGGACGGGGGTCAGGCACAGGGCCAGGTAGGCCAGCTGGAAGGTCAGGGGCAGGATCCCCATGGCCCCCCCGATGACCGGGGCATAGTGCCAGGCCAGGTTCCCGGTGAGCCATCCCACCAGGATATATCCCCCCAGGGTCAGCAGCCAGATCAGAAGGGCCCGATCCCGCTTGTCAAATCGATAGATGGAGAAGGCCGTCCGTCCGGGCAGGCCGTAGCCCCTTCCCTTCATGGAGTCGGCCGTCTCAATGGCGTTTTCCAGGCTCCAGGTGATGAGGATGGAGAGGATGGTGATCCCCGTCCGCACCCGCTGGGCCACGCTCCCCTGGGACACATCCCGCCCCAGACACCGCTGGGCCTGGGTGACCACCCCCAGCTGGGCCCGGAACTTGGGGATGAACCGAAGGGTCATGCTCAGCACCAGACTCAGGGCGGGGATGACCCGCCCGAAGAGGTAGACGAACTTGTCCGAGGTCATCACCGCCGAGTAGCACTGGAACCAGGTGATGACGGCGGCCAGCATGACCGCCCCTGCCAGGCCCCGGAGGATGCTCTCCAACGTCAGGGGGTTCCCCGAGGGCAGGTAGGTCAGAATGGTGACCCCCTCATGGTTGAAGGCCGGGTTCAGGATGGCCGCCATGAGCATCATGGGGATCAGGAACTTCATCCCCTGCTTCACCGTGGAGGTCCCTTTCAGGGCCACCAGGTAGAGCAGGGCGGTCCCCAGAGAGAGGACCAGACTCACCGGATGGAGAAAGACCATGGTGAACACCAGCACCAGGGCAAAGTATAGAAAATTGACGGCCGGGTGACAGCCAGAAAACGTATCCCGATGGTCCATGGTCTCCCTCCTTTCTGTTTCGTTCTTATACTATATTATAGATCGGCTCCCACATCCAGCCCCAATTTACAGGTGTAGAGCCACTCCACCGTGTCTCCCGGCTGAAGCTGGTAGCGGGAACAGCCGTAGTTGGGGCACCAGCCGTTCACCCGATAGGTCCAGCCGGAGAGTTCCCCGCAGTCAAATTCGTAGAGGTTGCCGATGCCCTCAATGTAGGCCGAGTGGTAGATGGGGGTGTTTTCGAACTCCAGATGGATCCCCGCCTTCTTCATCTCCCGCTGAAGGAGGTTGAAGACGCTCTCCCCCTCATAAAAGGTTACCGTGGTTTCCGGGAAAATGACCCCGTCTGCCGGGACCAGGTCTGTCTTGGCCGGGTCCAGCCAGCTCATGTTGTCCAGGATGGTATCACACCGGACGGTGAGGGTGCAAGTGTAGGCAGTGTCGGAGATGGTGACCTCCTCCGGTTCCACCGGGACCGGCCGTCCCTCCGGGACAGGGGTGGTGAGGTAGGGGTCCTTTCCGGTGCCGGGGTCAATGACCATCCCCTGGAGGGAGGACCAGGTCTCATCCCCCGATTCCTCCGTGGGTTCGGTTTCCGGCGCCAGTTCCTGGGCGGCCTCCTCCTTTTCCTGGGCGGTCATACCCCCCTGGGTGCCGCCGGGGCGGCTCTCCACCCCCTCCTCCGGGGGCTGGACCTTCTCCGGCTCTTCCGCCGGGCGGGACTCTGTTGTCTCCTCCCGGTCCTCCTGGAGCACGGGCTGGTCCTGGGTCTGGGCAGGGGTGTCCTCCACCGTCCAGCCATGCATGCCGGGGGCGCTGCCGCCGTACCAGTAGACAGCCACCAGCAGGACCAGGGCAAGACCCCCCATGAGCAGTTTCTCTTTGTGCTTCTTCCACTGCATAGAAGGCCTCCTCACAGCAACTGGGCAGTGCCCAGCAGGTTGCAGAGCATCTGGGCGATCTCACAGCGCAGAATGGCCGTCTTGGGGCGGATCTCCAGGGCCGAGTCATCCAGAATGTCCGTCTGATAGCAGAAGGCCAGCCCTTCCCGGGCCCACTGGGCGGCCGTCACATAGTCGGTGAACTGGGCCAGCACGTCCCGGACGGCCATGGCATCCATCTCCGTATCCATGCCGCAGAGCTTGGCCGCCCGGGCCACCATGAGGGCGGCCTCCTGGCGGGTGATGGTGCCGTTGGGGTCAAAGGTGTCGGCAGACCGACCGTTGACGATGCCATAGGTGTAGGCCGTCCCCACATAGGGGGCGTGCCAGTCCGTGGCCTTCACATCCCCAAAGACCGTGACCGCCTTCTGGGGCAGGCCCAGCCCACGGACCACGATGGCAGCAAACTGGGCCCGGGTCATGGTCTTGTCCGGGCCAAAGGTCCCGTCCCCCATGCCGTTGATGATCCCCCGGGCGGCCAGGGCTTCGATGGCCGTCCGGTTGGTGTGCCCGGCGGTGTCGGGGAAGGACAGGCCGGGGGTGACCACCTGGGCGGGCTTCACGTCCTGGTGCTTGCCGGGCAGACCCTGGGCATCGCTCTCCCCTCCCAGGGTGAGGGCATCGCCCATATGATACAGGCTGTTCTCCCCGGTCTCTGCCCTCTGAATGGCGGCCAGGGCCAGAAGCGCCTGCTCGGTGGCCATCCGGTTGGCGCTGCCCCCGGGCACATGGCAGAAGCTACCGTCGGACAGGCGGCATGCCAGAAGGGCATCCAGCAGGGTGTTGCCGTTCTTTACAAACCGGGGATCCTCCAGGTCCAGGCCCAGCTCACACAGGGCCACGATCATCTGGGCGCAGCTCTCGGAGTTTGCCCCATCCCAGGAGGAGAAGCCCCCGTCGCCCCTCTGCTGACGGGACATGCAGTCCAGAGCCTTGTCCACGGCGGCCTTCACCCCGGCCTGGTCCTGATACCCGGCCAGGGCCTGAAGGGCCATGCCGGTGATATCCGGATCGGAGGGGGAGTCTCCCTCCTGGAGGCTCCAACCGCCGTCGGAATTCTGGCGGTTCAAAATGCAGTCCACATACATCTGGCGGGTGGCCTGGGTGGTGGCAGACTGATTCTCAGGCATGGGGTAGTTTCCTGCATCCAGGGCGATGAGGGCCCAGATGGGGCCGTTCACCCCCTGCCAGAGGGTCTTGTCATAGTCCCCCAGAGGGAGGGTCAGGTCATAGCCCGCCACGTCCCGGGGATCCTTGCCAATGGCAGTAAGGGCCAGGACGACCCGGGAATATTCGGTGTACTTCTTGCTGTGAAGGACACCCTTTTTGTCCTTCACATAGTCCTCTACCGTTTTATAGTAGGTCGTATAGTAGCTGTCCGGGACGGCATAGCCGCTGCGGGCCAGACCCAGAACGGCCCACTCGCCGCCTACGGAACCCACCTGGGGGGCCTTTACGGTGGTGTGGAGATACCGGGCGGTCTGATCCAGTTGGGTGCCAACCTGGACGGCGTTGGCCGTTAGGCCCAGAGCGAGGACCAGGGCCAGCAGCAGGCTCAAAGCCCGTTTTGCTTGAACTTTCATGGAAAATCCTCCTGTTTTATGGGGGAGTATAACAGCCCGACAGCGCCTCCCCGCTTTGTTGAGGGGAGACGCTGTGGGTAGAGTGTAGCATGTTACAGGAAGCCAACCGCTTTATGCGATGGTTTCCAGGTAACGCATGAGGAAGGTCACCATCTGACCACGGGTGCAGTCCCCATTGGGGTGGAATGTGGTCTCACTGGTGCCGGTGGTGATGCCTTCGGCGGCTGCCCAGGTGACAGCGTCGCTGTAATAGGCATCGCTCTTCACATCATCAAAGGTATGGCTGCCGCTTACCGCAGGCGTCTTAGCACTGCGGTGCAGGAAGACCGCCATCTGTCCACGGGTGCAGTCCCCATCGGGGCTGAACTTGGTTTCGGAAGTACCGGTGGTGATGCCGTTCTCCACCGCCCAGAGCAGGGCTTCATAGTAATAGGCATCCTTGTCCACATCGGTGAAGACACAGTCGGACGTCTTCGCCGCAGGTTCCCCGGCAGCACGCCACAGGAAGGTGACCATCTGTCCGCGGGTGCAGCCCGCTTCGGGGTGGAAGGTGGTGTCGGAGGTACCCAGGGTGATCCCCTTTTCCACCGCCCATTGGACGGCGTCATAGTAATAGTCACCCTCGCTGACATCGGTGAATGGGAATGCCGTGGGTTCTTCGGTCTCTTCCTGATCGACGGAACCCAGTCCGCCGGCACCGGGCACCGAGGTCCAGTCCTCCGTGTAGAACCAGACGATCACATCGCCGTTTTCGATCTCGCAGTCGGTCAGGCCCACTTCGGGCAGCTCACCGTTGACCTTGTACATCCAGCCGGCGTTTTTACCGCTGCCGAACTCCTCCAGGGTGGTGCCGCCCTTGGTCATGGACTTGACATAGCCGGTTTCGGCGCCCACCTGGGTGATGCCGGTGTCTTTCAGGCCGTTCACCAGGGCATGGTATACGGTGGCGTCGGTGCCGGGAAGGGTGACCGCCTTGGATCTCAGCCAGTAGCTGGTATCGGACTTGATGCTGAGGGTCACGGTAATGTTGTCGCCGCTGGGGTCAGAGGGGGTGACCACACTGCCGGTGCCGGTGGCACGACCGGGAACCAGGGTGTTGCCGCTGAAGTCGTAGACGTTGTAGGCCGTGCCGGACTTCATCACATTGTAGGCGGCGATGAGGGCAGCAAAGGCCTGCTGATTTGCAATACCGTCCAGCGTGGTGCTTCCCAAGGATTTTGTAAATCCGCTGTTGTCAGGCAGCGCATAGGCCAGCAGAGCGTCAAGTGCGCTGTTGCCGTTTTTAATGAATCGGATATCGGTATCCGGATCGATGCCCATTGCACACAAACCGGAAATCACGCAGGCTACGTTATTTGCGTTTTCACCCCACTGTCCGCCAAAGCCACCATTATCCAACTGCACACCGCTAAGGTAGTCGATGGCTTTGTCCACGGCTGTTTTTGCTACGGCGTTGGTGTCATAATAAGCAGCCAATACCTGAATTGCGAGACCTGTTGCGTCAGCTTCTGCATCTCTCCAGGAAGTCCAGGCACCATTTTCCAGTTGAGCGTTTGCGAGTGCAGCAATCAAATCTTCTTCCTGAGTACCGGTGTTGTAATCTCCCTGCTGCCAGGAAAGAAGGGTATACGCAGCTGTCCACACGCCTGCGTTGTGGGTCATGCCATTGAGGCCGGCCACTGCATCTATCGGCGTATTGCTGTTCACAGGGTAGAGCTGTTTGGGATCTATCCCGATGCTCTGCATATCCAGAATGGCCTTGGACCAGTCGGTTTCCTTGGGACTTGCAGCGGAAATCTTTGCGATAGAGGCGTTAATCATATTCTGCTTTGCAGCATCGGTCAGCTTTTGACCGGAAGGACGGGTGTCCTCGTAGGCTGCCATGGCCAGAAATGCTTCCCATTCACTGGTGGATGTCAAGCCAGCGGCAGTACCGTCCAGCAAGGTCTCCAGGCTGGCAGCAGTGTTGGGGGTGCGGGAGACCGGGACAACGATCTCAATAGTTTTTTCTATGCCTTCCACGCCAGCTATGGGAGTTTTGCGACTGATGGTGGCCTTCAGAGTTACTTCTTTATCCACATCCGTAGGCTGTGTGAAAGTAGCAGTTCCATTATGTTCTGCAATTGTGATAAAGTCGGCTGGGGTAATTTCCCACTCAATCAGATATGTGTAAGGTTCTGAGTTGGAACCTGTCGGTTTTACAGTTTCACCATCGATTTTTGCGCTTTGTTTGAGCTGCAGCTTCTGGGTTACTGCTGTCTGCTCAGTGTTCGTGCCCTTTATCAAATCAAAAGTAATGGCATCAGCAACCCTCTGAAGTTCATCTCTTGCGGCCTGTACTTCTTCATCGGAAAGCGCAGGCACAATGGTATCAAAGCTCTTCGATCTGCTAACACCATTCTTGGAAATGGTGACAGTCAGTGTTCCAGCATCGACCTCTCCATCTGTAGGCAGGGTAACAACGGCAATGTTGCTGCCATCCGTGATCTGGATCGCAGGATTATCCGTGGTCCACGTTGTATTTTTGGTATAGCCGGGAATGGAGATCAGCTTCAGGTTTTCAGTAATATTGGAAAGATCGTTCTGGGTAACAGCAGTGCTCTTGGTATAGAATCGAATACTGTTGATAGCGGTTTCCAGGGCAGCATCCATCTCAGTTGTCAAAGCATTGACGGCACTCTCGTCCATCGCTTTGATGGTCAGTTTAATATCAATATTCTTGTCCTTAGGAATCGTTCCGGTGTACTCACTGGGATAGCCATACTGCTCCATGTAGGATTCGCTGACGCCATCCCACGACATCGTAAAGGTAGCGGTGAAGCTGGCATCGCCGGATCCCATCGCAGGTCGGGTTACAGTTCCGTACTTGTCCAGATATGCCTGTCCCTCTGCCGGAATGGTCCACTGATCCGAGTTAAACTTGATATATGTGCAGCCCAGCTGATTGCTGGTGAAGTTCAAATCACTCGTAATGTTATTAAGCGCAGTATTATCCTTCAGAATCGACTGCGCTAACTTATCGGCAGCCTCTTCCATAGCGAGATAACGGGATTTTTTCGTCTCGGGAACTGTTACGCTGAGAGTAACCGTATCTGTAGCTTCGCCAAGGCTCAGGGTAAAGGTCACATCTCCGGTCTGCGCACCATACCCGTTCATAAATGCAGGATAAGTGATGGCACCATCTTGGGCAATGGCACTGTTTGCCGTTGTCACGGTGTTTGCTATCGTTACTCCAGAAACAACCTTATTGACCGCAGACTGAGCCACAGTAACTACATTGGTATCCTGCTTTTCGGTTGCCGCTTCATTCCACTCGGATATGGTAAGTCCCTTTTCCAGTTCTGCCTTTGCTGCGGCAATCAATTCATCTGCAGAAATTGCGGGAACAGTCACTGTGATTTCTTTGGTTGCTGTACTGCCGTATTTCAGAGTGGCAGTCAGTGTGACCGTCTTGTTCTCGCTGCCGCGGGTGACCTTGCCGTCAGCGGTAATGACAGCGGCATCACTGGTAGCCCAGGTAATAGAAGTCTTTCCGCTGGCACCCACAGAGGGAAGCTCAATATTATCCGTTACGCTTTTGGGCAGAGTAAGTGCATTTTTGTCAGCTGCCAGAGCATCGGCGGCGTCAGCATCATCATTGGAAACCGTAACCACGCAAACAGGGGGCACGATATAGGAGCCTCCCACCGCCTTTGCGGAAACAAGGTAGGTTCCGGACTCTGCAAAGTACAGGGTCACTTTGCCGTCAGTATCGGTGGATTTCCCAGGGAGTTCTTTCCCGTCAACCGTAATGGCGGCACCGGAGAAAGGTGTATCGCCACGATAGCCGTATGCTGCAAGGGTAAGATCCAACGCTTGGCCGCCGTCAACCGTCGCTGTTGTGCTTTCAAAGTGCGTATACTGATCAGACCAACTGGATCCATCCTGATAGAACCAGAAAACCAGATGAGCCCCGTCTTCGACACTATCGGTAAGGCCCATGGCATAGTTGTTGTTATAGTAGTAACCAACCGACGAAGACGTCACACCCCAGAACCGATTGACTTGGGCGCCATATGTTGAATCGACAGTGTCATATCCATCACTGCCATTATAGTACTGCTCATGCAGCGCAGTGAACGTATCTCCAATGGTCGGGTTTTCCCCTGTTACTGTTACCGGAACATAGGCAATCGTTGCGTCGTCTTTTCCGGTGACGAACTCTCCGTTTTGCGCCACACTGGCATACACGGTAATGCTCTCCGTGCCCGTCGCCATCGCGCCGACGGGCAGCAGGCCAACGGCCATCACAAATGCCATCAAAAGAGACAATACTCTCTTTTTCATAAAATTCCTCCTTTTGAAGTTATCTTATGTCATCGCCCGAGGGCGCAAAGCGGTTCCCATCCGACTTTCCAAACAAAAAAGCGGATGCTCTGTTGCATCCGCTTCTGTTTATGACAAAGACACCGGCAAACACGCCGCATCTTCAAAAGGCAACGAAAGCTCCCGCCCACCCGGCGGGAGTCCTTCTTTTTGTAGGTCTTCTGACTCATATGTTCAGATGGGTTCCATCCACGCGCTCGCTTCGCCTTCCCAACCGGGCCTTTCCCGATCAGTGACCTGCTTTCGCAGAAAAAGCTGCGCTCCATACTTACAGCACGAATTGAGAGCTCTGTTAGCTCCCCGGTCGTGTTCCGGTTTCTCACCGGATTCCCTTGTTCAGCGAACAAGAATGCGTGTCCCACTCTGTTATGAGCGGGGTCGCGCATACGCCACAAAAGCCGGAGCTGTATGAACTTGTCCGGAGGGCCCGATACAGCCGCAGGCTCTCCGTCTCTTAGTATATCCCACAAAAAAGGAATGTCAAGAAAAAAGCTTTTTCTTCCCTCCTTTTTTCTGCCTCCCTTGACACGCTTTCCCGAAAGGCATATAATTGAATATCTAAGTATCCCTGTATTTTCCGTTTTTTTATTCATTCTCCGGACCTTTTTGCGGGTTTTATGCAAAGCTGCACCCCTGTTTCCCACGGCCCGGAGGACACTGCCCAGGCAGAACAAACCCAAAGAGAGAGGTGTTTCCGTGGGAAAATTCGTTCTCAAGCGGCTGGGACAGATGGTCCTGGTCCTGATCGCGGTCTCTGTGCTCATCTTCGCCATGGTCCGCATCACCCCCTCGGACCCTGTTGCCTCCATGACCAACGGCAAGAACGTCAGCGAGGAGACCAAACAGGAACTGAGAGAGCACTATCATCTGGATAAATCCTATCCGGAGCAGTATGTCATCTGGATCACCGGTGTCCTCCAGGGCGACTTCGGCGAGAGCTTCACCTACAAGCAGGACGTGGACTTCCTCATCGGTGAGCGTATCGGCACCACCCTGTCCCTGGTCCTCATGGCGGGCCTCCTGGCCATCCTCATCGCCATCCCCGTGGGCGTCATCAGCGCCGTCAAAATGAACACGTGGCTGGACAAGCTATTGTCAACCTTGACCCTGATCTTCGTGGCCTCCCCGGTCTTCCTAACTGCTCTGGTGCTGATGCTGGTCTTCGCCCTGGAGCTCAAGTGGTTCCCGGCCATCTATCAGGGCAACGGCATCCGGGAGATGATCCTCCCCGCCATCGCCCTGGCCATGAACATGGTGGCCCTCACCAGCCGCATCACCCGCACCACCATGATCGAGCAGCTGAACTCCGACTACATCCGCACGGCCACCGCCAAAGGTCTGCCCCGGGGCCGTGTCATCATCACCTACGCCCTGAAGAACGCCCTCATCCCCATCATCACCGTCACCTCCGTCCAGATCGGCACCATGCTGGTGGGCGCTGTGCTGGTGGAGAGCGTCTTCGCCATGGGCGGCCTGGGCGACCTGCTCATCTCGGGCATCAAAGCTGCCGACTACCCCGTGGTCCAGGGCGTTACCCTGCTGATGGTGACCATCTTCCTGGTCATCAATCTGCTGGTGGACATCCTCTACGCCGTCCTGGATCCCCGGATCCGCATGAAGTAAGGAGGGAGAACTATGATCAGTGCATTCACCGGGCATAGCCCCCTTTACCGCTCCAAGAAGAAGAAAAACGTGGGCAAGCTCTTTACCCCCGGCGTGACCGTGGCCTTCTCCGTCCTGGTCATCATCCTGCTGGCCTGTATCTTTGCCCCCGTCATCGCCCCCTACGACCCCAACGCCCAGGACCTGACTCAGTGCCTGGCCAAGCCCTCCGCCGAGCATCTGCTGGGCTGCGACCAGAACGGCCGTGACCTCTTCTCCCGCATCCTTTACGGCGGACGGACCGCCCTCATCAGTGCCCTGCTGGTGGTGGCCATTTCCATGGTCATCGGCATCCCCCTGGGCCTCATCTCCGGCTACAAGGGCGGCATGATCGACACCATCATCATGCGCTGCTGCGACGTGCTGCTGTCCTTCCCCTCCCTGCTGCTGGCCTTCATCCTGGTGGCCGGTCTGGGCCGCAACACCTTCAACGCCGTGCTGGCCCTGGGCATCGTGTATGTGCCCATGCTCACCCGCCTGACCCGCTCTCTGACCCTGGTGGAGAAGAACAAGGTGTACGTCTCCGCCTGCGTGTCTCTGGGCTATTCCGATACCCGCATCATCTACCGGCACATCCTGCCCAACTGCATCTCCACCATCCTGGTGCAGATCACCCTGGACATCGCCTACGCCATTCTGGACCTGGCCTCCCTGTCCTTCCTGGGTCTGGGCACCCAGCCTCCCCAGGCCGACTGGGGCGCCATGCTGGACGAGGGCCGTGCCGTCCTTCTGATGAACCCCATGCTGTCCCTGGTCCCGGGCCTGGTCATCGTCATCGTGGTCGTTGCCCTGAACATCTTCAGCGACGGCCTGCACCAGTATCTGGACCAGTCCCAGACCGCCCTGCCCAACATTGACAAGTATGAGAAGAAGATGAACAAGAAGCTGGCCAAGGAAGGAGGTGCCGTGGATGGATAACCTGTTAGAGATCCAGAACCTCACCGTAGAACTCATGTCCACCCGGGGCATCGTCTACGCCCTGTCCGGCGTGGACCTGGCCGTCCGGCCTGGCGAGATCCACGGCATCGTGGGCGAGTCCGGCTGCGGCAAGTCCATGACCGCCAAGTCCATCCTGCGGCTCCACAACCCCCAGCGCAGCCGCATGCGGGGCTCCATCCGCTTTGAGGGAAGAGAACTGCTGGACCTGTCCAACCGGGAGATGGAAAAGCTCCGGGGCACCGACATCTCCATGATCTTCCAGGACCCCATGACCTCCCTGAACCCCATCATGACCATCGGCGGCCAGATCGCCGACATGTACCGGGTCCACACCGGGGCCGGCAAGGCCGAGGCCTGGGAAAAGGCCCAGGAGCTTTTGGCCAAGGTGGGCATCGAGCCCGCCAGCAAGCGCTGCAAGCAGTATCCCTTCGAACTCTCCGGCGGCATGCAGCAGCGTGTCATGATCGCCATGGCCATCGCCTGCTCCCCCAAGCTCCTCATTGCCGACGAGCCTACCACCGCTCTGGACGTGACCATCCAGGCCCAGATCCTGGAGCTCCTCCAGCAGCTCTCCGCCGACATGGGCATGAGCATCCTGCTCATCACCCACAACTTCGGCGTGGTGGCCGAGACCTGCGACCGGGTCTCCGTCATGTATGCCGGCAAGGTGGTGGAGACCGGCGACACCCGGGAACTTCTCCAGGGTGCCAGCCACCCCTACAGCCGGGCTCTCATCCGCTCCATCCCCGGCGGCGGCGCCAAGGGTTCCCGGCTGGAGACCATCCCCGGCTCTCCCCCGGCCCTCTTTGAGCCCCCCCTCTCCTGCATGTTCGCCCCCCGCTGCCCCTATGCGGAGGAGGGCTGCCTGAAGGCCTACCCCGCCATGGCAGACTGCGGCGGCGGTCACCTGGCCGCCTGCTTCAAACCCCTGGATAAGGAGGTGCCTGCCCATGTCTGAGCCTGTCATTCGAGCCGAACACCTGGTCAAGGAGTTCCCCATCGCCTCCAAAAAGCTGGGCGAGCCCAAGAAGGTCCTCCACGCCGTCAGCGACGTGTCCCTCTCCGTCCCCAAGGGGAGCATCTTTGGCATCGTGGGTGAGTCCGGCTGCGGCAAGTCCACCCTGGGCCGTTCCCTCCTCCGTTTGGAGACCATCACCGGCGGCAAGGTCTACTTCCAGGGTCAGGACATCACCGACCTGTCCGGTAAGGACCTGCTTCCCCTCCGCCGGAATATGCAGATGATCTTCCAGAACCCCTACGCCTCCTTCAACCCCAAGCAGAAGATCGGCTCTGCCCTGCGGGAGGTGGCCAAGGTCCACAAGATGCCCGCCGACCAGGCCGAGGAGAAGATCAGGAATCTGCTCCATGAGATCAACCTACCCGAGGACACCCTTCACCGCATCCCCAGCGAGATGTCCGGCGGCCAGCTCCAGCGTCTGGCCATCGCCCGGGCCCTGCTGCTGGACCCCGCCTTCATCGTGGCCGACGAGCCGGTCTCCGCTCTGGACGTGTCCGTCCAGGCTCAGATCCTGAACCTCATGATGGACCTGCGGGAGAAGTTCTCCCTGACCATGCTCTTTATCTCCCACGAGATGACCGTGGTCCGCCACCTGTGCGACCAGGTGGCCGTCATGTACCTGGGCACCGTGGTGGAGCAGGCCGAGTCCGAAGAGCTCTTCAACAACCTGCTGCACCCCTACACCCAGACCCTCATGTCCGCCATCCCCACCCTGGACCCCGAGCACAAGAAGCAGCGGATCGTCCTTCAGGGCGATCTGCCCAGCGCCATCGACGTGCCCCCCGGCTGTCCCTTTGCCGACCGGTGCCCCAAGTGCCAGCCCCAGTGCAGAGAGAGCCGTCCCCAGCTCAAGGACGTGGGCAACAACCACCTGGTGGCCTGCCACTTGGTTGGCTGACCCCCAGCACTTCCCTTTGTTCGTTTCGGCATTTGGCCGTTCGAAGATATTTTAGAAATGGAGGATAAGAAAATGAACAGATTCTCTCGCATCCTTGCTCTGGTCATGTGCGCAGCCATGATGTTCACCCTGCTGACCGCTTGCGGCGGCGGTGACTCTTCCGGCGACAGCGCTGCTGCCGAGAAGGATACCTTCACCATCGCTCTGGACAGCGATATCGTGAAGCTGGACCCCGCTTTCGCTTATGACTTCACCACCAACCCCGTGGTCAACCAGATCACCCAGGGCCTGCTGGTCTTCGACGAAGAGAACCAGCTGCAGCCCATGCTGGCTTCCAGCTGGGAGCAGGTGGACGACGTCACCTACGTCTATCAGATCCGTGACGACGTGACCTTCTCCGACGGCTCCGCTATGACCATGGAAGACGTCCTGTACTCCATGGAGCGTATCCAGAACCCCGACACCGCTTCCTACCTGGGCTGGATGTATGACAACGTGGCATCCATCGAGCAGACCGGCGACTGGGAGCTGACCGTCACCCTGGCAACCCCCGACGCAACCTGGCAGTATGTCCCCGGCACCACCGCCTGCCACGTCATCAGCAAGGCTCACGCTGAGGCTGCCGGCGATCAGCTGGGCACCCCCGAGGGCGGCCTGATGGGCACCGGCCCTTACCAGTTCGTCAGCTGGCAGAACGGCACCTCCGTGGAACTGACCCGCAACGAGAACTACTGGGGTGAGGACGCAGGTTACTATGACAACCTGACCTTCAAGATCATCACCGAGGACACCACCCGTGTCACCGCTCTGCAGACCGGCGACGTGGACTGCACCGTGGCTCCCCCCGAAAACATGCTGGACGTCATCGCTGGCGATGAAAACCTGACCATGACCACCTCCTCCGGCTTCGGCGTCACCTTCCTGGCATTCAACACCGAGAAGGCTCCCTTCGACAACGCAGCCGTCCGCAACGCCATCTACACCGCCATTGATCTGGAGACCATCTACAGCTCCCTGATCAAGAACGCAGGCGAGGCTTCCACTCCCCTGCCCAACTCCTCCGCTCTGTTCGGCTCCGAAGTGGACGCATGGACCGAGTACGCAGCCAACGCTCCCGCTCACACCTATGACGTGGAAGCTGCCAAGGCTATGCTGGCAGAGGCCGGCTATGCTGACGGCTTCGAGTGCAACCTGGTGGTCAACGACAACAGCCTGCGCAACTCCATGGCTCTGGCCATCCAGGAGCAGCTGGCTCAGGTGGGCATCACCGTGACCATCGACAAGGTCTCCACCGACGAGCACACCGCTATGCAGTTCGGCGAAGTCCTGGATGCCAACGGTGTCCGTGACTACGACATGCTGATGGCTGGCTGGGAAGCTGACTATCCCGATCCCTCCGGCAACCTGCTGCCTCTGTGCCAGGGCGGCAACAGCTCCAACGCTGCTGCTTACAACAACGAAGAGGTCACCAACCTGATCAACCAGCAGCTGCAGATCAGCGACCCCGTGGAGCGCAACAACATGATGTTCCAGGCTCTGGATATCGTCATGGCTGAGACCCCCTACATCTACATGTACTATCCCGTGAAGAACATCGCCATGAACGCCGCTTACGAGGGCGTCACCATGAACGCTTCCTGGATCTGGAACATCCACTTCCAGGATGTGCACCCCGTGGGATAAGAAAATT
>JAFSFC010000002.1 GCA_017435425.1 Ruminiclostridium sp. | reverse complement strand
TAAGGCAAAAACAGACAGCCACTTGTAGTGGCTGCCTGTAATTGTGATGCGATGGCAAACCCTCGGACCCCTTAGAGGGGTCAGCATGAGTTGACCCTTCTAGGGTCTGAGCAAACCACTAGTTTACTAGTGGTTATGATTACTTATAGTACATGGAAAGATACTCCAGGGGAATGAGTTCCCCCGCCTGGACTTCTCCCAGACAGGCTTCGTATTCTCCCGTGACGTCCTCCAGGACCAGGACCGGATCGGGGCCTGCCAGCCGGAAGGTGATGGCCCAGTGGGGGTAGGGGGGACCGTCATCAAAAGAAACGGAGAGAAGTTCGATCCCTACCTCCGCCAGCCCCTGGGAGGCATTGCGGATGGACTCTACCTGTCTGTGGACCCATGCCGGTGGCTCGGTCTCGTCAGCCCCCTTGGCCATGTCGTTTCTCACATAGCACAGCCACACATCAGGCCGGGGGAAGGAGGCGGGCCGGATGGGATAGGCCACCCCCAGCCCGTTGTTCACGGGATACCGGTGGTGGTCCGGGAAGGGGAGACGGATGTCCTGGGTGGCCCCCAGCATCTCGTCCAGCTCAGCCAGCTGCCGTTTCACTGTGAGCAAGTAGCCGATAAGGCACTGCTCCCGGTAGGGGAGACGATGGTACCGGGCATACCACTGCCGCCAGGCGAAGGGGTCCGCCCCCAGCCGGCAGTAGAGGTCCCATTCTCGCTCCATGAATTCTTCCAGTGTCATATGCTCCCCTCCTTTTTTCTATATCTTACCATAGTTTTCCTGGGAAGGAAAGGGAACCCCCTTGACTTTCCCCCCGCAAAGGCATATAATACTATCCGTTAAAATGGCAATGACGGGAACCTTGCCGGACTCCCACCGCACAGAGAGGGCGCTTCACTGGCTGAAAGAGCGCCTGCCCCACGGACCGGACCAAGTACCATCCCCGAGCCGCCCACCGAATGTTGTAAGTAGGCTGGGCCGGGCGCCGCCCGTTACAGCGGAAACGAAGCGGCACAGAGTTTCTCTGTGCAAGCAGGGTGGAACCGCGAGATTTTGATATCCCGCCCCTGACATCACATCAGGGGCGGGATTTTTGCATTCTTATCGCCCCAAATCATCAAGGAGGAAACCTACCATGGCTGAAGAAAATCTGTACACCTTTGATAACCCCGAGTACCGCCACACCTACTGGCACACCTGCTCCCACATCCTGGCCCAGGCTATGAAGCGCCTGCACCCCGAGGTGAAGCTGGCCATCGGCCCTTCCATCGACAACGGCTTCTACTATGACTTCGACACCCCCAACCCCTTCACCCCCGAGGACCTGGAGGCCCTGGAGGCCGAGATGCGCAAGATCTGCAAGGAGAAGCTGAAGCTGGAGCGCTTTGAGCTGCCCCGTGCAGAGGCCATCCAGTACATGGAGGACCTGGGCGAGCCTTACAAGGTGGAGCTCATCAACGACCTGCCCGAAGACGCCGTCATCTCCTTCTACAAGCAGGGTGAGTTCGTGGACCTGTGCGCAGGCCCCCACGTGGACTCCACCGGCCGCATCAAGGGCAACGCCATCAAGCTGACCTCCGCCACCGGCGCTTACTGGCGCGGTGACTCCAACCGCAAGATGCTCCAGCGTATCTACGGCGTGGCCTTCCCCAAGAAGGACGAGCTGGATGCCTACATCAAGCAGCGTGAGGAAGCTCTGAAGCGTGACCACAACAAGCTGGGCCGTGAGCTGGAGTACTTCACCACCGTGGACTCCATCGGCCAGGGCCTGCCCATCCTGCTGCCCAAGGGTGCCCGTGTCATCCAGACCCTCCAGCGCTGGATCGAGGACGAGGAGCAGAAGCGGGGCTACGAGCTGACCAAGACCCCCCTCATGGCCAAGAGCGACCTGTACAAGATCTCCGGCCACTGGGACCACTATCTGGACGGTATGTTCGTGCTGGGTGATCCCCAGGACGAGACCAAGGAGTGCTTTGCCCTGCGTCCCATGACCTGCCCCTTCCAGTACCAGGTCTTCCTGAACCGCGGCCGCTCCTACCGTGACCTGCCCATGCGCCTGGGCGAGACCTCCACCCTGTTCCGCAACGAGGACTCCGGCGAGATGCACGGCCTGATCCGTGTCCGCCAGTTCACCATCTCCGAGGGCCACCTGATCCTGCGCCCCGAGCAGCTGGAAGAGGAGTTCAAGGGCTGCCTGGAGCTGGCCAAGTACTGCCTGGAGACCGTGGGTATGCTGGAGGACTGCTCCTTCCGCTTCTCCCAGTGGGACCCCAACAACACCGAGAAGTATATCGGTACCCCCGAGCAGTGGGATGAGGCACAGACCATCATGGGCAAGATCCTGGACGATCTGGGCGTGGAGTATACCATTGGCATCGATGAGGCCGCCTTCTACGGTCCCAAGCTGGACATCCAGTATAAGAACGTCTTCGGCAAGGAAGACACCATCGTTACCATCCAGGTCGACCAGCTGCTGGCTGAGCAGTTCGGCATGGAGTATGTGGACGTGGACGGCAGCAAGACCCGTCCCTACATCATCCACCGCACCTCTCTGGGCTGCTACGAGCGCACCCTGGCCTACCTCATCGAGAAGTACGCCGGCGCTCTGCCCTGCTGGATGGCTCCCGAGCAGGTCCGCTTCCTGCCCGTCACCGACCGTGCTGCTGACTACTGCGCAGACCTGGCCAAGAAGCTGAACCTCCAGGGCTACCGTGTGGAGGTGGACTACCGCAACGAGAAGATCGGCAAGAAGATTCGCGAAGCACAGCTGGACAAGGTCCCCTACATGCTGGTGGTCGGCGACCGCGACATGGAGAACGGCACCGTCTCCCCCAGACACCGTGCAGCCGGCGACCTGGGTGCCATGTCCTGGGAGGAGTTCGAGACCATGTTCAAGAAGGTCGTGGACGAGAAGCTGAAGGACACCGAGCTGTAAGAGCTGCCTGAGAGACAAGAGAGAATCATGGATAAAGATAATTCCGTTGCCCAGCGTGACAAAAAGATCGTCCGCACCAGTGTCATCGCCATCCTGACCAACCTGTTCCTGGTGGCCTTCAAGGCGGTGGTGGGCCTCATGGCAAACTCCATCGCCATCGTGCTGGACGCTCTGAACAACCTGAGTGACGCCCTGTCTTCCGTCATCACCATTCTGGGCACCAAGCTGGCCGCCCGGCCGGCGGATGCCAAGCATCCCTTCGGCTACGGCCGCATCGAGTACCTGACCGCCATTATCATCGCCTGTATGGTCCTGGCGGCAGGTGCAGGTTCTGCGGTCACTTCCGTGAAGAACATCCTGAACCCCGAAGTAACCAACTACACCACGGTCACGGTGGTCATCGTGGTGGTGGCCATCGTCACCAAGATCGTCCTGGGCACCTATACCAAGAAGGTGGGCAAGGAGACCGACTCCGACGCCCTGGTGGCCTCCGGTGCGGATGCAACCTTTGATGCTGTCATCTCTGCCGGCACCCTGGTGGGCGCTCTGGTGGCCATGTTCACCGGCTACGTCATCGACGGCTGGGTGGGTGCCATCATCTCCATCGCCATCCTGAAGGCCGGTCTGGAGATGCTCATGGACACCCTCAGCTCCATCGTGGGCAGCCGGGCCGACGCCGACCTGGCCAACGAGATCAAGGCCAAGCTGCGCACCGTGGACGGCGTTCTGGGTGCCTATGACCTGGTCCTCCACAACTACGGCCCTACCAAGCTCATGGGCTCGGTCAACGTGGCCGTGTACGACTGGCGCACCGCCGATGAGCTCCATGCCATCAGCAAGAAAGCCCAGAAGCTCATGCTGGACGAGTACCGCCTGAACCTCTATGTGGGCTTCTATGCGGTGAACACCAAGCAGAACGAGCTCTTCCAGATGGAGCTGGACGTGAGCAAGGATATGGCCGAGTACGAGTATGTCATGTCCATCCACGCCTTCTATGAGAACCAGGTCACCAAGGTCATCTCCTTCGATGCGGTCATCGACTTTAAGTGCCCGGATGCCCGTGCCCTGGCCACCAAGATCGAGAATGATCTGGCAGCCAAGTATGGCCGGACCTTCCGCATCCAGATCGACCGTGCTTACAGCGACTAAACCAAACCACCCAAGGGAGGACTCCCTATGTTCATTGAAACCACCACAGAGGGAAAGATCTACAAGGAATCAGCTGAGTATCACTTTGCAGACCCAGAGGGCCTGGGTCGGTATGCCTTCCTGATCCGCCCCTCTCAGGGGGACCTGATCCACGCCGAGCGGATGGAGCAATCCCTCCTGCTGTCCGGCCGTTACCGGCCCGTCACCCTGGAGGGACGCAACTACTTCGCCAATAAGGACTTCTATGCTTTCTTCAAGCATTTGGAGGAGAAGGGCATTGAGTCTACCGACCGGGGGGTCATGGTCATCGCCATGAACAAACTCCGGGAGATCATGCTGGAGGCCCCTGAGGTCCTGGACAACGCCCGCCTCAGTTCCGACGGCAAGACCCTCTACCTGATCAAAAACAAACGGACCAATATTTTGGGCTAAGAAAATGGGCCTCCCCATCAAGGGGAGGCCCATTTGTTGTCTCAATGTTTTCCTGCGGCGATGAGATCCACCTTCATCCCGAAGGGATCCCGCAGGAGGATCTGCCCGGGGCGGATGGGGCCCGCCGGGGCGGGGATGGTCCGGAGCTTCTCCGCCCAGACCGACACCTGATCCTTGGGGATGGGGCCGGAGGTCTTTACGGGGATCAAAGAACCGTCAGGGGCCAGCAAGGTGGTGGTCAGGACCCGCTGAGGAGCCTTTACCTCCTGGAGGGCATATTCCTCCCCCTTGGGGCAGCCGTTGCCCTTCACCCTGCCGTCAGGGGACACCGTCACCCGGCAGCCCTTGGGGCAGCGGATACAGGTGATGGTTCCAGGTTTGGGCAGGCCCTTGGCCATGGCGTTGGAGGTCTCCCTGGGCATGGGTTCCAGGGGAAGACCCTGGCCGAAGGCAGCGGCGTTCCGTCCGGCGGTGATGCCCTGGAGGGAGACGAAGTCCGCCAGGTCCAGGACCTTTCGGCTATTGCCGCAGGCGAAGATACCGGGGACGGAGGTATGGAGGAAGGAGTCTGTGACCGTGCCGTTGGTGACCGGGTCCAGCTCTGCCCCCGCCTGGGCGGCGATCTCGTTCTCCGGGATGAGGCCCACCGACAGGAGGAGGGTGTCACAGGGAATGACGATCTCGGTGCCTGGAATGGGCCGGTTGTTCTCATCCAGCCTGCTCATGGTGACAGCCTCCAGCCGCTTCCGGCCCTGGATGTTTGTGATGGTGTGGCCCAGGTGGAGGGGGATGCCGAAGTCATAGAGGCACTGGCTCACATTTCGTTCCAGGCCGCTGGGCTGCTCCCTGGCCTCGATGACCGCCAGGACCTGGGCTCCTTCCAGGGTCAGGCGGCGGGCCATGATGAGGCCAATGTCCCCGGAACCCAGGATGACCACACGCTTGCCCACCATGAGGTTCTTGGTGTTCATCAGGTTCTGTGCGGCTCCGGCGGTGTAGATGCCCGCCGGGCGGGTGCCGGGGATGGCGATGGCCCCACGGGTCCGCTCCCGGCAGCCGGTGGCCAGAACCACAGCCCCGGCCTTGACCTGCAACAGCCCCTGGCGGGTCACAGCGGTGACCACCCGGTCAGGGGTCAGCCCTGTGACCATGGCCTCGGTGAGCAGTTCAGCGCCGGTCTCCCGGGCCTCTTTTTCCGCCCGGAGGGCGTACTCCGGGCCAGTGAGCATAGAGCCGTATCGGATAAGGCCGAAGCCGTCGTGGATGCACTGGTTCAGGATGCCGCCCGCTCTGGAGTCACGCTCCAGCACCAGGACGGATCGGGCACCGTTTTCTTTGGCGCCTTTTGCGGCGGCCAGTCCTCCCGGTCCGCCGCCGATGATGACAACGTCGTACTGCTTCATACCTTGACCCTCCCTGTGAACAGATGGGAGCCTTCCCCACGGTGGGTGATCTCCTCCGGGGCCATGCCGTATTCCTTGGTGAGGATCTCGGAGATCTTGGGCAGGCAGTAACCCCCGCTGCACCGACCAGTGGTGGCCCAGGCCCGGTACTTGATGGCGGAAACCGTCCGGGCGCCCAGGGGGTTTTCGATGGCCTGACGGATCTCCGCCTTGGTCACCGTCTGGCACCGGCAGACCACCTCGCCGTAGTCCGGGTCTTGGGCGATGAGCCGGGCCTGCTCCTCCGGGGTCTGGTCCCGGAACCGCAGGATGCCCTTGCGGGTGGGGGTAAAATCTTTTTTCTCGGTCATGTCCATGGAGAGGGACAGGATGCCTGTCACCATCCGTCCGATGGGCAGGGAGGCGGTGAGACCGGGGGATTCAATGCCGATGAGGTTCACCAGCCCGGGGCAGGCTACCTCCTCCCGGATGACGAAGTCCCGGAAGCCGCCCTCGCCGGGAGGAGCCTGCTTGGGGCGGATGCCGGCATAGGAGCCGATGATGTGGCGGCCTTTCAAGCCGGGAAGAAGCTGCTGGGCTTCCGCCCATAGCTTGTCCATGACAGGCTGGGTGGAGGCGGTGTCCGCCGGGTCCTCGATGTATTCGGCGCTGGGGCCGATGATGATGTTGCCGTGAATGGTGGGGGTCAGGTGGACGCCCAGGCCGCCGATGCCCGCCTTGGGGGCGGGATAGATGGGCATGGGGAGGATATCGGTCTTGTCCAGGATGAAGTACTCTCCCCGGCAGGGGTAGATGCGGTAGCGATCCAGCCCAGCCAGGGCGGCCATCTCTGCGCTGAACAGCCCGGCACAGTTCACCACCCGCCGGGCAGAGAAGTCCTTGTCCCCGGCGGTGACCCGGAAGCCCTCGGGGGTCTTCTGGATGGCGGTGACCTGGTGGTTCAGGAAAAACTGTACCCCGTTCTGGTGGGCGTTCTCTGCCAGAGCTGCGGTGTACAGGAAGGGGTCAAAGACGGCGGTCTCGGGGGATTCCAGCGCACCGATGCCCCCCACCTGGGGGAGCTTGGCCCGGAGTTCCTCCTGGGGCAGAAGCCGCAGGCCCCGGCAGCCGTTCTCTTCCCCCTGGGCCTTCAGACGGGCCAGGGTATCCAGGTCGGCCTGGTCGAAGGCCACCAGGAGTTTGCCGGTCTTGCGGTAGGGCACATCCAGCTCCTGGCAGGCGGCCTCAAAACCCTGGTTTCCCTCCACGCAGAGCTTGGCCATGAGGGAGCCGGGCTTGTTGTTAAAACCGGCGTGGACCACGGCGGAGTTCCGCCCGCTGGCCCCGGCGGCCACGTCGGCCTCCTTCTCCACCAGGGCGATGGAGAGGTCATAGCGGGACAGCTCCCGGGCCACAGCGCAGCCCACGGCACCGCCGCCGATGATAAGTACGTCAAAGTTATGGTTCAAAAGGAACATCTCCTTGCTGGGTTTCTGGAAAAAGGGTAACACAAAAGGCCCCCTTTTGACAAGGGGGCCTTACGAATTGGGTTAGCTGCTGATGGGGGAATTTCCCGTGTAGAGCTGATAGTACCGGCCCTGCTTTTCCATGAGTTCCTCGTGGCTGCCCCGCTCGATGATGCGGCCGGCCTCCAGGATCATGATACAGTCGCTGTTGCGCACCGTAGACAGGCGGTGGGCGATGACAAAGGTGGTGCGGCCGTGCATGAGGGCGTCCATACCCTCCTGGACCAGCTTTTCTGTGCGGGTGTCGATGGAGCTGGTGGCCTCGTCCAGAATGAGGACGGGGGGATCGGCAATGGCCGCCCGGGCAATGGCCAGCAGCTGCCGCTGACCCTGGCTGAGGCTGGCGCCGTCGCCGGTGAGCATGGTGTCGTAGCCCTGGGGCAGACGGGTGATGAAGCCGTGGGCGTTGGCCAGCTTGGCGGCGGCGATGACCTCCTCGTCGGTGGCATCCAGCTTGCCGTAGCGGATGTTCTCCTTCACGGTTCCGGTAAAGAGGTGGGTGTCCTGGAGGACGATGCCCAGGGAGTGGCGCAGGTCGTCCTTCTTGATCTTGTTGATGTTGATGCCATCGTACCGGATCTTACCGTCCTGAATGTCGTAGAAGCGGTTGATGAGGTTGGTGATGGTGGTCTTGCCGGCACCGGTGGAGCCTACAAAGGCGATCTTTTGGCCAGGGGTGGCGTAGAGCTTCACATCGTGCAGGACCATCTTTTCGTCGGTATAGCCGAAGTCCACCCCGTCAAAGACCACGTCGCCCTCCAGCTTCTTGAAGGTGGTGGTGCCGTCATCTTTGTGGAAGTGCTTCCAGGCCCAAATGCCGGTGCGGTCTTCCGTCTCGGTGAGCTGCCCGTTTTCTTCCCTGGCGTTTACCAGGGTGACGTAGCCTTCGTCGGTCTCGGGGCTTTCGTCCAGAAGCTTAAAGACACGCTCGGCACCGGCCAGACCCATGATGACCGAGTTCAGCTGCATGGTGATCTGGGAGACCGGCATATTAAAGCCCTTGTTGAAGGTCAGGAAGCTGGCCAGGCCGCCCAGGGTGAAGCCGCCCACCCCGTTCAGAGCCAGCATACCGCCCACCACAGCGCAGAGGACGTAGCTCACGTTGCCCAGCTGGGCGGAGATGGGGCCCAGCATATTGGAAAAGGCGTTGGCGTTGTGGGCGCTCTGGTAGAGGGCCTCGTTCCGGCGGGTGAACTCTTCGATGTTTTCCTCCTCGTGGCAGAAGACCTTGACCACCTTCTGGCCCTCTACCATCTCCTCAATGAAGCCGTTGAGGCTGCCGATGTCCTTCTGCTGGGAGACAAAGTAGCGGCCGGAGATTCCGGCGAACTTGCCGGAGACTACGGTGACCACGGCCACCATCACCAGGGTCAGGATGGTCAGGGGGATGTTCAGGTAAATCATGGAGCCCAGGAAGCTCACAATGGTGATGGAGCAGTTGAGCAGCTGAGGCAGGCTCTGGCTCACCAGCATGCGGAGGGTGTCGATGTCGTTGGTATAGGTGGACATGATATCCCCGTGGGGGTGGGTATCGAAGTACTTGACAGGGAGCTTCTGCATGTGTTGGAACATCTCGTTTCGGAGGTTCCGCAAAGTGCCCTGGGTCACATAAACCATGAGCCGGGCTTGGATAAAGGAGGCCAGGACGCCCATTCCATAGTATACTGCCACCCGGGAGATGGCTGCCATCAGGGGGGCGAAGTCGGCAGTGCCGCCGACCTGGACGGTCTTGACCATAGGCAGGATATAGTCGTCGATGAGGGTCTGGGTAAAGAGGGTGCCCTGGACGGTGGAGAAGACGGCCACAAAGATGCAGATGACCACCAGGAGCAGGTGGAGCCAGTAGTTCTTCCCCACGAACTTCAGCACCCGGGCCAGGGTGGCCTTGGGGTTTTCCAGCTTGGGGCGGGGACGCCCCCGGCCGCCGCCGGGACCCTTGGGAATGTCGTTTTTCTTGGGTGCCATTATTCGTCCCCTCCTTCGTCGAAGTCGCCGTTGCCGCTGGTCTGGGATTCATACACGTCCCGGTAGATGGCGTTGGTTTCCAGCAGCTCCTCGTGGGAGCCGAAACCGGAGATCTGCCCGTTTTCCAGAACCAGGATCCGGTCGGCCTGCTGAACACTGGAGATGCGCTGGGCAATGATGAATTTGGTGGTGTTGGGGATCTCCTGGGCAAAGGCCTGGCGGATCTTGGCATCGGTGGCCGTGTCAACAGCGGAGGTGGAGTCGTCCAGGATCAGGATCCTGGGCTTTTTCAGCAGAGCCCGGGCAATGCACAGGCGCTGCTTCTGGCCGCCGGAGACGTTGGAGCCACCCTGCTCGATGCGGGTGTGGTAGCCTTCGGGCATTTTCTGGATGAACTCGTCGGCGCAGGCCAGCTGGCAGGCACGGATGCAGTCTTCCTCGGTGGCATCCTTGTCGCCCCAACGGAGGTTTTCCAGAATGGTGCCGGAGAAGAGAACATTCTTCTGAAGGACCACGGAGACCTGGTTGCGGAGGGCCTC
This sequence comes from Ruminiclostridium sp., assembly GCA_017435425.1. Lineage (GTDB taxonomy): Bacteria > Bacillota > Clostridia > Oscillospirales > Oscillospiraceae > Evtepia. Next base: position 19,489 of record JAFSFC010000002.1, on the reverse strand, counting down.
CAGGTCATATTCCCGCACATCCCGGCCGCCCACCAGCACCTGGCCGTCGATGACATCGTACAGACGGCTGATAAGGTTGACCAGACTGGTCTTGGCGCTGCCGGTGCCGCCGATGACGCCGATGGTCTCACCGGAGCGGACGGAGAAGGTGATGTCCCGGAGGACGGGCGCATCGGCATCCTTCTTGTAGGCAAAGTCCACATGGCGGAATTCCACAGAACCATCTGCCACGTCATGGATGGGGTTTTCGGGATTTATGATATCAGGGGTTTCGTTCAGGACCTCAGAGATACGCTCGGCGCTGGCCATGCTCATGGTGAGCATGACAAAGATCATAGAGAGCATCATGAGGCTCATGAGGATGTTCATGCAGTAGGCCAGAAGGGACATGAGACCGCCGGTGGTCAGGTCTCCCACCACGATCATATTGGCGCCCAGCCAGCTGATGAGGAGAATGCAGGTGTAGACCGTCAGGTTCATGGCGGGACCGTTCCAGGAGAGAACTTTATCGGCAGAGCAGAACATATTGTAGATGTTCTGGCTGGCCTTGTGGAACTTTTTGGTCTCGTAGTCCTCCCGGACGTAGGCCTTGACCACCCGCATGGCGGAGACATTTTCCTGGACGCTGGCGTTCATGTCATCATACCGGGGGAAAACCTGGCGGAAATATTTCATGGCGTGCTTCATGATGAGGCCCAGGACGATGGCCAGCAGGACCACAGCCACCAGGTAGATGGAGGCCAGCCGGGGGCTGATGGTAAAGGCCATGATCATGGCCACGATCATGGAGGCAGGGGCACGGATGCCCATGCGCAGGGTCATCATGTAGGACATCTGCAGGTTGGTCACATCGGTGGTCAGACGGGTGATGAGACCGGCGGTGCTGAACTTGTCGATGTTGGAGAAGGAGAAGGTCTGGACGTTCTCATACATGGCCTGGCGCAGGTTCCGGGCAAAGCCTGCCGAAGCGTTGGCGCCGTACTTGGCACCCAGCAGACCGGCGATGAGACCCAGCACAGCCAGGACCAGCATGAGGCAGCCGATCTTGGTGATGTGGTTCATGTCTCCCAGTTCCACCCCCTTGTCGATGATGGAGGCCATCAGCAGGGGGATGACCATTTCCATGGCCACCTCGAAAAGCATGCAGATGGGGGTCAGGATGGAGTCCCGCTTGAATTCTTTTACGTGGGACAGAAGTGTTTTCAGCATGGGGTCACTCCTTTTTTTCGCTGAGGTTGGTGCGGATGCGTGTGCAGAGGGAGCGGAAGAGATCGATCTCCTCCTGGGTAAAACCCTGGACGGCAGCGGACTCTACCAGTTCAATGGAGGCCATGGCCCGCTCATGGTGCTCCAGGCCCTTGGTAGTCAGGGAGAGCTTCTTCAGCCGGGCGTCTCCCGGGACGCTCTGGCGGGTGAGGTAGCCCTTCTCCTCCATGAGCTTCACAATGCCGGTGACCGACGAGCGGGTGATGTTGAAGGCCTCTTCAATGTCACGCTGAAAGATATCTTTCTCCCGGCAGTAGTAGAGGTAGGCAATGACATGGCCCTGCATGGCGGAGAGGTCCTCGGCTCCGCTCTGACGGATGGCCTCGGAAAACTGACGCCGGTAGGCGTGAGACAACGCTTTGACCTCCGCACCGATGTGGCAGGGAGGAAGGGATTCGCAGCAGTGCATGGATGGTTCTCCTTTTGATGTTGCAAAAAGTTCGGTAACGTACATTCTAACCCTGTGTGCCAGGTTTGTCAATGGATTTGGGCCCTGTCCATTGACTTTTTCTCCCCGGTAGAGTACAGTCATAGTAATCTGTCGAATCCTGCAGAAAGAGAGAGAATCCCATGAAAAAACGGATCATGACCCTTTGCCTGGCCCTGGTAATGGCGCTGAGTCTGGTGCCCGGCGCCTATGCCGCCTCGGCCTATGACCGGCCCGGCCAGAAGTTGGCCGCTTTGACCTTTGACGACGGTCCCGGCCCCTATTCCCATCAGATTTTGGATGTGCTGGCCAAGCACGACGCCAAGGCCACCTTCTTTATGAACGGCTACCGGCTGAATACCTGGCCGGATGCGGTCAAGCGCATGGCCGCCGAGGGCCATCAGCTGGGCAACCATACGTACAACCACCCCTATCTGGCCAAAAGTTCCAATGCAGTCATTCAGCGGGAGGTCAACACCACCGCCCAGGGGATCACTGCCCTGACCGGTCTCACCGGCACCGGGAATACCGGTTTTTACCTGCGTCCCCCTTACGGCAGCTTCAGCCAGCGGGTGGCCCAAGCTGCCAACGTGCCTGTGATCTGGTGCACTGTGGACTCCGGAGACTGGAAGTATCAGAGTGCCTCCCGCCTGGTGCGCTATGTGGGAGACAACCTCAACGACGGTGATATCGTCATCATGCATGAGACCCACAAGACCACTGCCCAGGGATTGGATGCCCTCCTGACCAAGCTGGAGTCCCGTGGGATCGAGCTGGTCACCCTGGAGGAGCTCTTCTGGCGCAGGGGTATCACTCCCCAGCCGGGCCAGATCTACTACAGCGCCAAGAACACCGGGGTGAACCTGTGTGAGCCGGAACTCTACTGGGATGAGTCCCGTCTGGACACCCATTGGGCCTGGGAGAGCATCTCCTACGTTCAGGAGGCCGGTCTCATGACAGGCAATGAGTTTGGAGAGTTTACCCCCCAGTTCCCCCTGACCCGCGGGCAGTTCGTCACCATTCTGGGCCGTCTGTCCGGGGTGGAGGCAGGGGAGACCGACTCCGGTTTCACCGATATTTCCGGGGATCACTATGCCGCACCCTATGCCGCCTGGGCCCGGGAGAGCGGGATCATGGTGGGCCTGGAGACCGGTGCTTTTGGGGTGAACGATCCCCTGACCCGCCAGCAGATGGCGGTGACCCTGGCCCGGTATGCCCAGTTCCGGGGTGTTGAAGCTGGGGAGTTCGATCTGACGGTCTATCCCGACCAGGCCGAGATTGCAGAGTGGGCCAGGGAAGGCGTGGCTCAGTGTTCTGCTCTGGGCCTGCTGAAGGGATCCGATGTGGGCTTCCAGCCTGACCAGACCACCAATCGAGCCATGGGTGCCACCATCCTCCACCGTTTGTGTGAATTCGATTTTCCTGCCGTGAATCAGTAAAATATAAACCCCTGTCATTCCAATTGAATGACAGGGGTTTTGAATATCCTTCGCAGGATTACTCAGCGTAGTTGGTGAAGTAGTTCTGGATGACGATGAAGGGAGTGCCCTTGTCACCGGAACCGGAGGTCAGGTCGCACAGAGAGCCCAGCAGGTCGGTGTACTGACGGGGGGTGGTGCCCTCGGAGCTCATGCTGCCCACCAGGTCAGCGTCCTTGGACTGGATCTCCTTGCGGATGGCTTCCTTCAGCTCCTCGCCGGACAGGTCTGCATAGTCGTTGTCTGCCAGGAACTTGATCTTCAGCTCGTTGGGCCGGCCGGACAGGCCCTCGGTGTAAGCAGGGGAGACCACGGGGTCAGCCAGCTCCCAGATACCGCCTACGGGATCCTTGAAGGCGCCGTCGCCATAGACCATAGCCTCCACGTGGATGCCACGTTCAGCCTTGATGCGGGCCTGGATGCCGTCCACGATGGGCTGGCAGTCACGGGGGAAGAGCTTCAGGGTGTCCTCGGTGGCCTTGTTGGAGCCCAGCAGACCGTAAGCCTGGTGATAACCGCTGCCGTTCACAGGAGCGTTCATGATGTCAGCCAGGGTGAGAGCGTGCTTGCCCATGGCGTTCAGGGCAGCGCAGGTCTCGTTGCGGGTGTGGATGTCGCAGCACAGGATGTGGTCGCAGACAGTTGCCACATAGCGAGCATCGTTGGAGAACAGGAAGGTTGCCTTGGCGCCTTCGCTCTCAATGACCTCGCGGTAGAAGTCCAGGTAGTTCACACCAGTGAAGGGGTGAACGGGGGAACCAAAGGTAGCGATAAAGTCTGCCTCGTTGTAGGAGGTCACTTCGCTGTACTTATGGGGAACATAGGCGGAGCGGGCCATCAGGGGGTTGCCCACTTCGTCGTTGGGGAAGCTGAAGAGGATCACCACTTCGTCCATTGCCCGGGCGATGCCCTTCAGGCACATGGAGAAACGGTTGCGGCTCAGGATGGGGAAGACCAGTCCGAGCTTTTTGGTTTCAAATTTATTGCGGATGTCCTGGGCTACGTGGTCAACGTTCACGTAGTTGCCCTGGGCGCGAGCCACCACGGATTCGGTCACTGCGATAACGTCGCGGTCCTTCAAGGAGTAGTTGTCTTCCTTCTCGGATGCGTAAACACTCTGGACAACGATATCAACGATGTCGTCACCTTCCCGAATGATCGGGCCCTGGATGCCTCTGGAAATAACGCCTGCCATGGTCAGTCCTCCAATACGTAGAAAATTACGAAAAATACAAACCCGCGGAACCGTAACGCTCCGCGGAACTTACGACGGGTGATCTTTTTGTCTGCACAGGCTGTACACGAAAAAAATACCGGAATTATTATACATGGTTTCGAGCCGAATAACAAGACTTTTTTGACGGAAATTCAACTTTTTCCTGCAAAAAAAGTTTGGGAGGGAAAAACTCCTGGCCCATATGCCTTGCAGGATGGCCCATCTTAGGTTATAATACCACCATACAGATTATAATATCCCAAAAGGAGGACAGCCCTTGCGTAAAAAACCTGCTTATGAAGGCTTTGAACTGGGTCCTATTCGGCCCCCCAGCGAGGCCTACAGCCTCCTGCTCCGGATCAACCGGGGCTGCGGCTGGAACAAGTGCCGTTTCTGCGGCTTTTATCGTGATGTTCCCTTCGCCATCCGCTCTGCGGAGGACGTAAAGAAAGATATCGACCGGATCAAATACTGGGTAGACGTGTTCCAGGGGAACATCGAAGATGCAAGTAATCCTGCTACACCCGGAGAGCAGGAAGCCTGCTATTCCGCCTACAACTGGATCCAGAGCGGTATGAAGTCGGTCTTTTTCCAGGACGGCAACAGTATCCTGATGCCCCCCGATGAGATGATCGAGGTGCTGGAGTATCTGAACCAGACCTTCCCCAACATCCAGCGGATCACCTCTTATGCCCGGTCGGACACCATCAACCGTCTGAAGCCCGAGTATCTGAGGCGCTATGCGGAACTGGGTCTGAACCGTTTCCACATTGGCCTGGAGACCGGCAATGACTATATCCTGAAGCTTATGAAGAAGGGTACCACCAAGCAGGCCCAGATCGAGGCGGGCATCAAGGCCAAGGCCGCCGGTATTGAGATCAACGAGTTCTACATGCCCGGTATGGGCGGCCGGGAGTACGCCCGGGCATCCGCCCTGGACACTGCCGATGTGATGAACCAGGTGAACCCCGATTTTATCCGTATTCGCTCCATGGCTCTGGCCGAGAAGCTGGAGATGTACGAAGACTATCGTACCGGTCTGCTCACCCGGCCCAACGACATTGAGACCATCCACGAGATCCGCCTGTTCATCGAGAACCTCCACGGCATCACCAGCGTGGTGGATTCCGACCACATTCTGAACATCCTGCTGGAGCTCCGGGGTAAGCTCCCCGAGGCAAAGCCCCGGCTGCTGGCCATCATTGACCAGTTCCTGGATCTGCCGGAGGACACCCAGAACATCTACCGTCTGGGCCGCCGCCTGAACGTGATGAATGCCCTGCGGGACCTGAACAACCCCATTCTGGTGGATCGGGTCAAGCAGACCATGGACAAGGCGGGCATCGACAAGACCAACATTGATGATGTATGCGATCAGCTGATGATCCGCTGCATCCCCATCTGAAGCCCCACAAACCGCCCGGACTATATCTGGGCGGTTTGTTCATATCCAGCAGAAAGACTGATGGGAAAGATGAAAAAATCTGATGGCAAGTTGCACAAGTGTTCCTTTACTTTCTTTGGGGAGTATTGTACTATACTGATAGAATGGCTTATTATATATCAGCCGATGCATGAGAGGGAAAGCGTATGGAAATCTTCGTTGAAAAAAATAGAAAAGACAGCCAGATCTGTTTCTATATTGAGGGCCGTATCGATGCCCGCACCTGCCATATCCTGCACGCACATGTAAGACAGTACGACTTCTATACCTACAGCAATGTTCTGTTTGATTTCACCAACGTGGAGCATGTGACCGCAGCCGGTCTGCGTGAGTTTCTGGTGCTGAAGAAGCGACTGCCGTATCCGGATCAGCTGAAGATCATCAACATCCATGACCGGGTGTATAAGGTGTTCAAGTCCACCGGCATGGATGAGCTCCTGGATGTGGTCCCTTCTACCGGTGAACTGAAGCCCCTGCACATTCATCTGTCTTTCAAGGCTCTGTTGAGCAAGAAAATGGAAGAGGTGCCGAACCGAACCTTTGTGGTCTACAAGGGCCGCAGTTATACCTGGACTGATATTGAAAAGGCATCCCAGATCATTGCCATGGACCTGTATAAGCAGGGGGTCCGCCGTGGTCATCACGTGGCCCTGTGCGGCAGCAACACTGTGAACTGGATCTTTACTTTCTTTGCCATCCAGAAGCTGGGTGCTGTGGCCATGCTGGTAAACTTCAACCTGAAGCGCCACGAGATCATCCAGTTGTCTCAGATCGGTGACATCTCCCACTTCTGTATGGGTGAGATGCCCGATGCCAAGGAAGGCTTTGAAGAGGCCATCCTGGGGGAAGAGTCCAACATCCGTCACATCTGCCGGGTGGATGACAGCGTGGACTTTACCGAGCGATTTGATGAGTACGATCAGACTGCCGGCCGTTTCCAGTACCGAGTGGAGTCCGATGACGCTGCCGTGGTCATTTTCAGTTCCGGCTCCACCGGTAAGCCCAAGGGCGTTATTCTCTCTGCCTACAGTGTCCTGAACGCAGCAGAGGCCACCGCAAACAACACCAGACTGAATGCCGAGGACAAGAACTGTCAGATCCTGCCCCTGTTCCACATCTTTGGTTTTACCGGCTGCCTGTTTGCCTGCGCCCTGAAGGACTGTCCCATTTACATCCCCGAGAATCTCCGTACCGAGACCATCCTGGAGACCATTGAGCGGGAGCGGTGCACCATTCTGCACTCCGTGCCCACCCTGATGCTGGCCATCGTGAACAATAAAACCTTCCGCAGCGACCGTGTGGCTTCCGTCCGCTGTAGTCTCCTGGGCGGCGCAGCCACCACGGAACCTCAGTTCATGATGTTTAAGGAGAAGTTCCCCAACAATCATCTGATTTCTGCCTATGGTCTGTCTGAGCTGGCCATTGCCACCGAGAGTACCTATGAGGATACCATGGAGCATATCACCCGAACCATCGGTCGCCCCCTGGGTGACACCGAGGTTTCGGTCCGCAGCCTGGACGGTAGCCGTGAGTGCAAGCGGGATGGATCCGAGACCGGTGAGATCTGCCTGCGTGGTTCTTTTATGATGCTGTGCTACTATAAGCTGGGTCTGGACAACCAGGCCATTGATGCAGATGGCTGGCTCCATACCGGCGACCTGGGTTACCTGGATGAGGAGGGGTATATCCATCTGTCCGGCCGCAGCAAGGAGATCATCATCCGCGGCGGCGAGAACATCATTCCCAATGAGATCGCCACCGCCATCTCTGAGCACGAGGGCATCGGCGATGTCAAGGTCCTGGGTGTGCCCGACGACTTCTTCGGTGAGACTGTGGCGGCTGCTCTGCTGATCAAGGACGGCTATACCTTTGATGAGGCAGAGATGCGTGAGTTCCTGCGCACCCGTCTGGCCAAGTATAAGATCCCCGCATACTTCGAGGTCTATGACGCCTTCCCCTATCTGGCCTCCGGCAAGGTGGATGCCATCACCCTGAAGAAGGACTTTGTCCAGCGGATCGAGGAGAAGGAAGATCAGACCGCCGGCGGTATCTCTTAACCTTTCGATCCAACCAAAGAAGATATAAAGGCCCGCTGCCAATGGCAGCGGGCCTTCTATACTATCATACACAGGCAAAAGAAAAATCCCACGGAAAAATTCCGTGGGATTTTTGTAGGCGATAAAGAAATAGAAGTGGGATTAAATTACTTAATCTCGACCTTTGCGCCGACCTCTTCCAGCTTCTTCTTCAGCTCTTCAGCCTCGTCCTTGGAGATGCCTTCCTTGATTGCCTTGGGAGCAGCCTCGACGACAGCCTTAGCGTCAGCCAGGCCCAGGCCGGTGATCTCGCGGACAGCCTTGATGACCTTAACCTTCTCGGAGCCGAAGTTCTCCAGGATGACGTCGAACTCGGTCTTCTCCTCGACGGGAGCAGCAGCAGCGCCAGCAGCGGGAGCAGCCATAGCAGCAGCGGAAACGCCGAACTCGTCCTCCAGTGCGTGAACCAGCTCGGACAGCTCCAGAACGGTCAGAGCCTTAACCTCTTCGATGAGGGCAGTAATCTTCTCAGAAGCCATGATAGTTACCTCCTAAAATATGTTTGTGTAAAAATAGTTTTTAAGTTGGGGTACCGAAATTACTCGGCAGCGGGAGCTTCTCTTTCCACGAAGCCGCCCTTTTCGTCGGCGATAGCCTTCAGGACGATAGCCAGGCTGGTGATGGGAGCCAGCATGGTGCCCAGAACCTGAGCCTGCAGGACGTCCTTAGCGGGCAGGTCAGCCAGAGCCATGATCTCATCCAGGGGCAGGACCTTACCGTCCATGAAGCCGGCCTTGATGACGAACTTGGAGCCGTTGAACTGCTTAGCGAACTTGTTGATCACTCGCATGGGAGCGATGGGGTCGCCATTGGACAGAGCCAGAGAGGTGGTGCCGTTCAGGGCCTCATCCATCTCTTCCAGACCAACGTTCTTGGCTGCGAAGCGCAGCAGGGTGTTCTTCACAACAGCGTAGTCCAGCTCGTTGTTGCGGCACTCGACACGCAGTGCGGTGTCCTCAGCAACGGTGATGCCCTTGTAGTCAACCAGGACGCCGGAAGAAGCGTTCTGCAGCTTCTCGGTCAGCTCAGCGACGATAGCCTGCTTTTCAGACAGGATCTTTGCGTTAGGCATGGTGTTTCACCTCCAGAATATGAAAAATGCTGTTTCGCATCCAAAGACGGCAAAACAGCACAAAGAAAACATCTTATACTGCATTCTCGGCAGGACTTATGGATGCCTGCTGTCTTTGAACACGAATGGTATTATACCACCCCGGAAAGGCGCTGTCAAGCGCCTTTCCGGAAATGGCGGAAAAAACTTTGTAAGATAACGGGGACAGGAAAGCTGTCACGCCTCGCCTGTTCGCAACGCATCATAAGTCCCTGCGACTCAGGGCAAATCCAGCCGTGCAATGCACGCCTTGGGTTTTACCCATGCGATCCGGCCCTTATGCCGCTGCTCACGACGGCTCAGTCGCTTCGATTAGCCCAGCTTAGCGCCGTTGATCTTGATGCCGGGGCCCATGGTGGAAGCCACGACGCAGCTCTTGACGTAGGTGCCCTTTGCAGCAGCGGGCTTAGCCTTGATGATAGCACCGATCAGAGCGGTGAAGTTCTCCTGCAGCTTCTCAGCGCCGAAGGAAACCTTGCCGATGGGGCAGTGGATGATGTTGGTCTTGTCCAGACGATACTCGACCTTACCAGCCTTTGCCTCAGCAACAGCGTTGGCAACGTTGGGGGTGACGGTACCAGCCTTGGGGGAGGGCATCAGGCCCTTGGGGCCCAGGACCTTACCCAGACGGCCGACAACGCTCATCATGTCGGGAGAAGCGATGACGACGTCGAACTCGAACCAGTTTTCCTGCTGGATCTTCTGAGCCAGATCCATCTCGCCGACATAGTCAGCGCCAGCTGCCTTAGCAGCCTCAGCCTTGTCGCCCTTAGCGAAAACCAGGACGCGGGGAGTCTTACCAGTGCCGTGGGGCAGGACGATAGCGCCACGGACCTGCTGGTCTGCGTGACGGGAGTCAACGCCCAGCTTGACGTGCAGCTCGACGGTCTCGTCGAACTTAGCGGGAGCAGTCTTAACGATCAGATCGAAAGCTTCTGCGGTGTCGTACAGATTTGCCTTGTCGATCTGCTTTGCGCTGTCCTGATACTTTTTACCTCTAAACATGTCTTTCTACCCTCCTGCCTTACTCGCCGACGATAACGCCCATGGAGCGTGCGGTACCAGCGATCATGCTCATGGCGGCCTCGATGCTTGCTGCATTCAGGTCGCGCATCTTGGTCTCAGCGATCTTGCGGACGTCTTCCTTGCTGATGGTAGCAACCTTGTCCTTGTTGGGAACGCCGGAACCGGACTCGATGTTGCAAGCCTTCTTGATCAGGACGGCTGCGGGGGGAGTCTTGGTGATAAAGGTGAAGGAACGGTCAGCGTAGACGGTGATGACGACGGGAATGATCAGGCCGACATCGTTCTTGGTACGCTCGTTGAATTCCTTGGTGAATGCTGCGATGTTAACGCCGTGCTGACCCAGAGCGGGGCCGACGGGGGGTGCAGGGGTTGCCTTGCCGGCAGGAATCTGCAGTTTTACGTATCCAGTTACTTTCTGTGCCACTTAGAGCACCTCCATTTTCAAATGTGGTTGGACGGAGCTTAGCTCCTCCCACGTTTGCGCCCTCTGCGCAAAGTACAACGGGGGGATCAGATGGATTCGATCTGATCCAGATCCAGCTCGACCGGAGTTTCACGGCCGAACATGGAAACAACGACACGGACCTTCTGGCGCTCCACGTCGATCTCTTCCACGATACCCAGGAAGGATTCCAGTGCGCCGTCGGTGATACGGACGTTGTCGCCGATTTCGTAGGTCACCATGACCTCCCGCTTTTCCACGCCCATGGCGGCGATCTCGTCGTCGGTCAGGGGGATGGGCTTGTTGCCGGAGCCAACGAAGCCGGTGACACCGCGCACGTTGCGCACCAGGTGCCAGGTCTCGTCGGTCATGACCATCTTCACCAGCACATAGCCAGGGAACACTTTACGCTCCACAGTCTTGGTGCCGGAATCAGTGATCTCGGTAACGGTCTCCATGGGGATGTTGACCTCCAGGATGAGGTCGCCCATGTTGCGGTTTTCTACGGCTTTTTCAATGGTGGCTTTTACGGTGTTTTCATACCCGGAATAGGTATGAGCCACATACCATTTTGCGCCCTCAGCCATTTCGGTTCACCTTAGTTACCGAAGAGGGAGAGCAGAGCGTCGATGACGGCGCTGGCAATGCCATCGAAGATCCAGACGATGATGCCAACGATGATCACGCAGGCAATAACGATACCGGTTCTCTTGATGGTATCCGCCTTGGTAGGCCATGCGACCTTCTTCAGCTCAGACTTCAGTTCCCGGAAGAACTTGCCGATGCGCTGACCAATGCCGGGCTTCTTGTCCTTCTTGGCCTTGGCAGGCTTGTTTTCCTTGGCGGGCTTAGCCTTAGCTTCTGCGCTCACATCCTGGGTCACCTTTTCTTTTTCAGACATTTCAGTTCACCCTTCTTTCTTACAGGGAATGTGGGCCATCATCACTTAGTCTCGTTATGAACGGTGTGCTTTCTGCAGAAGGGGCAGTACTTGTTCATCTCTAAGCGGTCGGGGGTATTCTTCTTGTTCTTCATAGTGTTGTAGTTGCGCTGCTTGCACTCGCTGCATCTGAGAGTGATCTTTACACGTGCGCCGGGCTTTGCCATGTTGCGGCACCTCCTTTACGTTGTTCGGCCCCGGGAAAAACAAATCGCCGAGTTCGGCCATTGCCTGTTCCCAGGCGATCCCGATCTCGGCGAAACTTTCTCACGAAAAGCGCATGCAAATTTCTCTGCATGCTGGAAAAGTACGGCGTGATCGGCATCGGTTGCCTCCCTATGTCCTGAAGATTGGTCAAGGGTTTGCGGACATATACCGTAATATGCGCGCAAAAAAATAGGCCCTTTTCATAGGTGATGCTATGATACCATGGTCTACTACACTTTGTCAAGCACATTTTCGGGAAAAAAGCAAGGCCTGTCAAGGGGTCTGCCGTGTATTTTCAACAATGTCAGGGCCCGGCAACCTTGACACTCCTGGGCCTTTAGGATAAGATATAAGTATCAAAAGGATGTGAGATAAAACCATGAGAATTATGGCCATCGATTACGGCGATGCCCGCACCGGCGTTGCCCTGTCTGATATTACCGGCCTGCTGGCCGGACAGACCTTCCTGGTGAAAAGCCGGAAGGAGGATGTAGTCCTGGAAGAACTGACCGCCCTGGCCAAGCAGCAGGGGGCGGAGGAGTTGGTTTTAGGCTACCCCAAGAATATGGATGGAACGTTGGGCCCCAGAGCAGAAAAATGTGCAGCCTTTGGCGAGCGCCTGAAGGAGGCCACCGGCCTGCCCGTCATCCTGTGGGATGAGCGCCGCACCACCGTGGATGCCCACCGCATCCTGGGGGAGCAGGGGGTCCGTTCCAAGAACCGCAAGGATAAGATCGACTCTGTGGCCGCCACCCTGATTTTGGAGGGCTACCTGACCTTCAAGCGGGTCCAGGCCCAGAGAGCACAGCAGGAGGAGAGCCATGGATAAGGACACCAGAGAACTTCAGTACCACATTGCTTTGTGTCCCGGAGATGTGGGCCGTTACTGCATCCTCCCCGGTGACCCTGCCCGCAGCAAGATCATCGCCATGTTCTTTGACGATGCGGTCCACGTGGCCACCAACCGGGAGTACACCACCTATACCGGCACCCTTTTGGGGGAGAAGGTCAGCGTTTGTTCCACTGGCATCGGCGGCCCCTCTGCATCCATTGCCATGGAGGAGCTGGCGGCCATTGGCGCCGATACCTTCCTCCGGGTGGGTACCTGCGGAGGCATCGACCTGAAGGTCAAGAGCAACGACATCGTTGTCGCCACCGGCGCCGTCCGCAACGAGGGCACCAGCCGGGAGTACGCCCCCATTGAGTTTCCTGCCGTGGCCGATTTTGAGGTGGCCACCGCTATGGTCCAGGCCGCCAAAGACTCCGGCCATCCCTGGCATGTAGGTGTGGTCCAGTGCAAGGACTCCTTCTACGGTCAGCACTCCCCCCACCGGATGCCCGTATCCTACGAGCTGGAGGCCAAGTGGGAGGCCTGGAAGCGTCTGGGCGTCCTGGCAAGTGAAATGGAATCCGCCGCCCTCTTTACCGTGGCTGCCCATCTGGGGGTCCGCTGCGGCTCCCTCTTCCACGTGGTGTGGAACCAGGAGCGGGAGAAGGCCGGCTTAGACCAGGAGGAGTCCCACGACGTCCTCCGCTCTGTGGAAGTTTGTATTGAAGCCCTGAAAAACCTGATCCGTCAGGACCGTGAAAAGGAGGCCAACCATGAGTAACGAGATCAAGCACTCCTGTGTGGACTGCGCTGTGACCCTGTGCGACGCCCACAACCCCGGCAAGAAGTTCCCGGCCTTCTGCATCAGCAGAGCCATGACCGAGGAGCAGCGGGATAAGTCCCTGAAGGAATACTTCACCGACCCGGAGGATAAGAAACTGATTCAGGTGGCAGCCACCGTGGAGTCCGAGGGCTATCGCAAGTGGCCTCGGGTCCAGGAGACCATCATCTTTGCCAAGCGCATGGGTTACAAGAAGATCGGCATCGCCACCTGCACGGCCCTCATCAAGGAGAGCCGTGTGCTGACCAAGATGCTCCGGGCCAACGGCTTTGAGGTCTACGGCATCAGCTGCAAGGCGGGTGAGGTTCCCAAGACCGAGCTGGGGATCCATCCCAAGCACCATGGTCCCGGCCACATGGCCTGTAATCCCGTTCTCCAGGCTCAGATCCTGGAAGAGGAGGGGACCGACCTGAACATCGTCATGGGTCTGTGCGTGGGCCATGACATTCTGTTCAACAAGCACTCCCACGCCCCCACCACCACCCTGGTGGTGAAGGACCGGGTCACCATGCACAACCCGGCAGTCCCGCTTTACCATGCAGATGGCTATTACAAAAACCTCTGCGAGGACCTTGGCGAATAAGTACATCATCAAACCCCGTCCCGGTTCTTTCCGGGGCGGGTTTTTCATAGGGTGTCCGAAAGGGGGGATATCATGGAGCAAGTTTTCCACATCCAGAACGGCCGTTTGGTCTGCCGGAGTAGGGGGAGTCAAGTGGAGGTCACCATGACCCTGGACCCGCCGGGCCCCGGTCTGTACCGGGGCATCCTCTGTGGAAAAACCGGGCGGATGGACCTGGGGACCCTTCTGCCGGAAGGGGAGGGGCTGCGCCTGACCCGTACCCACACCATAGACCATCTGGCTCGGTGCGGCTGCTGGCCGGTCACCGGGGGACGGGCCGAGCTCCGCTATGCCTTCGGCGCCAAAAAGTTTCCACAGGGCTGGGAAGAAGGGCGTGACTTGTCCCGGCGCTTTTCCGACCCCATCCTGGCGGATGCGGTGGAAAACACAGCCCTGTTCCGGTGGGAGACCGACGGGTTCTCCCTGGCCTTTCCCTGGGACCCCAAGGCCCCCTTCCCTCTGGTCCTGGCTTTCTGCTTTGCCCGGGTGGAGACCATGGAGGGCCGTCCCTGGGTGGTCTTTTCTTTCCGGGACGGGGGCTGGCCGGTGGTGCCTCCCTCTTGCCAGAACGGGGAATCTGGGGTACAATAAATCATTACCCTACAGATAAAGGAATACGACTATGGATTACTTTCACATATCGGAAGACAAGCAGGAACTGCTGAAAATGAGCAACCTGGGCCTGGCCTATCTGGGCGACGCTGTCTATGAGCTCATGGTCCGCTCCTGGCTGTGCCTTCACGGAAAACTCACCCCGGGCAAGCTCCACAAGGCCGCCTTGGCCTACGTAGCCGCCCCCAAGCAGGCCGCCAAGATGGATCTGCTCCTGCCCATCCTCACCGAGGAGGAGACCACCATCTTCAAGCGGGGCCGGAACGCCAGCCCCCACTCCTATCCCAAGGGAGCCACCCGCCGGGAGTACCAGATCGCCACCGGTCTGGAGACCCTCTTCGGCTGGCTCTACCTTCAGGGGCAGACCGACCGTTTGAACGAGCTCTTCGAGCTCATCATGAGAGAGGAGGGGTAAGCCATGCCCATGGACGCACTGTGCCTGGCCGCCGTGAAGAAGGAAACGGAGGGAGCTATCCTGGGGGCCCGCATCGACAAGATCCACCAGCCCACCCGGGATGAGATCCTCCTCCACATCCGAGACCGGAACGGTAACTGTCGTCTGGTCCTCACTGCCAACCCCTCCTGGCCCCGGATGCAGCTCACGGAGCTTCCCCGGGAGAACCCCGCTGAGCCTCCCATGTTCTGTATGCTCCTGCGGAAGTACCTCTCCGGCGGCAAGATCCTGGAAGTGAAGCAGCCCCCCATGGAGCGCCTGGCCGAGCTGGTCATTGAGGCCACCAACGAGATGGGGGACAAGGTCACTCGCCGCCTGATTTTAGAGGCCATGGGCCGACGGACCAACCTGGTCCTTCTGGACGGGGAGGGCCGCATCGTGGACTGCCTGAAGCGGGTGGACGTGGACATCACCCAGGAGAACGCCCGGCCCCTGCTGCCCGGCATGTTCTACAAATATCCCCCCGTCCAGCCGGACAAGCTGGACCCCTCTGCCATGACCGAGGAAGACCGTGCCAACCTTCTGGAAAAGGCCCGGACGGACACCCCCGCCGACCGGTTCCTGCTGGACCACTTTGTGGGTCTGTCCCCCCTCATCGCCCGGGAGGCCGCCTTTGAGGCCTTCGGGGAGGTGGATGCTCCCGTGGGCCGGGACCCGGAAACCCTCCTGGAAAAGGTGGAGGCCATCCTGGCCAAGGTGGAGACGGGCGAAGTCCGGCCCACCATGCTGGTGCGGGAGGGCAGGCCGGTGGACTTCTCCTTCCGGCCAATCCTCCAGTACGGCCCCGCCACCGAGCTGCGGTTCTTTGATACCTTCGCCGCCCTGCTGGACGCCTACTACCAGACCCGGGAGACCGCCGACTCCGTCCGCCAGAAGGGACAGGATTTCATCAAATCCCTGACCCATGCCCGGGACCGCCTGGTGCGGAAAATGGCCCTCCAGGAGAAGGAGCTGGCAGCCACCCAGAACCGGGACCAGCAGCGGATCTACGGCGACCTCATCACCGCCAACCTGTACCGGATGGAGAAGGGCATGAAGGTCCTACGCACCGAGAACTACTACGACCCCGACTGCGCCGAGATCGACATCCCTCTGGACCCTCTGAAGAACCCCCAGCAGAACGCCGCCAAGTATTACAAGGCCTACACCAAGGCCAAGACCGCCCAGGAGATGCTCACCATCCAGCTGGAAAAGGGGGCCGCCGAGCGGGACTACCTGGACAGCGTCCTGGACAGCATCAGCCGTGCCGAGGGTGACCGGGACCTGGAGGAGATTCGCCAGGAGCTCACCGAGACCGGCTACCTCCGCCGGAAGGGCAAGGGGAAGAACCAGATGAAGCGGCCCGGCTCCAAGCCCATGGAGTTCCGCTCCTCCGCCGGCCTGCGCATTTCCGTGGGCCGGAACAACCTCCAGAACGACGCCCTCACCACCAAGCAGGCAGGGAAGTGGGACTACTGGTTCCACACCCAGAAGATCCACGGCTCCCATGTCATCCTCTGGACCGACGGGGGCAAGCCCGATGACCAGAGCCTCAACGAAGCCGCCGCCCTGGCCGCCTGGTTCTCCCAGGGCCGGGAGGGCAAAAAGATCCCCGTGGACTACACCCCCGTGAAGTTCGTCAAAAAGCCCGCCGGTGCCCGGCCGGGCATGGTGATCTACACCACTTACCAGACCGCCTACGTGGACCCGGACCCCTCCCTGGCAGAAAAACTGAAGAAGAAATAAAAAAGAAGCGTGCAAATGCACGCTTCTTTTTGGCTTATAATGTGTCCGAATCCACGGAGATATTATCCGTGCCGTTGGCCTCAAACTCGTTGATATAGGCCTCGATCCGGCTGGTGAGCTCGGCATAATTGCTGGCGTCGATGGGCACGTCGTTCATGTCCCGCCGGGCCAGGTCCTCGGCCAGGATGTCAAAGAACACGCAGTTCTCATACTCCATGATGGCCTCGTGGATGCCGCCCTCCACGAAGGCACGGGAGGGGACGGTCTCCCCGTGGTAGATCTCGGCCAGGTTGTCCCAGCCGATCTCCCGGGCCTTTTCAAAGAGCAGGCTCTCCACCCGGTCGTAATCCCGAAACCGGTCCTCCCCCCGAATGGAGTTGAGGATCCAGTTGCCGATGTATGCCAAGTCCAGCAGACGCCGGAACTCCTTTTTGCTCATGTCCAGCTGCATACCATGCCCTCCTTCCTGTGGGTCCAATGGGCTTTTTTCATTATACGCAGACGGGGAGGAAAGGGTTCCTCCCAACGCCAATACATTATATAGTCAATCCCAGGGAAAGTCAAAGGACTTTTTGTGAATTGTGGGGAGTATGGCCGCCCTTTACATTTTATATAATATCGTGTATAATAATTTGCCGAATATAGCATTTGCGTGTTTAACACGACGGAAACAAATGGGGTAACATCATGGAACAACCTGTTATTATTTCGATCAAAAGCACCCAGAAGCCCACGGGGGCCGACCAGGACGAAATGGAGCTGGTCACCCAGGGCATGCTCTACGGAGACCCGGAGGAGGGCTACACCCTCACCTATGAAGAGACCAGCCTCACCGGTCTGGAGGGCACCACCACCACCTTCCTGGTGAAGCCCGATAACATCACCCTCATTCGAGTGGGCACCATCAACAACGAGATGGTCTTCAAGGTGGGGGAGAAGCACGTCTCTCTTTACCAGACCCCCTACGGCGGCCTGCTCTTCGGGGTGAATACCCGCAAGGCCGAGGCTGACCTGAGCGAAAAGGGCGGCCACATCTCCATCCGCTACCTGATGGAAATGGAGCACGAGACCGTGTCGGAAAACTCCTTCGAGATTCAGGTCTCCAACCCCGAACTTCCCCAGTAAATCATAATTTGAAATAAAGGTGACAACAGTATGGCAAATCTGATTCAATACGCAAAAGACCAGGTGACCGAGGTCACCCGCAAGGCCTACGAGGCCGCTGCTGCTGCCGGCGTCCTGCCCGGCGGCGCTGAGCTCAAGGGCGGTGTGGAGATCCCCAAGGACCCCACCAACGGCGACTATGCATCCTCTTACGCCATGGCAACTGCCAAGGCCCTGAAGATGAACCCCCGTGCCATCGCCCAGGCCCTCACCGACCACATGGACCTGGAGGGCACCATCTTCTCCTCCGTGGAGATCGCAGGCCCCGGCTTCATGAACTTCCGCCTGGGCTCCAAGTGGTATGGCGACGTGCTGGCTGAAATCGAGGCTGAGGGTGCTCTCTACGGCCAGGGCTCCGCTAGCCGTGGCCAGAAGGTCATGGTGGAGTTCGTCTCTGCCAACCCCACCGGCCCCATGCACATGGGCAACGCCCGGGGCGGCGTCCTGGGCGACACCCTGGCAAACGTCCTGGCCCGTGACGGCGCTGACACCTGGAAGGAATTCTATGTCAACGACGCCGGCAACCAGATCAACAAGTTCGCCGTGTCCATCCAGGCCCGTTACTTCCAGATCCTCCTGGGGGAGGAGAACGTGGAGTTCCCCGAGGATGGCTACCACGGCCAGGACATCAAGGACCTGGCCCAGGCCTTCTATGAGAAGCACGGCGACTCCTTCAAGGATGTGGACGAGCAGACCCGCCTGGACGCTCTGGCCGCCTTCGGTCTGGAGCACAACATCCCCAAGATGAAGGCCGACCTGCGCCGCTACGGCATCGAGTATGACGAGTGGTTCTTCGAGTCCTCCCTCCACAACTCCGGCTACGTGGCCGAGACCGTGGGCATGCTCACCCAGCGTGGCTGGACCTACGAGAAGGACGGCGCTCTGTGGCTGAAGACTACCGACCTGCTGAAGCAGAAGTACCTGGCCGAGGGCAAGAGCCAGAAGCAGGTGGACAAGCTGGAGCTGAAGGACGACGTTCTGTGCCGTGCCAACGGTTTCTATACCTATTTCGCCGCCGACATCGCCTACCACCGCAACAAGCTGGAGGTCCGCGGCTTCGACAAGGTCATCAACATCTGGGGCGCTGACCACCACGGTCACGTGGCCCGCCTCCAGGCCGCTCTGGACGGTCTGGGTCTGGACGGCTCCCACCGTCTGGTGGTGGTCCTGATGCAGCTGGTGAACCTGCTCCAGGACGGCCAGCCCGTCCGTATGTCCAAGCGTACCGGCAAGGCCATCGCTCTGCACGATCTGCTGGACGAGGTCCCCGTGGACTCCGCCCGCTACTTCTTCAACTCCCGTGCTGCCACCACCCCTGTGGACTTCGACATGGGTCTGGCCGTCCGTGAGGACAGCGAGAACCCCGTCTACTACGTCCAGTATGCCCACGCCCGCATCTGCTCCCTGGTGGCCCGACTGGCCGAGGAGGGCAGCGTGGTGCCCGCCGCTGCTGACGTCCAGGCCGACCTGATGTCCACCGAGGAGGAGAAGACCGTCATCCGCACCCTGGCTCGTCTGCCCGACGAGATCCGTGCCGCTGCCCGTGACTACGATCCCTCCCGCATCAACCGCTACCTGGTGGAGCTGGC
>JAFSFC010000012.1 GCA_017435425.1 Ruminiclostridium sp. | reverse complement strand
GGGATCCAAAAACAGAAGGGTATACATCTTCTGATTTTTCAGAAAGTATTTGAACACCCGGCGGATGGAATACTCATAGATTTCCTGGGTGGTGGTGGGCACAAATGACACTAGGATATCCATCAGCTCCTGGATGGCAAAGGTCAGCAGATGATGCTTGTCCTCAAAGTGGGCATAAAAAGTAGAGCGGTGGACGCCGGCCCGCTCGCACAGGTCCGTGATCCGGATCTCCTCAAAGGTCTTTTCCTCCAGAAGCTCGGTCAGGGCACCAAGGAGTTGGCCATAGGTCCGCTGGATACGGGCATCTTCTCGTTTGGATTCCATCATAGGCATTCCCTCCAAAGCAAATCGCTTTTTTATATTCTAAAAAGGAAGGCTCCCCTTGTCAAGGCAGGATAGAAGAAACACCCAAGGCAAGCCTTGGGTGTTTCTTCATGTTCGCTGAGAAAGCAGAGAAAAGGGTTTGACCCTTCCGATCCACTTTTTCCAAAAGGTGACCGACAGCCAGGCACAGAAGGCACCCACCAAGGCACCGCCCAACACATCTGTGGGGAAGTGAACGTACAGGTATAGTCGTGAGAAGGCAATGAGAACTGCCAGGGCAAGGGCAGCCCACCGTCCCCTCCACCGGTTCAGGATCAGCACCACCGCCGCCGCAAAGGAAGCCGAGGTGTGCCCAGACGGGAAAGAGGGGTCTCCCGGCCGGTGGATGAGCAGTTCAACCATGGTATTCAGGTCACAGGGACGAATGCGATCCACTGCATTCTTCAGGACCATATTACACAGGATCAGGCTCAACAGCAGCGCCAGCAGGACCTGGGCACCTGTGGCCCGTTCCTTCCTGCAGAACAGCAGGATGACAACACCCAGGGCGATCCAGATATATCCTTTATCCCCCAGATGGGTAATGGCCGGCATCAGCACATCCATCCAGGCCGTATGGCAGTGTTGGGCGATCCAGTCCAGAATCCCCAGTTCCGCCATGGACAGACTTTCCACAGAGCCGCCCCCCTTTCTTCGAATCAATGATAGGTCATTCTACCACGTTCGGAAGAGGAGGGCAAGAACTTCTCAGGATACCGTGTCGGGCAGTGCCAGGATCTCCCCGATGACCTTCTCCCCCACTTCCTCAGCCAGGGAGAAGTCCACATGGGGATGATATAGTTTCTCCAGGATGTCGTGTTTCTCCTTGGCCTGGTTCAGGTGTCCCTCTGCCTCTTCCAGAAGCTCTTCCGCCACCCGATTGGAAAGACGAAGGAAACTCTTTCCCTCTCGGAGAGCCTCCCGCTCCACCAGGCTCTCAGTGCGGATGGTACGGAAGTCCATCCCGGTCACCTTCCCCGTCACAAAGGCCAGCGCACGGGCTGGGATGAGCAAGTGGGCCAATCGATCAGGTTCTGTCTCGCTGGGACAGACAATCACATCATACCCGCATTCCAGGAATCCTTGCTCTATATGGGCCAACAAATCTCCCGCAAGACCGTAGTCATCCCGAATGGCATATCCCTCCCGGCAGAGGGTCTGCACCGTCCCTTCCAGGAATATCTGCCCCTGGCAGGTGATCCCGCCAAGAAATCGTTTGGACCTGATCCCTCTCCTCTCCAAGCTCCCCTTCAATTCCCGCTTCAGGATCCCTTCTGCTCGCTTGGCAGTTTTGGCAAGGGTCTCCGGGGTGCGAATGGCCTGCTGTCCCTTCTTTCGGCTCTCCACTGCCCCCCGGATGCACCGATAGGCCGGGAGATAGCAGGCTTGGTACGCCTGGGCGGCTGCCACGATTTCTTCCCGGATGGCAAACAACGCTTTCCGGTCATAGCCCGCCCCCAGGTCAACGTAATGTCCGGTGGCCCCGGTATAGGCGGGATCCATCACATGGGGTGACGTCCCATCCACCATGGCAGCTCCCTTCCCGGGGATCCAGATGCCGTCCAGGGAGTCCGGATCCCCGGAGCATCGAATGTACTCAACCTCATACCCTTCCTGTTCCATCCGGGCGGCTACCCGGCCCATGAGGGTGGATTTCCCACAGCCCGCTCCGCCTTTGATGGTGTAGAAGGCCTGTATGGTCCTTTGATCCACCCACTGGTCATACAGGGATACGAACCCCTGGCCGGAATTGGCCCCCAGGAAAAACTGAATGCGCTGATTTGATGCTGTCATATGCTCCCTCCTGCCTGGATTTCATCTGCACCAGACTATGCAGGCAGGGTGCAGCCGGTGTCAAAGCCAGTCGTCCACCACCTCCCGCAGGGTGCAGGGGGTAACACCGCCCCGAACCACCAGTCCAGCCAGGGCTTCGATCCGCCGATAACTGATCGTAATGTCCCACACCTCTTCCCGTTCCCCGGTCTGGGCAATGGATATCCCGATGCCGTAGCTCTCCCCCAGTACCGGAGGCGGGATCTCCCGAATCAAAAGATGATAGCTGCAGGTGAGAGCCTGTCCGGCCCCGTCGGTCAAATCGACCTCTCCAATCATGATCTGCCGCATGGTAAGCTCCTCTCCAAATAGTTTCATTTTGTAACCTTTTCACCCACATTGTAACGGCAAACCCCTGGAATGGAAAGTTTTTTCGCTCGACGGTTTTCGACCTGGCCAGACGGATTTCTTTCTAACCAACCGAAATCCCCGTCCGTTTGGCCTTTCTCCCACGGGAACTGTCGAACGATTCCCGGCCGCACAGACATAGTACCCAGCCTGACGGACAAACTCCCTATGACAGAGGAAATTTTCTGCCAGTGTTTTCTCCTTTTTCGGTTGACATTCCAGGAAGGATATGTTATTATAATTCTCGCATCTAACCGAGGCATACGGAGAGATGTCCGAGCGGTTTAAGGAGCTGGTCTTGAAAACCAGTGACCCGAAAGGGCCGTGGGTTCGAATCCCACTCTCTCCGCCATTTTATATTTTTAAAATTTTCGGACCTGGAGAAGTACCCAAGAGGCCGAAGGGGCTCCCCTGCTAAGGGAGTAGGGCGTGTTGAGCGTCGCGAGGGTTCAAATCCCTCCTTCTCCGCCAGAAAAACACCTGGAAATGTAAAGTTTCCCGGTGTTTTTTCTTTGTTTTTATCTGTTTTTTGCCCAAAATGTTTCGCAACAGTTATTATTTTGATATGTATACCCCTAAGTCTACCCCTTACAAAATTTTTGACCCCAAAAAGCAACCCCGCCGGACTTAATCCAGCGGGGAATTATTTATGCCTTCTTCATTTTTAGGTTGTCGTAATACGTCTGCATCCTCGATGCGGTGTCCTTCATCATTTGCTCCGATGTGTGGGCGTATACATTTAATGTAAACGACGCTGTCGCGTGTCCCAAAAGGTCTTGTACACTTTTGATATCTGCCCCGGACGCAATGGCTACTGTAGCCGCTGTGTGTCTCAAATCGTGCGGTCTGGCTTCGGGTCTTCCGATACTTGCGGCAATACGCTTGAACCATTTATAGAAGGTCGGGAAGGTTAAGTTCTTACCTGTTTCAGATGTAAAAACAAGATCGTTTTGATTGTCCCACAAAGGACCAGCTTTCAATCTGTTTTCCAGCTGCCGAACCTTCTCTGCCTTCAGATAATCAAACGTGATAGCTGGAGGTTCTATCGTCCGCGGCTTACCGCTCTTTGTGGAAGGCGCTATGTAATATTTACCACCCTTATTCTTTTCCTTCTGCAACTGCTGGCTTATGGTAATTCGCCCTTTCTCGAAGTCGATCTGACCCCAGGATAATCCCAGAGCCTCCCCTTCTCTAAGGCCAGCAAATAGACACAAGGCATAAGCATTTCGCATTGGATTACTTTCGATAGCGGATAAAAACTGCGGGATCTCTTCATCTGTCAGCGGCTTTATTTCGTGACGTTCTGCTTTTGGTAGCTCTGCGCTGTCGCAGGGATTCGCTTGGATGATCCCTTGCTTCACGGCCATGCCGAAAGCCTTGTGCAACACGGCAGACGCATTTTTAACGGTCTTCCCGGAGAGGCCCTTCCCGGTCATAGTATTATACAGTCGTTGGATGTGGGTCCCTTTCACGGACTGAAGCTCAACTGCTCCCATTGCGGGTTTTATGTGATTTTTTATAATGCCGGTGTAACTCTGGTATGTCAAAGGTTTTACTTTGTTCTTGCAAAAAGTCTCCATCCATTCGTCCATCCAGACTCCTACCGTGGTCTTGTTCGGTGCCTGATATACTCCCTTGTCTAAGTCACGAAGAATCTCTGTCATCCGTTTTCGCACTTCATTTTGGGTTGAACCATAGATACTTCTACGAATAGGTTTTCCAGTCCCCGGGTCCGTTCCAATAGTTACACGAGCCTCCCACCGCCCATCTGGACGCTGCCGGATGGATCCACTACCCTGAGCCGCCCTAGTATTGCTTTTTCGTGCCATGTTTTCCTCCTTGTCAGATTCGCGCCATCTATGTTACAATGAGGACGCGGTATAGATTGTTTTTTTGTAAGGGTCTTATCGCTTTTCGCCTCTGGTGTTGCAGCACCAGGGGCGTTTTTTTATTTTGTTACACCTGAAACATCCACACTCCATATCTGATACTTCCCAGCAAGTTCCTTCAGTTTTCTGATGGACTGTTCTGCTTCAAGTAAAAAGATTTGCGACAACTGGTTAGCTTTTATCTCAGCATTGGCACTTCCTCCGTAGAGATTTTTTTTGTCTGACATTGCAAAACAGACTTTCCCAACACTCGTTTCGCTAGATAAAACATAAGACGCAAGATTTCGGAGTATGAAATACTCATTTTCTTTCTCAAGCACTAAATTGAGAAACTCTAAAATCATATGGCTTTGAAAGCTGTCGTCTTTTAGTTGACAATCAACCTCATCCAAAAGATATTCTTCCGCTATAACCTCGGTCAATGCGGCCCTATCAGATGTTCCATGTCGTTCAGCAAGCACAGCAAAAAGGTCGTCGTCACAACGAGAAACCAGGCCTCTCCCTTCGGAATAACACCTATCTATAAATCGGTCCCTTACTGAGTCAATATGCTCAGGCGTCCAATCCTTGCACGCTGCTCTTGATAGATTTTCCATTACTAAAACGGCGTTTTCTGTAAGCCCTAAAGCATCGACAGCGGAGGGAATTCTTTTTCTATCCGATGTCTGTCCTGTCAAATAATCAATGCTAACGTCATAAAAGTCACCCAAACAAAGCAAATACTCAGTTTTCATTTTTAAATTGGGAAGACTTTGCGCTCTTGTACGATGCTCGTCCGCGATTTCGTAGTTTATAAGGCTGTCTCTGCTTATGGTTACTCCATACCGATCTTTTATCATTCCGGCCAAATCTGCATGCGACAATCCTTTTTCTTCCCTCAACTCCCTCAAGCGTTTAGCCATTTCGAAGGACTTTTCTTTCCAATCCATATACATACACCCCGGATTTTATTCAACTCTCATCACAAGTTGGTTGAACAAGTTTTATTCCTTTCTACTAGACTCTACGTGTGATAGGTAGTAGAATGTAATCACCAAAATAAAGTATACACGATTATATTCAACTTGTCAAGGAGGGATACATGGAATGAAAGAAAACGAAACTGTGAGAAGAGCTGCAAGAATCGCTGGAGTGCCACTCTGGAGACTTGCGGAAAAACTCGGAGTCAGCGAACCAACGGTCTATCGATGGCTGCGTCACCCTCTCCCAAAAGACAAGGAGATTCGCATTCTCGATGCAATCTCGTCACTTGAAAAGGAGTTGGTTTAATGCCCCACAATGCTGACCGGTTAGCATATACCCCGACGGAGGCTGCAAAACTGGCCGGGATAAGCCGTCCCACGCTGTACCGATGGATGAAAATTGATGGTTTTCCCGTTTTTCGCATCAACGGATGTACACGTATTCCAGCGCACGCATTCAATGCTTGGCTGAACGAACAAGCTGGATATATTTTACCGGAAGGAGGCGCGGGATTGTGATTTTTGAGTTGTTACCCGCTGGCTCTGAGAACGCAGTCGGCAAAGCCTTCCTTATGGCGGTCACCGGCCTGTCTGACCGCGCTCTGCGGCTACAGGTGGCGAGGGAGCGACGGGAGGGAAACCCGATCCTGACCAGCACTGAGGTCGCCGGATACTACCGCCCATCTTGCCCCCAGGAGGCGGAACGGTTTGTGCGGTCAATGCGAAACCGGGCACGGGAGACCGCTGCCATCGCTGATGCTGTTGAAAGGTCTTTTGCTGGTGGTGGTCCTGATTGAGCCTGGGTTTTTATAACACAGCTGTCGCCGCTGAGTTTGGTTGGGTTGCTGGTGTTCTGTTCCAGGAGGTTGCCTATCTTGTTTCCAGGAATTATGAGTCTGGAACAAACTTGAACGGCGGTAAGGCGTGGATGTTCCGAACCCAGGAAGAGTTTCACCAGCGTCACCCGTATTTCTCGGCCCGGCAAATTGCAAATGCTTTCAGGGATCTGAAAGATGCTGGCCTTGTCGAGATTGCGGCGCTGAATCAGAAGGGATACGACCGGACGCGTTGGTATACTCTTGGTCCTGCTGCAGGGAAATATCTTGACGACCAGCAACATGCAGAAATTGCAGATTGCAATATGCAAAAATTGCAGGTTGCAAGTGTCGAAAAATGCGTAATGGAACCTGCAAAAATTGCAGGACCAATACAAGAAGAAACAGAGGAAGAAAAGAATCTGTTGTCGGTCCAGTTCGATCTTTTCTGGAATGCGTACCCTCGCAAGGAGGGCAAGAAGAAAGCCCACAAGGCATTTTCAAAGCTGGCCCCAAGTGTCTGGCCTCTGTTGATCCCAGCGGTGGAGAAGCACAAGCAGCGGCCTCAGTGGCAGAATCGGCAGTACATCCCCCTCCCAGCTACCTGGCTCAATGGAGAGCGCTGGGAGGACGAAGTAGACGACGTGGGAGAACCCGAAGCTGGCGACCGTGTTCCTGACGGATTCCAGCTGGTGGAGATGGCAGATGGGAGGAAGGAGTGGAGAAGGTGCAGCGAGACAACCTGATTTTTTCTGAACAGTCGGTAGCGGGTTCCATCTTGATTGATGACCGGGCCTATCGTCTGATTGCGGAAGAACTCTCTGTGGATGATTTCTTGTCTGAACCATGCCGCGCAATCTTTGAGGCGGCTGCATACCTGGACCAACAGGGGAAGCCCGTTGACCTTCCGCTGATTCAAAGCCGCCTTCGTGAGGTTGGGGCATCCGTGGGAAACGACTACTTGATCCAGCTAATGGAGATCACGCCCACGTCTGCAAACTGCGTCGAATATGCCCGGCTGGTGAAACAGGACTCGCAGAGACGGAAGGTCCGGGCATTATGTCAGAGCCTCCTTGACGATGATACATCGGATGCAAACGCACTGATTTCGGCTCTTCACAGCGGCGTGGAAAGCGTTCTGGAGGGAGTCGCGGAGCGCGGGTGTATTTCGTCTTCTGAATGCATGGTAGATCTTCTAAACTCGATAGTCGAACGTTCGCAGGGGCGACGGGCTGTGCTATCTACTGGCTTCCAGGGGATAAATCGTATTTTGGGAGGGGGCTTTTCTCCCGGCTCTCTGGTCGTCCTGGCGGGGCGTCCTGGTATGGGAAAAAGCACTCTGGGCCTTGCGCTGGCAGAGAACATGGCGAACCAGGGGACGGTGCTATACATCACACTGGAAATGACTGCAGAGCAGATATCTGCCAAGCGGATTGCCAGAGGGACCGGTATACCTGCGCAAAGGTTGTTGCTGGCGCAAGGTCGAAACTCATTCACCGCTGACGAGATGGACAAGGTTCGTGATGCAGCCCAGCGCTTGAGCGCATCGGGGCTGGTAGTTAATAGGCAATCAAGGGCGACGGTGGACGACATTCGGACGCTTGCCAGGTCGCAGAATAACCTCTGCGCAGTCGTCATCGATCATCTGGGCCTTATAAAGCCGAGGGACTCCCGTGGGCGGTCCAGAACGGAGCAGGTGACCGAAATATCTGCAGCACTCAAGGAAATGGCCCTGTCCCTTAAAGTCCCTGTTTTGGCGCTGTGTCAGCTGAACAGAGCCAACGAGCAGACGCAGGAAAAGCGCCCGGTTCTGTCCCACCTTCGCGATTCAGGCTCCATTGAGCAGGACGCGGACGTGGTCATACTGCTTCACCGCGAAGACTATTATGATCGGCAGAAAAAGATTGACCAGTGGAGCGCTTCTCTTGTTGAGATAGATTTTGCAAAGAACCGTTTTGGTAGGAATCAGGTTACATACTTGAATTGCTACCTTGCTACAGATCGTTTTACGGAGGTGTAGAATGCGAGATCGAGTTGAACTTACAGGCAAGGAGTTTGCCGACCGAAAATCCCTCTTTCGGGCCGCGTTGGAGATATATGGACGCGATCCAGACGGCGCAAAAGCCTTTGCCGCTATTGCTGGCACTGTAGGTCTGTGCCGTATTTCTGAAGTTATGTTGTTGCGCTGGGCCTGTAGCCTTTTGGGAGAGAAGAAATGAGGTCGGCGCGTGAAAGAGACCTGTATATCGCGGGTGTCCTTGCTGGCTTCCGTGAGGATCTGCAGGGCGTGGAGTCCATCGTTGAGATTGGGCCACTCCTGCAGACCGCCTTAGAACGGCTGGAAAGGCGAATGCCTCGAGAGGAAGCAAAACGGATTTTGATGGAGGAATTTTTCGATGCTCAAAGAGATTGACATGGGGCTTGTGACCACTCGGGGGATCGTCCGGGATGGTCAGCTAACCGAAGTAATACGCCAGCCTATAGAGGCTCCCCCTGTAATGCCGGTTTGTCCAATCAGACGTGGAAGCTGTGCCGTTAGATGCCGGACAAGCTGTGCTTTGTACCAGAACGGTGCTTGTGTGCTGTCCATCGAAGGAACCGGGGAACCTCTGGGGAGGAACTGCCCCCTTGTAAATGGCCCTTGCTCTGAAGCCTGCGCCCTCTACAATGGCGGGTGCGCTCTGATTACTATTATGGGCAGAAAGGATTGATTATTTATGACCAGCAAACAGTTTTATGTAACCCTCACTACTGACCTGAAGGAGGGGCTGGACAAGGTTGCCGCTCTGGCCTCTGACCTGAAGAAGGTGGATGCCGATATTTCCAGCGGAACCTTCAGCGAGGATCACGTCCGGGCTGTCCTGCGACCCAAGAGTGCAGAGATCAAGAAGGAGATTGAGCGGGCGCAGGAGGATGCCCGAAAGGCGGCTCAGGCGACCATTAACAAGTTTGCAAAGGAACTGCGTGACGCTGATGCTCTTAACCCTGCAGAGCTGACCGATGACGTTCGTCTCCTTGAACTTGGTACCCTGCGCAAACAGGATATCCTTGCCATTATTGAGCGAAACGCTGATAACAGAACGATGGTTCAGCTTGCACTGAGAGCAGCAGAGGACCGAGGAATCGACTTGGACGGCCTTCGCTACACCACCAACGAGTCCCGGGCCCGTCATGCTGAGGCTCTGCGGTATGTCGTGGACGTTGCCCTTCGTTGGTCTACTCAGCCTGAAAAGCAGATGTTTGGCAAGTTATTTGGCGAAGGCACCGAGGTTCACAGGGTTTACTGTGACGAAACCGCACTATAAACCCCAAGATTTCCCTTTTGTATCAAAGGTTTTCGGCTACCTACCCGGGGGGGTGAAGAAATATGAAGAACGTTGACATTCTACTCCATCGTGCAAAGCGACTGAGTGGTGGGATGCTTCCGACTATTGCCATACTTAGCTATCAGGACGGGGAGTACCGCCTTATCTGCGACCTGTGGAACGGCAAGGACAAGGCAAAGCGCAAAACATCCACCCACAAAACCCATCAAGAGGCGATTGAAGCGTACCAGGCGTTTCTCAAGCGATACAAGGTGCCGGATATTGAAGCCGCGGCATTCGTTGACTTTTCCGACCTCATGGGGGGAGGTGAGTGAATGTGGCACAGAGGCCGCTGAGATTAAGCACAGCCGCCGAAGCTCGAAAGGCGCTTACAACCATCGTCAACGAGGTTCGCTCTGGAAAGCTGACCCCATCGCAAGCCAATGCGATGACAGTGGCGATCAATGCACTGTTGTCCTCTTTGCGTGTGGATGAATACGGGCGCAAGGTCGCAGAGTTGGAAAGCGTCATCAAGGAGTATGAAGAACTCCGAGACTAGAGGGAATCAGCACAAAAAGTTGGCAAGTGATCAAAATGATCACTTGCCAAAAACCAAAATATTTTGTGTTTCGGTAGTGCCCAAGTGTCGAGGAACTGTCGAGAATGGAGGGAAGACTTGTGTCAATGACACCTGACGAAACTGTCTTTTTCAAACAGTGGTGCCGGGATGCACTGGAGATATACAACTTTGGAACCCAAGCGCAGCGTTCCAGGCTGACTATGGGACTTCGTGCGGCTATCATTGCCGGTCGCAGGCCTGATGACTCACAGCCCACGAAGAAGGGCGAGTGGGACGAATACATGGACAACCCGGATGACTTCCAAGTTGAGCTGCGTTTTCCTTGACTAGGGGTGATGGCGTGGGCATCAAAGTGAAAATCGACATCGACCCCTCGAGGGTTATAGGTGATGCAAAGCGAGCTCAAGAGGTTCTTGCAAATGAAGTGTTGAAGGACACTGACAGATATGTTCCTGCTGATACCAGATCCCTGGCAAACAGCGCAAAGGTCGCCGGAGGTAATAAAATCATTTATCCTGGTCCTTATGCCCGGTACTTGTACCACGGCAATGTGATGGTCGATGCGAAAACGGGGAAGGGTCCGGCAAATATTCCGGGGGTTGGCCCCAGATTCCAGTATGGATCGAAGCTTAGGGCAACGGACAAGAATCTGGTATTCAGTAAGGCTGTACACCCGGAAGCGCAGTCCGAATGGTTTGAGGCCTCCAAAGCTATTAACCTGGAGAAGTGGAAACGTGTGTTTGCTAAAGCAATACGCAATAAAAAATAATCCACGAAAGGAAGTGAGTATGTATGGCTAACGATGGCTCTGTCATCATTGAGATTGACGGTGATGTAGGTGAGTTTCAACGATCCGTAAAACAGGCAAAGCGTGTTGCCGAAGGGCTTGAAGAAGAACTCAAGCAAATTGACAAATCACTCAAGCTTGACCCGACCAACATCGAACTAGCAGCCCAAAAGGAAGAGTTGCTGACCCGTGCCGTTGATGAGACAAGCCGAGCCCTGGACGCTCTGAAAGAGGCCCAGGCGAAGGCTATGGACTTACCTGCAACGGCTGAAAACGAGGCAAAATATAGAGCTCTAACCCGTGAGGTGTCCGACACATCGCAGGAACTCAACCGACTGCAGGCAGAACTTGCAGAGGCCACCCGGGACATGAATAAGGCCGGGGATGCGGCTGACCGTGTTAGTCGTGAGTTTGACGACGTGGAAGGGTCTGCACACAAAGCAGCCGGCGCTTTTACTGTCGTCAAGGGTGCTGCCGCCGCTGTGGCAGCGGAAGCCGCCATGATTGCGGTGGATGCGTTTGCGGACCTGGGCCGTGAGGCCCTGAGTGCTGCTGACTCTGTGGCTAAGTTCCAGAAGACTCTTGAATTTGGTGGCCTGGACACATCCACCATTGAGAGAGCAAGGGACGCCCTGGAAGATTACGCAAATTCCACCACTTACGATATGGAAACGGTGCTGAACACCGGTGCACAGTTAGGGGCTAACGGCGTCAAGGACTTTGAAAAGCTTACCATTGCGGCAGGCAATTTAAACGCTGCAGCCAGTGGCAACGCAGAGACTTTTGGCCGTGTTGCTCTTGCACTGGTACAAACAGTGGGAGCAGGCAAGTTAACGACCGAAAACTGGAACCAGATTGCGGACGCTATCCCCGGTGCTTCCAAACTGCTCCAGGATCAGATGCTTCTTAACGGGGCTTATGTGGGCAATTTCCGTGACGCTATGGAGCGTGGGCAAATCACTGCAGAAGAGTTTGCGGAAGCGATTATGCACCTGGGCCTGACCGATGCGGCCGCCGAAGCTGCCAAGTCTACGGATACCATAGCCGGTGCTGTGGATAATCTTCGTGCTACTATCGTTGGGGGGCTGACTAGCCTTCTGACAAATGAAGGCGGCTATGAGGGTATCACCGGCTTCATCAACGGCATTACCATGCGATTGGAGGAAGCGAAGCAGTATATACAGCCTGCTATCGACGCAATAAGCCAATCTTTTACCAAGATTGGTGAGGTGTTCCGTGAAACCTTTACGGGTGACCAGCAAGCGGCAATACTAAGTTTTCTCAAGACCCTGGCAAGCGCGCTTGTGGGTCTTCCGTTCCAGACGGTGGCGCTCTCTGCCTCCTTCTTGTCTGGTGTTTGGCAAGTGCTCATAACTACGGCTGGCGGCGTTGTCAATGCCTTTGGGGCCATCCCTGGGATTGTGGAGGAAGTAAAGAGCAAGTTCACCGATCTTAAGGAAAACATTTCTACGTCGCTGAGTAATGCCCTAGAGTCTGTTAATCAGTGGGCAAGTGACATTGCGGCAAAGGCTCTGGAAGCTGGTTCCCGGTTTGTGTCCGGGGTTGGTTCTACAATAAGCTCTATCCCTGAGAATGTCCGAAACTGGATCCAGGGAGCAATAGACCGTGTGGCTGAGTGGGGCGACGAGATGCGCACCAAAGCAAAAAGCAAGATGGAAGAGGTCAAGCAAGCCATCAAGTCTGCACTTGGATCCATCCCTGGAGAAGCTTTTGCTATCGGTCGGAACATTGTCCAGGGCCTTATCAATGGTATCCAGGAAAAAATCGGGGCCGCAATAGCAAAGGCCCAAGAACTGGCGGATGCAGTCAAAAACAGAGTTGCCTCTGCGTTCCAGACGCATTCCCCTTCCCGCTGGGCGGAGAAAATCGGCGTATTTATCGATCAGGGCCTTGCTAATGGTATCGTGGCCGGTATCAAGTACGCAACCAGAGCCACTACGCGGCTGTCCGATACGATGCAGCGGGAGATTAGCAGGCTGAATGAGGAACTTGCTGACCTTGAGGCAAAGGCAGCAGAAGAGCGTGCAAAGACTGTGGAAGAGATTCAGAAAGAATCCATCCAGGAAGAAATCAAGGCCCTGGAAAAGGTCGCTAACGCTTATGAGGACGCCATCGAGGGCGTGCAGAAAACCAAAGAAGGCTTAAGCAATAAGCTGTCCGACTACGAACTGTTTGACGACTCTGAGGGTGATATACACCTTTGGGATCTCCAACCCATGATCGACCAGATCGAGGCTTACGGTGATGCCATCATGGCCCTAAAGGACCGTGGGGTTAGCGAAAGCCTGTTGGAAGAGGTCCTGGGTATGGACCGCAGCAAGGCGACGGCATTTGCAAACGAACTGCTTGCTATGGCGGATGAACAGTACGATGCATACATGGACCTTTGGAAACGTAAGGAAGACACCGCTGAGCGTGTGTCTGAAGCTGTATATCATTCTGAGGTTGAGGCCATCAATGCAGAATACTCCGAGAAGCTGCCTGACCTTCTTGGTGAGTCCGCGCAGAACGCAATGGGAACCTTTAGCGACAAGTTGAAGGAGGCGGGGCAGGGCGCTATCTCTGTGGCCCGTGGCATTGCGAACGGTGTCATAGCGGAACTGGAACGAATCAATGCGGCCCAGCGGCTCCAACTGGCCGTTGCTGGTGCATCCGCGTCTTTCGGCGGACAGTTAGGTGCAAAGGCCAACAACGCTGCAGAGGCCCGGATTGCTTACGATTCCGGTATGGCAAACCGTACCGCCGGGGCAATCGCTATGTCTACGGCCACCAGCGCATCGAGGGATGTTGTGCTCAATGTCAACGGTAAAGAATTCGCCCGTGCTACTCTCGACGACTATCGCTCTGTGGAGGATCAGAGCCCCAGGATCATATCCGACTAACAAAAAAGCCCCCAGGGACAACCCTGGGGGCTTTGTGCATAAGATAACCCCCGGCACTATTGCGCCGGGGGCAGGGGCGTTCCATGACAGAACCGATTGAAGTAAAGACATCAAGACGAAAGGATGGCGATTCTTGACGGAAGAACGTAAACCCAAACACTTGAATTGCAATTATAGTATACCAAAAATACGAAGAGTTGTCAATATACGTTTTGTAGCTCGCAGATGCTCGCTTATTGGAATTTTGGGTATGCCCTGGACATGTTACCCCATCGATCGGAAACGTCGTCAGAGGGCCACCAGACGGCCCAGAACGGCACAAAAGCCCCAGGATGATGCCCGGGGCTTTTGTGGTTAGCTATGTCTCAGGGACATCTGGAATCCGCTGAGGCTTGTGGGGTTGGAGCATACCTCCTGGAATGCTCTGGCAACGTCCATGCCGAACAGGAGAACGGGGTCGATGTGGGCGCTGACGTAGCTGGTGATACTCTCCGAAAGGTCGCTGTACAGATCATCCGGGATGTGGGAGCTCACCTTCTCCATGATTTCCTCAAGGCCGGTGTCTGCCGCCTTAATGCCGGGATCACCCAGCAGGAGGTCATTAAATGTGTCGCTCTCTCTGAGTGTGCCGATGATGCCGTTGATGATATCCAGATGGTTGGTCTTTGCCATGATTATTTCCTCCTTGAAATGGGGAGGGGGTCGTGGTATACTGTCCATGACCCCCTCGGGGTTGGTTGGGCTTCATATCCAAACGCTTTGGTCGGCTAGTTGGATATGGGGCCTTTTTCATGCTACAACGAAGCGGCGGGTGGTGGTCTGCTTAGTGAACGCCCGGGCCACGTCCGGCAGAGCTGCCTTGAGGGCCTTGCTGTCCAAGCGGGAAGAGGTGACGGCCTTCCAGGTGATCTTGTATTCACCGGCTCTCAGTTCCTCCTGGTCGCCCATGTGGGCTTTCAGAGTGTCCTTGATGGCCTCTGCCTCTGCCTGGGCCTCTGCGATCAGGGCCTCCAGTTCTCTCAGCTCTCGAATTTTGCTGGTCAGTTCGGTGTTGCTCATGATGATCCTCCTTGTTAGATTACATTACCCAGGATGTAGCCCAGGACGATGCCGACGGCGATCAGGCTGGCGTAGACGGTGACGGTGATTCTCTGGGCCTTCCTCTGGTGAGCCTTGCGGCGCTGCTCCCGTCTGGCCTGTTGTGCGGGGCTGTTGCAAGCCCGGAGAAAAACGTCTGCCTCATTGGGGCGGCGAATCGGGATGACGTTGCTATTCATTGTGTTACCTCCTTGTGGTTTAGTGGGACGGGGGCGTGAGTCCGGTCGTGCGCTCTGGCCTACTGGGGAATGCGTTTCCCCGTCCCTCTTTCTGAGTATAATATATCATATTGCGCAATGAGATACAAGCGGCGTATTATACAATATTGCGCAATGATATTTATGCACATAGTATATTGCGCAATATGTAGATTTTTGCTATACTGAGGGTACAATAGGAGAGGAGGTTTCAAAATGCCGGCATCTAAAGCCCAACAGGCGGCTCAGAA
Organism: Ruminiclostridium sp.; assembly: GCA_017435425.1. Taxonomy (GTDB): domain Bacteria; phylum Bacillota; class Clostridia; order Oscillospirales; family Oscillospiraceae; genus Evtepia. The sequence goes on along the minus strand of JAFSFC010000012.1, from coordinate 38,818 downwards.
TAAATGGATCGCAAAGGCTTATGACAGAATCAACCTCACAGTCCCCAAAGGACAAAAGGACGAAATCCAGGCCCATGCAGCCGCCCGGGGTGAGTCCGTGAACGCCTTTATCAATCGGTCAATCACTAATCAGATCGAGCGGGACAACGGAGGTGAGTGATAATGGGCGTTGGTTTTATGTTTGATCTGGAAGGGCTTACTCAGGATAGAATGTTTTCGTGGTATCAAACTGCAACGGAACAGGACAAGAAACTTGGAGAAAAGGTCTACAGCAACGAAGAATTGTTTTTAGACATGATGTTTCAACCCGGAAGCATTACCCACGACTTTATATCCTGCCAGAGCAAGCAAGCGGATGGAACATGGGAAGATTGTTTAATAGATCTTCCGTATCCGCTTGGGAGTGAACCTTATGGGCACTTCACATATCATGTGAGAGACTTGGGCGGCTCTGCTGGGAGGTTTACTCCTGGGCTATATAGACTTGAGATAGCCCCGGAATATATGTGTGCTGACCATGTAATCCTCCACGAAATGATCCATTTGCACGAGCAAATAATCAATGCGTTTCCTTCGTATTACCATGATGCTGTTTTGTGGTGCCTGTATAAGGACTTGAGGGGAAAGATTGCGGACCTGGATGATCGCATATCTGCACATGGTCATGTGTTAAATTCTCAGAGCATAGAAAACCGCGGTGGAACCCATGACATTATGTTTTTACTCAAGAGTTTTGATTTGGACCTGAAGAAAGGTTATGCGCTGGGAACTGTGTTCGGTTATGGCATGACAGCAGAGCCCGGGGAGAAATAATACTTCTCCAGGCAAAAACAAAAACAGCCAAGAAGTTTCCTTCCTGACTGCTACTAGCTAAAATCACTATGTTAAAAAGGGGATTCTTGTTAAATACAGAGATACCCTTCTCATTGACTTTGCCTGTCAACTGTGGTTAAATAAAAGTGTGGAAACCCAAAGACGGTTGCCACAGCCAAAAACATCATCACATGTGAGAGAAATCTCTCATTTCAGTGAGTCGCCTGCTGCAACAGACGGCTCACTCTTTTTCTTTTCTATCACGTCGTTGTGCTACAGCGCCGTAAACACTTGCGATAGTACCAATAGTGCCGATGGCACCGAAAACAATGGTTAAAATCAGAGTGATATGTATTCGCCTCCCTTCGAGAAAATTTCCCGCGAGGGCTATACACACGCCTCCATTCCGCACTCGCGGGATGTCAGGCAACCGTCTTTGGGGCCGTCACCGTCTACAAAGGATGGCTAAAACTCAACAGTAGAACGGGGGTTTCCACAAGTGCATTATACCAAGATGTGTCAATGGCTGTCAACTGAATAACTGTCCGTATTTGGGGACATGGTGTCCCGGTTTGGGACATGGAGGGTTAAGATGTTGAGGAAATGAGCAGGGGCATATAGAAAGAGAGCCAGGGCCGGGGGGTTATTCCTCCACGGCTCTTGTTTTGTGGTATAATGGATGTAGATTAAAACGAGGGGGTTGTCTATGTCTATCTTTGCAGAACGTCTCACAGAGCTTAGAGAGGCCAGAGGGATTCAACGTGCCGTTGCCTCTGAGCTATGCGGTTTTGGGGCCAATGCGTTCCGGCGTTATGAACTCGAAGAGATGGCCCCCAGCTTGTCTGCCGCTGTGACGATCGCAGACTTTTTCGGGGTCAGTTTGGACTATCTGACGGGCCGTGATTCTTGACCCCAGCACGTACCCCTTACAGCTTTTTCATCGTGATACGACATTTTACACCCCATCTGAAAAACCATTGATACATAAAGACTTTTTGACGTCGCTTTACTGCATTTTACACCAGAAATAAAATTCAAATCCCTCCTTCTCCGCCAAAAGACCTGAATGCATTTGCATTCAGGTCTTTTCTTTTTCCGGAAACACCCGTCCCGCTCCCCGGAAGAGTTCGTTCAGATAGGTGGACTTGAGCCACACAGCAAAGAGCTCCCGCTTCTCTGAAGGCAGGTCCTCCACTGGGATCAGCCGCCCTTCTTGCCGGACATAGCTCTGCACTTGGATCTCTTTCTTCAACAGCCGCAGTCCTCCTTTCCCTCCAGACGGTCAAGGCGGCGAGTCAGTTCGTTGGTTTTCTCCTCCAGGCGGTAGGTCCGCTCCACCAGGTCGTTGTGCTTATTCACCCGCTGGATCAGCTCACTGAGTTTGTATTCCAGCAGGGCACGGGTCCTGCTCTGCTGTAAAAAATTGTTGATGATACAGACTGCCAGGGTCACTCCGCCGGTCACCAGGGCGATCATCAGGTTTTCTCCCATGCTATCACCTCTCTCCATCCTATGCGGAGTCCTCTGCCGCATACACTACAGAGAAAGGAGAATGCCCATGGACAACATTGCCGCCTGCTATATCCGGGTCTCCACCGAGGACCAGACCGAATACTCCCCCGAGGCTCAGAAACGGGCCCTGGAGCATTACGCCACACAGCATGGTCTATTTCTTGCCCCGGAGCACATCTACATTGACGCAGGGATCTCTGGCCGAAGAGCCAAGACCCGCCCGGCTTTCATGGCCATGATCGCCGCCGCCAAACAGAAGCCGCCTCCCTTCTCCGTCATCCTGGTCCACAAGTTCGACCGCTTCGCCCGAAACCGGGAGGACAGCATCGTCTACAAGTCCATGCTCCGCCGTCAATGCGGGGTCCAGGTGGTGAGCATCACCGAGCACCTGGAGGATGACCGGATGAGCCTGATTCTGGAAGCTATGCTGGAGGCCATGGCGGAGTATTACTCCCTGAATCTGGGGGAGGAAGTCCGGAAAGGCATGACGGAAAAGGCCCGCCGGGGAGAGTTCCAGACCGCCCCGCCCTTCGGCTATCGGGTGACCGACCACCGCCTGGTTCCAGTTCCTCAGGAGGCCCAGGCGGTGCAGGAGATCTTTTCCCGTTTCCTGCGGGGTGACTCCATGGCAGACATTGCCCGATGGACCCAGAAGACCGGACTCCTGACCCATCGGGGGAATGTTCTGGACACCCGCCGGATCAAGTACATCCTGGAAAACCCCGTCTATGCAGGAGAACTACGTTGGACCCCGGACAAAGGAGAGGCTTTGGTAGTCCCCGGCGGGCATCCGCCCCTGATCGATCCAGAGACCTTCCAGGCCGCACAGCAGCTGCTCCAGGCAAACGCCGCACGCTTCGGCAAACACGCCAGGCCCACCGAGGACAGAAAACACTGGCTGGCTGGGCTGGTCCGGTGTGCCGCCTGCGGCAGGAAGCTGATCTTCTCAACCCCCCACTACATGAAATGCGGAGGATACGTTAAGGGGAAGTGCCATGCCTCCCAGCATGTTCCGGTCCGGTTGTTAGAGGATGCCTTTCTCTCGCAGCTCCGGAAGGATGCTACCTGTCTGGCACATTTCCAAATACAGGTCACACCCTCTCAAGAAGAGAATTCCGCAGCACGGGAGTTGGCCGCTGTGGAACGAAAACTTCACAGACTGCGGGAGGCCTATCTCTGCGGGGCAGAAACATCTGAGGAATACAAATGCTCCAAAAAGGCACTGACAGCCCAGACAGAGGCACTTCGCCTGCGCATGGCACAACAGGAAGCCCATCTGCCCCAAATAGAGGCACGGCTTCGGCACAGCCTGGACACTCTAAATGACCCAGACGCCCCATTGGAAGCCCGCCATCGTGCTGCCGCTGCAACCATAGCAGAGTGCATATGGGACAAAAAGAAGTTCCTTCTCACCATCAGATATGACTGGCATAGTTAAAGCCCCTGGAACCATAGTTCCAGGGGCTCTTCTGTTATTTATCGAAAGCCGGGTTGGTGTAGTACACGTTCTTTTTGTCCAGCTGGTCCCGCACCATCTGCAGGGCGCTGCCGAACCGCTGGAAGTGGACGATCTCCCGCTCCCGCAGGAAGCGGATGACGTCGGTAACGTCCGGGTCATCCTTGGCCAGGCGGAGGATGTTGTCGTAAGTGACCCGGGCCTTCTGCTCGGCAGCCAGGTCCTCGGTCAGGTCACAGATGGGATCCCCCTTCACCTGCATGGATGCCGCAGTCCAGGGGAAGCCCGAGGCCGCCGTGGGGAAGACACCGGTGGTGTGGTCCACGAAGTAGGCGGCAAAATTGGGGTCCTTCTCGATCTGGTCATCGGTCAGGTTCCGGGTGAGCTGGTGGATGATGGCCGCAACCATTTCCAGGTGGCCCAGTTCCTCCGTGCCGATATCGGTCAGCAGACCCTGGACCCGGGGGTAAGGCATGGAGTACCGCTGGGACAGGTAGCGGATGGAGGCACCCAGCTCCCCATCCGGACCACCGAAGTGCAGCAGGGTACAGTTTTACTCCTCCACCATTTTGATGCGTCCCCACCGCCGTTCTGTTTTGACGCTGTACTTCAGCTGATAGGTCTGCTCCCCTTTCAGGATGGCCTGACGGATCTCCTCCACTTCTTTCGAAATGGTTTCCTTGTCCGCATACCAGCCCAGAAAAGTGGTGGGCTCTCCCCAGAAGGAAACGCCACCGTTGCTCGCCCCATACAAGGCGTAGTGGGGGGACTGCTTTCCGCCCATCATCTTCCCGGAGGTACTGACCTTATAGCAGGTGACCACCACATTCTCGTGGGGAGAGGTGATCAGGATGGTCCCTGTGATCCGGTCGGCTTTCTCCGATGCCTCTCTGGCAATCTCTGCGGCCATGAGCCTGTCCAGGGATATGTTCAGCTTGCTGGATAGCAGCAAGAGCTTCTCCACCTCCGGGTATCCCATCCCCTGCTCCCACTTGGACACTGCCTGACGGCTCACATCCAGCAGTTCAGCCAGGCCTTCCTGAGACATCCCTCGTTCTTTTCTCAATTCTTTCAGGTTTTCTGCGAATCCCATACAGTGCACCTCCTTATCTGGCCCCATCATAGCCCCCAGGGCAGACAATGTCTACCGACCTGTCTTTGCGTTTTCGCAACCTGCAGTTGCCCAGTGAAAAAAAGACAGTGGAACCCATCTCCCGCTGTCCTTTCCCTGTTTAACCTTTGTATTCCGGGCACTGATAACGTACTTTCCCTTTACTGATACGGCCGTACTCAATGGCCTCTTTGGGACAGCCGCAGATGCAGGCCATACACTGGGTACAGCTCTTTCCCCAAACAGGTTCCTTATTCTGCAGTTCGATGTTGTTCAGAGGGCAGAGCTTCTCGCAAAGGCCGCAGCCGTTGCAGTCTTTGGTGGCATAGAACGCCTTGGCCTTGACGAACAAGGGATAGAAGGCCCCATTCACCACAGTGCTTTTCAGGGTATCCAAAAGGCCCGGATGCCTGTCGGCAAATCCTTTCCCCTGGCCGATCAGCCGTGCACCTTCCTCCAAAACAGGGCGGGCGGCTGCCACGATCTTGGCCGCCTCCTCCTGACCGGGGGCAGAAAACATGGTGATGTAGTTCTCTGGCATGACCACTTCCAGAACTCCTTGGAAATCCAGTCCCTTCACCCTGCAAAGCTCATACAGCTCCTTCTCAGGATGTCCGATATCTTCCCCGCAGGTCATAACGAAGTAGGCATCCTTGCTGCCTTCAAACAGTCCGCTGCGGATGAAATCCGAAAAGACTCTGGGCAGCTGCCAGGCATAGGTGGGTGCCACAAAGACCCAGGGCTTTTCCGATGTCAGCTCGGCTTTCTTTTTCTCCTTGATCAGCCCGCCCGCATCCAGAAGCTCATCCCCCAGGCGGTCAGCCAGCAAAGCGGCGGCATATCGGCTGTTGCCGGTGCCGGAAAAATAAACGATCATATGGTTTCTCCTTTTTACCAGGTTTCCGTTTCATAGGGCCAGGTGTTGATCCCCCCAAACTCGTACACCTCTGTGTACCCCAGCTGAGCCAACGCCTTGGAGGCTGTGACGCTTCGGTTGCCGCTGCGGCAGTAGACCAGCACCTGGGTCTCTTTGGTGGGGATGACTTCCCGGGCAGACTCCTCTGTGATGGCATCCACAGGAAGCAGGACCGCCCCTTTGATGTGACCACTGTCGTACTCCTCCTGGGTGCGGACATCTAAAATGACCGCTTCCCGATTGGTGGACATGATGGTTTTGGCTTCCTCCTGGGAGATCTGCCGGAAGGTGACCACCTCCGTTTCCTCCTGCGGGGGTTCTACACCGCCACAGCTACCCAGAAGGCAGAGGGCAGCAAACAGAACGATCAGGATCTTCTTCACGGTTCATCCTTTCTGTTCAGGTAGCCCTGGGTATAGGGGCAGACCGCATAGCACTTGCCGCAGATATCCGCCTCCACGCCGGTGGCCGCCTTCATGACCTTGGGCTGGGTCTCCAGGCAGATCTGGCTGTCCATGATCTCTTCCCGGCCCATGCCTGCCTTCCACTTGACCCCTTTCAGCGCCCCGCCGGGACAGGCCTCCACACACTTGGAGCACTTACCGCATTGACTCTCTTCCATGGGCTGGTCGGCGGGCAAAGGCGCATCGGTGAGAATGGTAGAAATCCGGATGGCTCCTCCATATTCCTTGGTCACCAGCAGACAGTTCTTCCCGATCCAGCCCAGACCGGCCCGGGTTGCCACCGTCTTATGGGGCAGGGTGGTCTGGAGATCGGTACGGTTCCAAGGGGTCACTTTGGTGGTGTTGGCCACTGCCTGGTAACCTTTTTCAGCTAAGAAGGCCGCACCGGCCTCTACCATGGCATCCAGCTTTCTGTTGAGGATGCCGTACATCTCCAGATACTCTTGGGTGGGAGCGGTCTTCAGGTCCTCCACAATGTGCCGGGGGACAGGAACTGCCACAGAGATCCCCGTGGTGCAGGCCCCCTCCACAAAGCCGGTCATGTCGGCCGCTCCCACCAGAACAGCGCCCTTCCCCCGCAGGAGGGAAAAGAGTTCTTCCTTCAGCAGGTCCGCCCTTCTGTCATAGCCCCGCAGACCCTCCAGGATCTCCATATCTGCCGGGCAGAAGGGCAGCTGATCCATCTCCTGGATGGTCACCCAACGGATGTCGTTGTGCTCCAGTTTTTGCGGTTTCCCCTGGGCGATCTTCGAATGAAAGAGGGTCAGATGGACGGTAATATCCGGGTATTCGTGGGTCACGTCCATGAAGGGTGCCCCCACTTCCAGGGTCACCCCCAGTTCCTCCCGGCATTCCCGGATGAGGGCCTCCTCTTTGGTCTCTCCCGGCTCCACCTTGCCTCCCACGAACTCCCAGAGGAGCCCCCGTGCTTTATGAGCCGGCCGCTGGCAAGCCAAAAAACGTTCGCCCTCCCAAATGAGGGCTGCAACCACTTCTGTCATTTCTATTCATCCTTTCCAAAAGCAAGGTCAGACCTCCCTATGCCCGAGAGGTCTGACCGGTATTGTCATAGGGTTTTCAGCTGCGATAGCTGGTGAGCAGGCGCAGATTCTTCTGGTCCAGGGCAGAGAAGTTCAGGCTCTTGCCGTCCCGGGTGATCCCCTGATACCAGGGCTGGCCCTCAAACATGGCCTGGAGGCTGTCGGTCTCAAAGATATAGCCGTTCTTGGCGTAGATGGTGTTGATGAGCAGCTGGATGTCATAGTCCGAAAGGTTGCTCACATAGCTGCTGGACAGCTCGCTGTCCACCGCATGGCGGGTCCACATCCAGCCCAGACCGGACACGCTGCTCCCGCTGCTGTTGCGGTGCTTGACCAGAAGGTTCAGGTTGCTCCGGTCCACCGAGGACATATTCAGACGGTTGGCGTCGCTGGACACAGGGGTGTACCAGGGCATTTGACTGAAGTAAGACTGGATATGGTCCTTGCTGAAAACATATCCATTCTTGGCATAGATCTGGTTGATGACAAACTGGAGCTGTTCAGGATCCATGGCCGCCACTTCCCCTTCGGAAAGGTAATAGGTGGGATAGACCCGGGCAGGGTCGGTCTCCTCCACATAAATCACGTAGCCGTCAGAAACCTGGGCCGACGGTTCTGGCTGGGAAGCAGTCTGTCCCCCGCCCACCACCACTTCAACATGGCAGGACACATCGCTGTAGGCCTGGGAGGCCACGGTGATGGTGCAGGTCCCCTTACTCACAGCAGTGACCTTACCGCTGCTGTCCACCACAGCCACAGACTGATTGCTGGTGGCATAGATCAGATTCTTATGATCGGCATCTGCAGGTGTCAGGACCACCTGGATCATCTGGTGATCCCCAACGGAAAGGTTCATGGTTTCCGGATAGGCCGAAATATCCTCCAAGCCTGCCGAAGACGCCCCGGAACTGCTGCAGCCCGCCAGTAATAACACCGCCGTCAGGGCAAGCCATACTAATTTTTTCATGGGAACACCCCTTTTTCTCTATATGTCATTTTATTATACTGCTTTTTCTTTCATGGCGCAAGAATCCCTTACAACGTAAACTGCTGACCGTTGTAGCGGATTACATGCACCCTGTTTCGGTATGGCTCACTACAGGGATCGTCCAACAGCTTTTTGGTGATCCAGAACTCCTCCCAGCTGTGCATGGGGAAGGCCTGACGAATGTCCGCCAGTCTCATGGTATAGTCAAAGCCCAGCCAGTAGTCCTTTTCCTGGCGGGGGTCCAGAACCAGAAAGGCTGCATCAATGGTACGGCCCCTCAGTTTTTCCATTTCCCGTTTGAAGTCCCGTTCCATGTCCCGGTTCCAGGGGGCAGGTTCCCCTTCCCAGTGCCACCAGTGGAGGTCTCCGGCATGGTAAATGGTCTTTCCCTCTGCCTCAATGAGAAAGGCCACCCCGGAATCGGTGGAGGTTAGGGTCTCGATGTGCAGGCCGCCCAATTCCAGGGCACGGCCTCCTCCCAAACGAAACACATGGTCCTCGTCGATGGCAAAGGCCGCCTTCCGCTTGGCAGAAAGGCGAATACAGCTGCCCAGGATATACCAGGTGTTCTCCATCCCCAGGCGGAATACTTCCGGGGAGTAATGATCCCCATGATGGTGACTGTTGAACACATAGAGGGGCTTGGACCGGTCGATCTCCGGAAAGTCTCCGGAATACCAGTCGAAGAGGAGGGTGCAGGTCTCCAACTCCACCAGAAATGAACTGTGGTACAGAAAGGTAATGCGCATAGATCGTCCCCCTTTTGCTTTGGTTCAGTTTACTGTATCCCCCGGGAAAAGTCAATCTGGACGGGCTTCCAGCATAGGATGACCGGAAAGGAGGTCGATACCATGGCCGATACCGGTACGCTCATCGTCCGGACCTTTACCAGCCGGGGAGAGCTTCCCGTCCAGGATGCTTCCATTTCCGTCATCCAGCATGGTCTCCTGGGAAATGATCTGCTGGCCCTCCAGACCAGTGGACGAAGCGGAACCACCGCCCCCATCGCCATCCCAAGTCCCGCTCCGGAAACCAGTCAGACCCCGGACCAGACCGTCCCCTATGCCCTTTGCGATATCTGGGTGGAACGGGCTGGCTATCACCTGGCAGCAGTCCATGGGGTGCAGATCTTTCCCGGGGTCATCAGTTACCAGGATATTCTCCTCATCCCCCAAAGCCCGGTGGACGGCATGGCAGTGAATGAGGTAGACATCACCCCCCAGGATCTTTGAGGAAAAGGAGGCCGCCATGCCCATTACCGTCCGCCCTTACATCCCCACTTATATCACCGTCCATCTGGGTCCCCCTGACTGGGATACGGAAAATGTGACCGTTCCCTTTATTGACTACATCAAAAATGTGGCCTCCAGCGAGATCTATCCAACCTGGGAGCCCTCCGCTCTCCGGGCCAACATTCTGGCACAGATCTCCTTCGCCCTGAACCGGGTGTATACGGAGTTCTATCCCAGCCGGGGCTACCCCTTCCAGATCACAAACTCCACGGCTTACGACCAAAAGTTCATCAAGGGCCGAAACATCTTCGACAGCATCAGCGTCCTTGTGGATGAGCTTTTCAATGACTACATCCGCCGGAAAGGCTTTGTAGAGCCCCTGGCTGCCCGGTTCTGCAACGGGACCACCTCCCAGTGTGAGGGTCTCTCCCAATGGGGAAGCGAATACCTGGCCCGGGAAGGACGCAACTCCTTTGAGATCCTGAAAACCTATTACGGGGAGGATATCGAACTGGTGGTGGATGCCCCCGTCCAGGCCTTCCGCACCTCCTATCCCGGCACCGCCATGCGGCTGGGGGATGCCAGTCCATCCATCCGCATTGCACAGATCATGCTGGACCGGATCTCCCAAACCTATCCTGCCATTCCCAAAATCACCCGAAAAAACGGTTATTACGGTTTGGAAACCCAGGAGGCGGTCCGGGCCTTCCAGCAGATCTTTGACCTGGCTGCCGACGGGATCCTGGGAAAGGCCACCTGGAACACCATGGTCCGGATCTATACCGGCATCCTTCAGCTCTCGGAACTGGCCAGCGAGGGACAGCAGTTCGGCAGTCTCCTCTTTGACTCCGAGGCATTCAACGCCGCCGACCTCCGGGAACAGGTATCTCTGCTCCAGTACCTCCTGTCCGTTCTGTCTCAGTTCTATTTGGATATCCCCTTCGTGACCATCGACGGCGTGTTCGGAGCCCAGACTCGAAACGCCGTCATCGCCCTGCAGCGGAGCGCAGGTCTGCCGGAAACCGGTGTGGTGGACGGGACCACCTGGAATGTCTTGGTGGAGCGATTCCTGGCCATTGACCGCACCGTGCTGCTGAACGACGACTTCTTCCCCTTCCGCAGCATACCCCCGGTGGAGCTGCAGGAGGCCCTGGCTCGTCAGCCCAACCAATTTCCAGGCCAGACCCTCACCTATGGACAGACCAACTGAGAAAGGAGCCGCCCATGGAACCCATTCAAGAATTGCAGACCATGCTCACCGCCATTTCCCATGTCCATCGGGAGATTCCCCGGCTTCAAGCCGATGGACAGTTTGGCGAAAACACCCTGGAGGCCGTTATGATCTTCCAGAGGCAGGCAGATCTCCCTGTCACCGGGGAGGTAGATCAGGTCACCTGGGATGCCATCGTGCAGACCCACAAGGACGTACAGAGGCATCTTGCCCCACCTCGTTCGGTCTCCCTCCTGCCCCACCACGGCAGCGACATCCTGCCCGGGCAGTTCACCCCTCTGCTCTATCCCGTCCAGGGGATGTTCCTGGCCCTGGCCCAGGTCTTTGCTCCAGTACGGGCCGGCTCTGTCTCCGGTCATCTGGATGAAGACACTGCCTACAACCTTCGATGGCTCCAGAACAAAGGACAAAGAGAGGAAACCGGGATGCTGGACAAAGACACCTGGGAGGACCTCTCCCGCCTCTATGAGACCTTCATTACCCGCCACCCGGACAATCAGCCATAAAAAATCTCCCGGACAGCTGTCCGGGAGATTTTTCATCTTGCGATCAGTGGACCACAACGGTGGTTCCATTGGGGATGTTGTTGTACATGAACCAGATATCGTCGTTGTACATACGCAGGCAGCCGTGGCTGATGGGATAGCCGATGCTGGCGTCGTAGTACCGGTCAGAGTTCATGGGCCAGTACTGGAGGCGGGAGTGGAAGGCATAGCCGGAGGTTCCGTAGAAGCGGACGATGGGACCGCAGTAATAGGAGCCATAGTTCCAGGAGGGCTGCTTATAGGAAGTGGTGAACACACCCTTGATGGTGGGGGTAGATGCCTTACCGGAACCGCACAGGCACTCACGGACCAGCTCCCAGTTGCCCTGGGAACCCTGGAAGATGTTCACCCGCTGGTAGGTCAGGTTCACCCAGACCAGGTACTGGGTCTTGCTGGAATACCCCTTCAGGTTCACCCAGGCAGTCTTGATCTCGGGATCATAGTCGTGCTCCTGGGCCCACTTGAGGGTGTAGTTGCCGGCATAGGAATTGGTGACCATCTTCAGCACATCTTCTTCAGAGATGTCGTGATAGTACAGATAGCCGTAGTTCTTCAGCTTCACATTGGCGGAAGCAGCAACTTCCTGATTCCGTCCGTCCTCGGTGGTGTAGGAGAGGACCAGCTTCACCCAGGAGTTCAGGTTCATCTTCTCGGTGTAGGTATAGTTGTAGCTGAGGGTGGGGGTATCCTGGCCCAGAACAATGGTCTGGTTGGAGACCTTTGCCCCGTCCACATACCAGGTGGCCGTACAGGTCTTTCCGGCCTCCAGGTATTTCAGGTCAGCGGTGACGTTCAGGGTGGCACCGGCCTCCAGGGTGGCGGGAGCCTTCAGGGCAGCAGTGGTCCTGGCAATGCCGTTGTCTGCAAAGTTTTCCAGCTTCAGCGTGCCCTCGCCGGTGACCTGCTGATGGCGGCCATCCTCGGTGGTGTAGGTCAGCACCAGCTTCACAGTGCTGGTCTCGGGCATACCGTAGTAATACTCGTAGCTGTAGCCCAGATAGGGAGTGCTCTTGCCCAGGGTGCAGGGGCCGTCGGCCACTTCCTTGCCGTCCACATACCAGCGGCCGTGGCAGACCTTCCCCTCTTCGGGGGTGTTGATGGTGGCGGTCGCCTGGAGCTTTTCACCGGCAGGCAGGGTGTCGGGCAAATTCAGGGTGACGGTGGTATCTGCCAGACCCAGGTCAGCGAAGGTATCCAGCATGACTGCGGCAGAGCCCTTCTGGTCAAAACTGTCACCATCGGTGTTGAGATAGGTCAGAACGAACTCCAGGGTGCCGTTCTGTTCCAGGTCATGGGTGTAGCTGGGGGTGATGGCGGAAACGGGCGTATCCACACCCAGCAGGACGGTCTCCTGGGACATCAACTCCCCGTTCAGGTACCAGGAGCCGGTGCACAGCTTGCCCTGGTGCTCCTCGGGAACGGTCAGGTTGGCGGTGGCCTTCAGCACATCGCCGGCAGGCAGATGGTTGGGGCTATCCAGGGAAACAACAACACCGTTGAGATCATAGTCTGCCCACTTGCTCACAGATCCCTTGGAGACCTTCAGGTTGCAGTACTGGGTGTTCAGGGTCACGTCCTGAACCCGGCCGCTGCCGGACACGGTATTGTCACGTCCTACCACCAGGAGGGTGTCGGCCTTGCCGTTCAGCTGCAGGGTGTTGCCCTCGCCACGGATGACGATATCACCCACAGGGCAGCCCCGCTTCATCACGATGGTGTTGTTGTCACCGGAAATGGCAAGGGAACGAATCCCGGCGTTCACATAGACCGTGCGGTTGCTATCCACCACTTCTACATGTACAACACCGCCAGCCAGGGTCACATTGTCGCTGCCCTCGCCAACGACCAGGGTATCAACAGCACAGGTGGTGGGCAGGGAGAGGTTCACAGGGCCGGAACCGTTGGCCAGGATGAGCTTGCCGATGGTACCGGTCCCCTTGACGGCAAAGCTCTGAAGCTCGTCAGAACGGACAGCGATCAAATCAGCATTGACATCGGTGAGGCCAATATTGGATGCGGAGTGGTCAAACCAGATGGACCCGGCCGTCAGGCCGGACAGGTCGGCATCGCCGGAGATAACAGTGCCCTCCTCAGGCTGATCGATGTAGCTCTCTGCAGTGGTGTAATTCCCAGCCAGACGATAGAGCATGGTGGCATACTCGGCACGGGTCAAGGAGCGGTCAGCCTGGAGGCGGCCTTCGCTGCCGTTGACCACACCGGCCTCCACCAGAGAGGCCGCGGCCTGACGGATCTCACCGGTCAGGTAGCCGGTGTCCGGGAACTGCTCCAGCACCGAGTCATCAGGGTCTGCAGCGGTCATCTGGAAGGCCCGGCCAAAGAGCTGGAAGGCCTGACCACGGCTGATGGGCTGGTCCAGAGTACCTACGGCACTCTCGTCCAGAAGGCCCGCATAGACGGCCTTGGCAATATCATCCCTATACCAGGCATTGGCGGGGATATCAAAGGCAGAGGTGTCTCCCTGGCCCTCCACATGGAGGACACGGCAGAGAACGGTCACTGCCTGGGCGGTGGTGATGCTGTGGTCGGGAGCCATGTTATAGGCATCGTAGCCCTTCAGGATCCCATCGTCATAGGCCTGGTGGAGGGTGGCCTCCGCCCAGTGACCCTTCACATCCTTGTAGTCTTCGAAGGCTGCACCGGCATTGACCCCAAGGCCTGCCGCCAGCGCCACACTCAGAACCACAGGGATGGCTTTTTTCCAAAACTTCTTCATCTCATCTTCCTCCCCAATATGGGTAAATTTAGACGACTACAGTGTAACGGATTCCCGGCAGGAATGCAAGAAAAGCCTGTCATTTTCCTTCCTGTTTTTTCATCTGCCTGTACTGATAAGAATTGAGCAACTCCCGCCGGGCTTTCCAATCCGGCAGAAAGGTTCCCAGGACGCCATAAAAGTCTGCCGAGTGGTTGGGGTGGATGAAATGGATGAGTTCATGCCAGACCACGTACTCCACACAGGGCAAAGGGGCCTCGATGAGCTGTCTGGCAAAGGTCACCCGTTTTGCCGAAGGTTTGCAGCTGCCCCACCGGGAGGTCATGGCGCGAACCTTCACCCCAGGCAATGGCACCCCCATGGGCTGAAGGGCGGGCTGGATCTGACGGACCAGCCGGGTGGTGATCTCCATACACTGGGCCTGATAAAAGGCCGCCACGGTCTTTGCCCGAAGTTCTGTATCTTCCGGATCCCTGACAGTAAGCAGGAGCCTCCCTTCTTTCCGTTCTGCACCATTGCCCTGGCCTTGCCGAACTTCAAGAACCAAAGGCTCCCCAAGAAACCACAGGGTATCCCCGGACTGGTAGAAAATCTCTCTGGGCGCTGTCTGCTCCAAAGCAGCATACCGTTCCAGAGCGTTCAGGATGAAATCCGCCCGACTGGTCAGAATCCCTTCGATCTGTGCCTGGGTCACTCTTTGGGGGGCTGAGACCGACACGGTACCATCCCCTTTGACCCGGATATTTACGTTTTTGACCTTTTTGTAGGTCAGTTCATAGACAATGGAATGACCTTTCAGGTCGAGAACCTGTTTTCTCTGCTGCATAGTTCCCCCTCTGTTGAAAAAATCGGCAAAATACAGTATACTGAGGTATCCTGATCCAAAGGAGACCAAACGATGAAATCATTGCTTTCTATTCTGATCGCCTTTACCTTATGCCTCACCGGCTGCGGCAATCCTCTTCCCCAGGAACCAGAAACCACAGACCCCTCTGCTTCTCAGCAAACCCAGCAAACTCCCCCCACCGTCCACGAACCAGAGCAGGAAGAACCTGTTCAGGAGCCGGAAGAGATCCAGCCTGCAGTCCCCAGGGTGGTGGTGATCGATGCCGGCCATCAGGCCAGAGCCAACACCGAACAGGAGCCCATTGGCCCCGGAGCCTCCGAGACCAAGATGAAGGTCACTGGAGGCACGGCCGGCGTGGCTACCGGCATCCCGGAATACGAACTGGTCCTTACCGTAGCCCAGCAGCTTCGGACCGAACTGGAATCCCGGGGCTATCAGGTGGTGATGATCCGGGAGAGCCATGACGTGAACATGAGCAACCGGGAGCGGGCAGAGATCGCCAACCAATCCGGGGGCGACATTTTCCTGCGCATCCACGCCAACGGGTCGGAGGACCCCTCTGTCACAGGAACCATGACCCTCTGCCCTACCCCACAGAGCCCCTACCCCATCGGTGGGCTCTATGACCAGTGCCGACTGCTGTCCGACTGTGTACTGAATGAGTTTGTCAATGCCACCGGCGCCAAGAAGCTCTACGTGTGGGAGACCGACACCATGAGCGGCATCAACTGGTGCCAGATCCCCGTGACCATTGTGGAAATGGGATTCATGTCCAGCCCCCAGGAGGATGCCCTGCTGAACGATCCGGTCTATCAGGGGCACATGGTCAACGGGATCGCCAACGGAGTAGATGCCTACTTTACCCAACTGGGTTCTTGAGCTTTCATTTTACAACACAGGAAAACAGGACGCAAGATGAACTACACCTACATTCTCCGGTGCGCAGACGGCACCTATTACACCGGCTGGACCAATGATCTGGATAAGCGTCTGGCCGCCCACAACGCCGGAACTGCCTCCAAGTATACCCGGCCCCGGCGGCCGGTTTCTCTGGTCTACCACGAGACCTTCGGCACCAAAGAGGAGGCCATGCGCCGGGAGTGGGAGATCAAGCAGCTGACCAGGGCGCAGAAAGAAACGCTCATGGGCCTGGCCCCATAAGAAAACCGCAAGGGATCACCCTCGCGGTTTTTGTTATTCTTTGGGTTCTTCTGCCTGACCGGGTGCATCGGCAGGCTTCTGCATACCCCGCTTCTGCTTACGAGCGTTCAGCACGTGAACAATGGCGGTGATGATAAACAGGATCCAGAATCGGCTGCCGAAGTGCATACCGGCGGCAGCATCCCCCATGAGGAGATTGACCACGGGATCCCAGGCCACACTGAGGACCAGGGCGATCCAGATGCAGATGAGAGAGATGAATCCCTTTCCCTTTTTCAGGTTCATATCCTGGATGATCAGAACGACAATCCAGACAAGGACCCAGGGCAGCTGACTGATAAAAGACATCGTCACGGCCTCCTTTATCTCTTACCGCCCTTGGTGTCGCAGTACATGCAGCGGTAGACCACATTCTCCCGGTCGGTCAGATGGAAGACATGGGGCAGTTCCTGCTCGATGGAGGTGATGCACCGGGGGTTCTTGCAGCGGATGACCCCGGTGAGGGTCTCAGGCAGGGTGGGATGGATCTTCTCCATACGCTGACCACCACGAATGATGTTGACGGTGATATTGGGGTCGATGTAGCCCAGCATATCATAGTCCAGGTCGATGACCTCGTTGATCTTCAGGATGTCCTTCTTGCCATACTTGCCGCTGGGTGCGTTTTTGATGACGGCCACTTCGCACTCCAGGCCGTCCAGGCCCAGCTTTTCATAGAGATACATGCCCTGGCCGGCAGGGATGTGGTCGATGACAACGCCGTCTACGATGGTTCCGATAATCATACTCACTCCACCTCCAGCAGTTTCAGGATCAGGGCCATGCGGATGAACTTGCCGTTCAGGACCTGCCGGAAGTAGCAGGCTCTGGGGTCGCTATCGATGGCGATGGAAATCTCGTTGACACGGGGCAGGGGATGCAGGATGGCCAGGTCCCACTTGGCGGTGTTCAGCTTATCCGGGGTAAGGATGTAACTGTCCTTCAAGCGGACGTAGTCGTCCTCGTTGAAGAAGCGCTCACGCTGGACACGGGTCATGTAGAGGATATCCAACTGGGGCATGGCCTCCTCCAAAGAGGTGGTCTCCACAAACTCAATGCCGTTGCGCTCCAACAGGTCAGTGCGGACACTCTCGGGGATCCGGAGTTCATCCGGAGAGATCAGCACAAACTTCACATTCTGGTAGCGGGACATAGCGCCAATCAGGGAGTGGACGGTGCGGCCGAACTTCAGGTCGCCGCAGCAGCCGATGACCAGGTTGTCCAGACGCCCCTTCTCCCGCTTGATGGTGAGCAGGTCGGTCAGGGTCTGGGTGGGGTGGTGGTGGCCGCCGTCACCGGCATTGATGACGGGAATGGAGGCATTCATGGATGCCACCAGAGGTGCACCCTCCTTGGGGTGGCGCATGGCAATGATATCGGCAAAGCAGCTGACGGTCTTTGCGGTGTCGGCCACGCTCTCGCCCTTGGTGGCAGAGGAACTGGTGGCATCGGAGAAGCCCAGGACCTGGCCGCCCAGTTCGTACATAGCAGACTCAAAGCTCAGGCGGGTACGGGTGGAGGGCTCGTAAAACAGGGTTGCCAGCTTCTTATAGCGGCACTTCTCCCGATAGTCTTCCGGATGCTCGATGATATCCTCCGCCACAGCGATGAGCTCATCGATCTCTTCCACGGATAAGTCAGTGACGTCGATCAGATCACGTTTCATGGGGTTGACCCTTCCTTTCGCGAAATAGTAAGGCATGTTGCCCCTGGGAGGCAATTACTTATTGATCCAGCTCTCGTCGGAGGGGTTGTTGCGGAAAGCGATCAGACGCTCCTGATCCTCGGGACGGATGTAGCCCTCGGCAGCTGCCACGGTGGCCACGGTGTCCAGGTCGGTCAGGCTCACGTTCTTCACCTGAGCCTCAGCCAGACGGTCCACGCTCTTCTTCATGCCGTAGGTGAAGATGCTGACGATGCCCAGCACGTCTGCACCGGCCTCACGGAGGACGTCAACCACTTCCAGAACGCTGCCGCCGGTGGAGATCAGGTCTTCCACAACAACCACCTTCTGGCCAGGGACCAGCTTGCCTTCGATCTGGTTCTTACGGCCATGATCCTTGGCGCCGGAACGGACATAGCCCATGGGCAGCTCCAGCATCTGAGCGGTGATGGCGGCGTGAGCGATGCCGGCGGTGCTGGTGCCCATCAGGACCTCAGCTTCGGGATAATGCTCCTTCACCAGGGCAGCCAGACCGGACTCCACGTCGGTGCGGACCTGGTGGTCGGACAGGGTCAGGCGGTTGTCGCAGTAGATGGGGCTCTTGATGCCGCTGGCCCAGGTGAAGGGCTCGTCGGGACGCAGGAACACAGCCTGGATCTTCAGCAGATCCTTTGCAATGGTAGTCTTCATAAATATATCCTCCTTGTTATCCGATCAGCCGACGAACTCGGCAATGCATCTCTCATAGGCTGCCACAGGGTCGGCAGCAGCGGTGATGGGACGGCCCACCACGATGTAGTCGGAGCCGATCTCCTTGGCCTGGGCGGGGGTGGTCACACGGACCTGGTCGCCCTTCTCGCCGTCGGCAAAGCGGATGCCGGGGGTGACGGTCAGGAAACCTGCGCCGCAGGTGTCATGGACCTTGCCTGCCTCCATGGGGGAGCAGACCACGCCGTCCAGACCGGCCTTGGCGGCGTTGGCAGCGTAGTGCATGACGGTCTGGTCAATGGGCGAATTGATGAGCAGTTCCTCCTGCATGCGCTCCTCGCTGGTGGAGGTCAGCTGGGTGACAGCAATGACCAGGGGACGGGTGCCGTCGGGACGGGTCACGCCCTCCAGGGCACCCTCCATCATAGCACGGGTGCCGGCTGCATGGAGGTTCACCATGTCCACATCCAGACGGGACAGGACGTTCATGGACTTCTTCACGGTGTTGGGAATGTCGTGGAGTTTCAGGTCCAGGAAGATCTGATGGCCGCGGGCCTTGATCTCCTTAACGATGGAGGGGCCTTCTGCATAGAAAAGCTCCATACCGATCTTCACATAGGGCTTCTTGCCGGAAAACTTATCCAGAAAAGCCAGGGTTTCTTCCTTGCTGCTAAAGTCGCAGGCAATGATGACGTCTTTTCCCATTAGTGGGCACCTCCGATGATTTCTTTGATATCCTGAATACCCAGACGTTCCATGACGACGGGCAGGTTGTCGATGATTTCCTTACATGCGTAGGGGTTTGCCAGGTTGGCAGCACCCACCTGAACGGCGGTGGCACCGGCCAGCATCATTTCAATGACATCCTCTGCGGTCTGGACGCCGCCCATGCCAATGATGGGCAGGTTCACAGCCTCGTACACCTGCCAGATCATACGGACAGCCACAGGGAAGACCGCAGGGCCGGACAGGCCACCGGTGAGGTTTGCCAGGATGGGCTTGCGCTTCTTGATGTCCAGGCGCATGCCCATGAGGGTGTTGATGAGGCTCAGACCGTCTGCACCGCCCTCCTTGCAGGCCTTGGCGATGGAGACGATGTCGGTGACGTTGGGGGACAGCTTCACATAAACAGGCTTATGGCAGACCGCCTTCACAGACTTGGTCACGTTGTAGACCATGTTGGGGTCGGTGCCAAAGCTCATGCCGCCGTGGTGGACGTTGGGGCAGCTGACGTTGACCTCGATGATGTTGGTGTGGGGGGATGCGTCTGCCTTGGCGCAGCACTCCACGAATTCATCCATAGAGAAGCCGCTGATGTTGGCCAGGATGGGCTTGGAGTAGATCTGGCGCAGCTTGGGCAGTTCTTCCGCCACCACCTTGTCAATGCCGGGATTCTGGAGACCCACAGCATTGAGCATGCCGCCGGGGGTCTCTGCAATGCGGGGGGCAGGATTGCCGAAGCGGGGCTCCCGGGTGGTGCCCTTGACGCTGATGGCACCCAGGCAGTTGATGTCATACCACTCGGCAAACTCGTAGCCAAATCCGAAGGTGCCGCTGGCGGGGATGACGGGGTTATCCAGCTGAACGCCGCTGAGGGTAACTGCTGTCTTTACCATATGATCTCCTCCTTCTCCAGAACGGGGCCTTCCCGGCAGATACGCTTGTTGCCGTACTTGGTCTTGCAGGTGCAGCCCATGCAGGCGCCGAAACCACAGCCCATGCGCTCCTCAAAGCTGAACTGACCGGAGGTCACGGACTTATCATAGATGGCCTTGAGCATGGGCTCCGGGCCGCAGGTGTAGATGTGGGTGTAGCCTTCTGCAGGCATAGCATCGGTGACAAAGCCCTTGACCCCCAGGGAACCGTCAGCGGTCGCCACAGTGACGGTGACGCCCAAAGCCTCGAACTCCTCCTTCAGGAAGAGCTCCTCTGCCTTGTTGAAGCCCAGGATCACAGAGGGCTTTTTCCCTTGGGCCAGAAGCTTCTTGGCCAGGTTGAACATGGGGGGGACGCCGGCGCCGCCGCCGATGAGCAGGGGTGCGTCCCCGGACTTATCCAGATCGTAGCCGTTGCCCAGGCCGGTGAGGATGTCCAGCACGGTGCCTGCAGACATCTGGCTCATCTGGTCGGTACCCTTACCCACCACCTTGTAGACGATGGTCAGGCTGCCCTCTGCGTAGTCGCAGACAGAGATGGGACGGCGGAGGAACTTGCCCTCCAGAGCAATGTTAACAAACTGGCCAGGGCCGGTAATGGCGGAGGTGTCCCCCACCAGGACCATCCGGAAGGTGCCGGGAGCCAGCTTCTCATTGACTTCTACAGTAAAGAGGCCTCGTTTCACAGCTTAGTTTCCTCCTTCTTCCTGCCAGGCGATCTCTCCGGCGGAGAGGGTCAGCAGGCATTTTCCAAAGACCGTGCGGCCCGTAAAGGGAGAACTCTTACCCATGGTCTGGAAGTCCTTGGGGTCCACGGTATAGCTTTCGTTCAGATCAAAAACGGTCAGATCGGCCACAGCCCCCTCTTCCAGGGAAGAGCCGATGCCAAACCGCTTGCCGGGCTTGACAGACATCAGGTCGATGAGCTGCTCCATGGTGAGGATACCGGGCTTTACCAGCTCGGTGTAGAGCACCGGGAAGGCGGTCTCCAGGCCCACGATGCCGAAATAGCTTCCAGCCAGGCCCTTGGCCTTTTCCTCGGCAGAGTGAGGGGCATGGTCGGTGGCGATCATGTCCACGGTGCCGTCCAGGATACCGGCAATGAGGGCCTGCCGGTCCTCCTCGCTGCGGATGGGGGGATTCATCTTGAATCGGCCATCCTCTTGGAGCATGGAATCGTTGAACACCAGGTAGTGGGGGGTGGTCTCACAGGTCACATCCACGCCCTCCGCCTTGGCCTTGCGGACCAGCTCCACGGTCTCCTTGGTGGAGACGTGGCAGATGTGATATTTGACCCCGGTCTCCTTCACCAGCTCCAGGTCGCGCTCCACCTGCTTCCACTCGCTGGCAGAGACATTGGGCTTATGACCGTGGGTGCGGCAGTATTCGCCGTCGTGGATATAGCCCCCATGGAGGAGGGACTCATCCTCACAGTGGGCCACGATGAACTTGTCCAGAGCTTTGACCCGGCCCATGGCCTCCTTCATCATCTCGGTGCTCTGAACACCCTTTCCGTCGTCGGAGTAGCCCAGCACGTTGGGGGCCATACCCTCCAGGTCGGCCATGACTTCACCCTTCTGGCCCACGGTAATGGCACCGTAGGGATAGACATGGACCAGCGCATCCTTTTCGATGATGTCCAGCTCCAGCTGGAGGTTCTCCACGCTGTCAGGCACAGGCTTCAGGTTGGGCATGGGACAGACCGAAGTAAAGCCGCCCCGGGCTGCCGATCTGGTGCCGGTGCCAATGGTCTCTTTGTACGAAAAACCCGGCTCACGAAGATGCACATGCACATCCACGAAACCCGGGAACAAACAACCATGATCATATTCAATAACACGAGCGTCGGAAACAGCAGGCACTTCCTTGGAAATGGAAATAATACGGCCCTGGTCAACAAGGACAGAGACCGTCTCGGCTGCATTGTTCCGGAACACCGTCATGTTTTTCAGAAGAAGCTTCATTGGTTTTCTTCCTCCCTTGTTTACGCATTATGTTGCAATTTTACCGTTTACATGATACCAGATACGGATAAATGTGTCAATTCAAAATCCTTGTAAAAACCTATTTGTCTTTTTGGGAAAAGTGGTGTACAATGAGGACAGACCATTTTTGCCTTTCCTGTCCTGTGGAGGGGACGTTTATGCTGAACAAGAAAATCGAGTACTTCATCACTCTGGCAGAATGCCTGAGTTTTACCCAGGCTGCGGCCACCCACTCGGTCACCCAGACGGCCATCAGCCAGTATATCGCTTCCCTGGAAAACAAACTCCAGGTCAGGCTTTTCAATCGAAATGCTCACTCGGTCTCTCTGACCGATGCCGGTAAATTCTTTTACGAGCGGGCCTCCTTCATGCTCCGGTACTATGACGACACCAAGAAGCGTATGGTGGCCATCCAGGAGCAGTACAGCGGCTATGTAAAAGTGGGCATTGGTATGTATGAATACCGCCGGACCGAGGACTTCTTCTCCCGGTTCCTGATCGCCCACCCTGAGATCAAGGTGGATATCTTTCAGTACGCCTACAGCACGCTGGTGGAAAAGCTCAAGTCCGGTGAGCTGGACGTAATCCTGGGCAACCGCCTCTGCGAGGAGGCCTTCTCCAAGGAGTCCCTCCTGTCCCGACCCATGTTCGAGTCCACCAACTATCTGGTGGCTGATAAGGCTATAGCCGATAAATATCCCCCCGGGGATGCCGCCGCCATCCTCCAGGGCGAGTGTCTGGTGACCAACTGCGAGAACGACGGCCCCAACTCCATC
This sequence comes from Ruminiclostridium sp., assembly GCA_017435425.1. Lineage (GTDB taxonomy): Bacteria > Bacillota > Clostridia > Oscillospirales > Oscillospiraceae > Evtepia. The sequence goes on along the minus strand of JAFSFC010000012.1, from coordinate 15,942 downwards.
GACATGCTCCAGGAAATGCTTCAAAAGGAGTTTGGCGTAGTGCCGGAGCGGGTATCTCAGACCAACAGCACCAATGCCCAGCTTCTGATGGTCCGGGCCCGCCACGGTGTGGCCATCGTTCCTGACCTCCTCCACGATGACCGGGAGGACAATCTGGTCCGCATAAAGATGAACATGGGAGAACACACCCGGTACGACATGATGCGGCTGGCGACCAACTCCAACCCGGCCGCTGAGCTATTGATGCAGTTTGAATGACAACAAATAAAAACCCGTTGGTTTTCAGAGTTCTGAAAACCATCGGGTTTTTTCATGTGATTCAAGCTGCTGCGGGGGTGTTCTTCTTGCCAACGGCCTTGCTCAGGAAGCAGATGCCGAAGACCAGAATGATACCGATGATGTCGGTGATGGTACCGGGATAGACCAGAGTCAGACCGCCAGCAATGATGACCAGCCGCTGCCAGACCTTCAGGTTAGAGAAGACATAGCCGCGGAGACCAGCTGCCACACCAAACACGCCCAGGAACGCGGTGATGGATGCCTGGACAGCCTGGAACACGGTGCAGTTGACAAAAATCAGAGCTGGATTCAGGCCGAAGCAGTAGGGCACAATAAAGGCTGCAATGGCCAGGGTGGTTGCCGTGATGGCCGTCTTCATAGGCTTGGACTTTGCAATGGCGGAGCCAGCGTAGGCTGCCAGTGCAACGGGGGGAGTGATGTCGGCCACGATGCCGAAATAGAAAACGAACATATGAGCTGCCAGAGGCTCCAGGCCCATCTTGATGAGGATGGGAGCGCAGGTGGTAGCCATAATGACGTAGTTTGCAGTGGTGGGAACACCCATACCCAGAACGATGCAGGTGAGCATGGTCAGGAACATAGCGATGATGATGACACCGCCGGACAGGCCAACGATGGCGGAGATCAGCTTCGCACCGATGCCGGTGGTGGTGATGACGCAGGCAATGGTACCGGCAACAGCACAGGCAATACCGACAGTCAGGGTGGAGCGGGCACCGTTCTCCAGGGCATCAAAGAACTTGGTCAGGTTCATGCGGGTATCCTTGTTGAACATGCTGACCAGGATAGCTGCACCGGTGGCAATGATAGCTGCCAGAGACATGGTGGTCTTCATCATCATGATGACCAGCAGGATCAGGGGGAGCAGCAGATAGCCCTTCTTCAGAACCAGGGGCAGGAACTTGGGCAGTTCTTCTCTGGACAGGCCCTTCAGGCCCATGCGCTTTGCTTCCAGATGGACAGCAATAAAGATACCGGCAAAGTACAGAGCTGCAGGCAGGATGGCACGGACAGCGATGTAACCGTAGTCAAAGCCCGTATATTCCACCATCAGGAAGGCCGCTGCACCCATAATGGGGGGCATGATCTGACCACCCGTGGAGGAAGCTGCCTCAACTGCACCGGCAAATTCCGGACGGAAGCCGTTCTTCTTCATCATGGGAATGGTAACGGAACCGGTGGTAACAGTGTTGCCCACGGAGGAACCGGAGACCATGCCGCACAGTGCAGAGGAGATAACAGCCACCTTTGCGGGGCCGCCGCTGGAGCCGCCTGCAATGGAGTTTGCCAGCTCAATGAAGAACTGGGAGATACCTGTTTTCTCCAGGAATGCACCGAAGATAACGAACAGAACGATGAAGGTGGAGCAGGCACGGATGGGGGTGCCGATAACACCTTCGGTGGTGTAGAACAGGTTATAAATGTTGATGACCAACGGTTTACTTGTAAAGGCCACCATGTAGATGATAAAGAGCGAGGAGACGATGACAATGGGGATACCGACAGCCCGGCGGCAGGCCTCCAGGGTGACCACGATGCCGATGATGCCGATGACCAGGTCGATGGGCTCCAGGCGGATGGTATTGGCAATGATCTTGTCCAGGTTAAAGACGAAGTAGAAATAGCTGCCTCCACCCAGCACAGCCAGGATCACGTCATACCAGGGAATATAGTTGAGCTTTTTGCGGCCACCCTTCTGGGCGGGGAACACGATGAAGGTCAGGAACACCAGAATGCCTACAAAAGAGGCTCTCTCGATTCTGGTCTCCCAGTTCAGACCAAAGTTCAGCAGAATACTGTAGATAGCAAAGGCCACCAGCATGTAGCGCACGACAATTCTGGGGATGCCATCCCAAACACGAACGTTGGATTCACGGTCGTACTTCTCCATGACGGCCTGGACATCAGCTTCAATGTCAACAGACTCTTCCGCTTCGATCTCCTGATACTCGAATTCGACCTCAGGATCCTTTGCCCTCTTCTTACCAAACAGCGGCATGTTTACCTACCTCCCTTTCTCTAAAAAATTGCACGATAGAATGGCTAACCCATTTTATCAAGAAAAAGTATTATCCCTGTTGGCAGGTAAACTGAACCTTACTGCTGCGGCCGCAGAGGTCGCGCAGGCTGATGGTCTCATCCCCCAGGTACAGGGTATGGTCGGAAATGGTGCCCACAACAATGACAAGGTTGTCCATCTTCTTGTTGATGTTGGAGATGATCATCTCTCCGTTCTCTCCGTAGGACAGGGTCTCTCCCTCACCCAGCTCCTCCTCGACTCCGGCGCCGAAGCCGTAGTAGATGCACTGGGTGTTCCAGATCTCTCCTGCCCGGATCTCGTACACATCACGGACCGGGCTCTTGTTCACGGAATGGACGAACTCCACTGCGTAGGTGTCACCATTTTCCACTGGATAAGTGGCATAGACCTGGCCGCTCTCCTTATCGGAGAGGACCAACTCCATTTCCCCGGAGGAACATCCGGGAAGGAAAGCGGCCGCTGTAATGAAAATCATTACGGCGGCCGCGACCGTAGCTAATTTACGGATCCCGTTCACAGATTACATTGCGCCGACTTCGGTGAAGTACTTGGTTGCGCCTTCATGGAAGGGGATGTCGATGCCGGAAACAGCGGTCTCCAGGCTCAGCTCTGCGCCCTTAGCGTGAGCGGTAGCAATCTCTTCCTGGTTGTCGAAGATGCCCTTGACCAGAGCATAGATGGTGTCAGCGGGAACATCGTTGCGGGCAATGATGGTAGCCATAACTGCAACAGCGGGGACGTCCTCAGCAACGGGACCATAGGTGCCGCCGGGGATGACACCGTAGGTGTAGAAGCCGTACTCGCTCATCAGAGCATCAGCGTGCTCCTGGTCAACGGCCAGGATGTTGAAGTCATAGGTGGAAGCCAGCTCGGAAACTGCGGTGGTGGGGTAGCCTGCGACCACGAATGCAGCGTCGATGGTGCCGTTCTTCAGGGAGTCAGCGGAGTCTGCGAAGCCCTGGTTGTTCTTCTCGATGTCAGCGTCGATGTCGATGCCGTAAGCTGCCAGGATCTGGCGAGCGTTGAACTCAACGCCGGAGCCTGCGTCGCCCACGGAGACCTTCTTGCCCTTCAGGTCATCGATGGAGGTGATGTCCTTGTTGGCAATGATCTGGACGTACTCAGGATAGCAGGACATAACTGCGGAGTAGGACTCATAGGGGGTCTTCTCAGCATACATGTCGGTTGCGGAGTATGCATAGTACATAACGTCGTTCTGCACGATGGCCAGCTGGTCGGAACCCAGGTCGACCAGGTCGATGTTGGCTGCGGAAGCGCCGGTGGACTCGACGTTGATGGTCAGAGTGTCAGCCAGCTTCTCGTTCAGGACCTGAGCAACAACGCCGGAGAAACCGTAGTAGGTACCGGAAGTGCCGCCGGTGGCCATGTTCAGGGTGACAGCGCCGCCCTCTTCTGCGGGAGCTTCGCCGCTGGAGCCGCCGCCGCAGGCACACAGGCCCAGAGCCATAACAGCTGCCATGGTCAGTGCAAGAATCTTTCTTTTCATCTTGAATAATCCTCCTTATTACTAAATCTTTCCGAATACAATACTTGTCTTCGAACTTGACAGCTCCTATTATACATAATTTGTTTCAAAATTGCAAGGTGGATATCATTACAATTCACCTATATTCCACAGTTTTTCTCCCCAAAAACTTTGTTCAATCTGATATATTTTGCACCATCTTGCAGGATTCCCGTCATTTTATGGCATTTTGCTACTTTTTGTCAAAATGAATAACACTGAATAAACCCCTCATTTTATCCCTGCTTTTCCGGCCCGTCGGGCAGCAGCTGGCTCAGAAGGGCCCAATTCTGAGGGAAGGGCCGGAGAAGATTCCAATATCCCAACCCGCCCAAATGCATAGAATCCGCCAACCGAAGCTTGGCCAGAATGCTTCTGGCATCCTCAAACCACACCGTGTGAGCAGCGCCGTCCAAGGTATATTGAAAGTTGGGCGCCTGGGCAGATTCATCGAATTGGATCTCTGCCCCCATGCGGGATGCCAGCAAAACTGCCTCCTGATTGCCCACAGTTACCGCCCGTCGATCCTTGTCATAGGGCAGAGTCCAGTCATATCCGTAATTGGGGATGCCCATTTGGATCTTACCGGGCGGGATCTCGGAAACCCCATAGCGCAGGACCCGCTCTACCTGAGGAAGAGGTGCCACCGCCATGGGCGGGCCATAGGCATACCCCCACTCATAGGTCATGAGCAGGACCTGATCGGCGATCTCTCCAATAACGGAATAGTTATGCGCCCTATACAAAAGCCCCGGCTGGTCAGCGTAGGTCTTGGGGGCCAGATCCACATGGAGACGGAAACCCTGCTCATGAAGTCGGTCCCGTGCATGGCGCAGAAACCCAAAGTAAGCCTCACTGTCCTCCTCCTGGATGTACTCAAAATCTGAATCAAGAATGCGATACCCTTTCGTCCTCATCACCTGGATCAGATTCTCCAGCACCCTATCCTGGAGGGCTCTGTCCCGGAACAGGCGGGCCGCCCGCTGGGTGGAAAAATGCCCGGTCTCGTCTATGGAGGTGAGCACCAGGGATGCATCCGCTCCAAACTGCCGGGCTTCGGACAGAAGTCTCTCATCGGGCGTAGGGATCAGGCTCCCGTCCTCCCGAAAGCCATAGGAAAACACCGACAGGTCCGCGAGAAAGGGCATCGCCTGCCGGAGGATCCCCTGCCGGATATGAGGATAGGCGTAACCGTTGACCGAAAAAGCCCCCAGCATTTCTCCCTCTTCTTTCAAACCGAGGGCCAGCACCTCCCCTTCCCTCAGGACATTTCCCTGCACCAGGACAGGATTGAGCCGAATCAGCCTCCGAATGGACACACCGGTCCGTGCAGAGATGCTGTAGAGACCATCTCCCGGCCGAACGGTATAGGTTTCATCCGGGATCAGCACCACCAGCGCCTGACCCGGCACCAGCGGCTGGTCCGCCAGCAGACCGTTATCGCTGCGGAGCCGGGCAACAGACGTGCCATACTCCCGGGCAATTCGAGACAGGGAATCCCCCCGCTTTACCACATAGATCATAATATCCCTCCCCACGATCCACACTTCCCATATTCTATGCATGAAAAATCGCCCTGTTCATCAAACAGGGCGATTGGGGGATTTAGTTCAGTTGGGTCTCCAGTTCCAGGGTTCGGTAGTCCAGCTTGCCCCGCTCGGTGAGGGGCATAGAGTCCCGGAATAAGATCCGAGCCGGAACCAGGAAGCTGTTGAGTTCCTGCTTGCAGAGGGTCCGCAGGAGCTGTGCGGTCTCCGGACCGGGTTCTCCTCTGGGGACCACATGGGCTACGGGCAGCGTCTCTCCCTTGGAGCTCTGTCCCGCTACCACTGCGGCGGCCTCCACCATAGGACTGGTAAGGAGGCAGTCCTCAATGACGTTGGGGAAAATTTTGAATCCATTCCGGGAGATCATCCGCTTCTTCCGGCCGGTGACAAACACAGTACCATCCTCTTCCACATAGCCAATGTCCTTGGTCCAGATCCAAAGGCGACCGTCGGGACCGGGCTTCAGGACCTGGCTGTCCGCCTCGGGCATTCCATTGTAGCCAATCATGACGGTGCTGCTGTGAACGAGGAGTTCTCCCTGCTCACCGGGGGCCAGCTGTTCCCCGGTGTCCGGGTCCACGGCGATGATCTGGCAGCCTTCCAGCGGTCGGCCCACACTGCCGATCTTATCCCGGGGGCTTTCGCTGACGCAAACGATGCCGCAGACCTCAGACATGCCGTATTCCTTGATGAGCTGGGCCTCACAGCCGTGATCGGCCAGGAACCGGTTGATCCGCCGTTCCATCTCCCCTGTCATGGCATCCCCGCCGCTGCGAGGATTCTTCAGGAAGGAAAGATCCGCCTCCCGGACATGGGGACTGGTTAGAAGAAGCTGCCAGTAGGAGGTGGTGCCGCTGACCTGGTCGGGTCTGTGCCGTATAAGCATTTCCCCCAACTGGTCCGGCATGAACATGGGGGCCAGAATGACCTCCATGCCCAGACACAGGGGCACATGGATGGTCTGGCACAGGCCAAAGGCGGCAAAGGGAGGCAGCAGGGTCAGCGTAGACCCATAACCAAGTTCCGTCCCGGCGGCAGTGTACTGCTCCAGGGACCGACGGAAGGCCCGGCGTGAAAGCATGACCCCCTTGGCAGGGCCTGTGGTCCCGCCGGTATAGGTGATCACAGTGGGCTCTTCCCAGCGGGAACCCTCCGGTTCGGTGCCGTCATGTTTCCGCAGAAGCTCCTCCCAGGAGAGGCAGCCCTCTCCCCTGCTCCTGGTCCAGCTGCCCAAACGGAGCTTTCCGCCCAAATCATCGGGCACATATCCAGCCAGCGGCAAGGCCACAAAGTGTTGGGCCGGGGACTGGCCCCGGTTTTCGTAGACCTTCTGGAAGGCCACCTCCAGGGCAATGACCACCTTGCCCCCGGCACGGGTCAGGTAGCCCTCCACCTCTTTGGGGCTGAGCTTCATATCCACCCAGTTGGCCACAGCGCCGATCCGGTCGATGGCGTAGAATGCGGCAATGGTCTCAGGGGTGTTCATGGAGAGAATGGTGACAAACTCCCCTGCCTGAACCCCCAAAGCCCGCAGGCCGGCTTCTGCCCGCAGGATCTGGTCAAAGAGTTCTTCAAAGGTCCAGACCGTGTCCTCACAGCGAAGGGCAGGCTTGTCCAGGTTGGAACCATTCCCCTGCCAGAGGTCGGCATAGATGGGATGGATCATATTACAGCAGGGTCAGCTTGGGTCCGCCGTCGGGATTCCGGTCGGGACCGGGGCCCTTGGGGGCCTTGTTCACAGCAATGCTGTTGGGATCGATGGCAGCCTTGCGCAGCATCAGGCCGGGCATACCGGCACCGGCAGCCAGGTTGGAACACTGAGACTGCATATAGGGGAAGAGCTGGTCGTAGACCTCCCCGTGGATCTGGCGCTTGACCTCGTCCTTATAGGCCTCGGAACAGCTGAAAATGCCCACCATTTCCACGGTCATGGTAAACTTGCCGCCGGCAAATTCCTTGTCCCGCAGGGTCTGCTGGAGCTTGCCGATGCAGCGACTGCCGTCGGGGGTGAAGCTGACATTCAGGGAAAAGGAACTGTCCAGCTGGACCTGGCCGTTCTTGTCCAATTTATTGATCAGGTGGATCTCCTGTACTTTCTGGGTGATAAGGGTTGCATTTGCCATAGATAATACCCTTCCTTTCTGGGTTAGTGCCTACCATTATAATATATCTGCCGCAGGAAAGTCCAGAGGTTTGTCCCGGAATAATCTGGCCTTATCAGGAAACACTAGGAGAAATCCACGCAAGGGAGAGATTGCTTTGGACCGAAAGAAACTGGGCGGACAGACCGTCCGCTTTGCATCCCCGCCGGTGATCCTGGGCTATGGATGCGCCGTGGGGCAAAAGGAAGGTCAGGGCCCCCTGGCCAAATACTTTGACCACATTGGCCAGGATGATACCTTCGGTGAAAACAGCTGGGAAAAGGCCGAGACCGCCATGCAGAAAAAGGCACTGACCACCGCACTGGAAAAGTCCGGACTGAAGGTACAGGACCTGGACTATCTTCTTGCCGGTGACCTGCTGAACCAGTGCATGGCCACTGCGTACTCTGTCCGGTCCCAGGATGTACCTTTCTTTGGCCTGTATGGGGCCTGCTCCACCATGGCTGAAAGCCTGAGCCTGGGGGCCATGATCCTGGATGGCGGCTTTGGAGAGCGTATTGCTGCCCTGACCTCCTCTCACTTCTGTTCGGCTGAGCGGCAGTACCGGAACCCCCTGGAGTATGGCGGGCAGAAACCTCCCACCGCCCAATGGACGGCCACCGGCTCCGGCGCAGTCATCCTGGGGTCTGAAGGTGATGGCCCCAGGATCACCCACGTGACCGCAGGGAAGGTCGTTGACAAGGGCATCGCCGATGCCAACAACATGGGCGCCGCCATGGCTCCGGCAGCTTACAGCACCCTCCAGGCCCACTTCCAGGACACCGGTCGGACCCCCGGTTTCTACGACCTCATTGTGACCGGAGACCTGGGCAGCCTGGGCAAAGAGATCGTGACCGACTTCTTCCGCCGGGATGGGGTGGACATGACCAAGGTCTACCAGGACTGCGGCTGTCTCCTCTTTGATCCAAAAAAACAGGATGTCCATGCAGGCGGGTCCGGGTGTGGATGCAGCGCCGTAGTGCTCACTGGGTATCTCCTCCGGGGGATGGCCCACGGCAAATGGAAGAACCTTCTCTTCTGCGGCACAGGAGCCCTCCACTCCCCCACTGCCGTCATGCAAAAGGAAAGTATCCCCGGCATCTGTCATGCCGTGGCCATCACCACCGCAAAAGGAGGCAACCCATGAGCGACCCCAAAACCTATCTGCTGGCCTTTCTGTGCGGGGGCATCCTGTGCGCCATCGGACAGATCCTCATCGACAAAACCAAACTGACCCCCGCCCGGATCCTGGTCCTTTATGTGGTCACCGGCGTGTTCTTAGGGGCCATTGGGGTCTATCAGCCTCTGGTGGATCTGTGCGGGGCCGGGGCCACCGTCCCCCTGACCGGCTTTGGGTACAATTTAGCCAAGGGTGCGGCCAAAGGTGTGGCCGAAAGCGGCCTGCTGGGAGCTCTCACAGGAGGTATCACCTCCACCGCCGGCGGAATCACCGCAGCTGTTTTCTTCGGGGCAGTTGTGGCCATTCTCTTTCACTCCAAGCCCAAGTGTTAATTGCCTTTTCCCTCCCCTCCTGTTATAATAGGTCAAAAGAAGGGAGGGATGGAACATGACCTGGGAAGAGCTGGAACAGAAATGTCACCAATGTCTTAACTGTCCCCTGGGTGAGACCCGGACCAACATGGTCTTCGGTGTGGGCAACAGGCAGGCGGATATTCTCTTCATCGGCGAAGGCCCCGGTGAGCAGGAAGATCTGCAGGGCGAACCCTTTGTTGGCCCCGCCGGTAAACTCCTGGACGTGATGCTGGAGCTCATCGACCTGGACCGCACCAAGGTCTACATTGCCAACATCGTCAAGTGCCGTCCCCCCAACAACCGGGATCCCCTGAACGCAGAGCAGGATGCCTGCATCGGTTATCTCCGGGCCCAGACCGCCCTCATCAAGCCCAAGATCATCGTGTGTCTGGGGCGGATCGCTGCCATGCGGATCATCGACAAAGACTTCCGCATCACCCGTCAGCACGGCCAGTGGTTTGATCGGGCCGGTGTGCAGATGATGGCCATCTACCATCCCTCCGCCCTGCTGCGGGACCCCACCAAACGTCCGGAGACCTTCCTTGACCTGAAAAGCCTGCAGGCAAAAATCAGGGAACTGAGCCCGGACACCTACTTAACCTGATTGCGAGGAACAAAACATGGGACTGAATAAAAAACAAACCATAGCTGTCCTGCTGATCGTCATTTTGGCCATCGGCTCCCTCATCGGCAGCGGCTTTGCCAAGAAGACCGATGTGATCATATACGAGTACACCGTGGCCGAGGACGGCTCCTCCGTGACCCTGGTGGCCGCCCCCACCTCCGCCTTTGGCCGGGCCAGAGGGTTTGAGGAAGAGATCATCGACGGCGGTCACTACCTGACCTTCTACCGCACCTTCGGCTTCTTCGGCTTCCACGCTTCCCAGATCAACCACGAGATCCCCCTGAACCCGGAGGACACCGGCATCTACTTCAACCGCCCCAACGGAGAATTTGAGCTGGTGCTGGAGAAGGACCCGGCAACGGGTGAATGGGCCCAGCCTTAACTGAATACATACAACAAGCCCCGTCCTGTCGGACGGGGCTTTCTTGCGTTCTGATGAAATTACAGTTTGCAGACGTTTTCGGGCTGGCCTGCCAGGTAGGCGTCCAGGTTCTGGAAGACGATCTCAGCACGGCGGAGCATGCTCTCGTCGGTGAGGAAGGCCACGTGGGGAGCCAGGACGGTGTTCTTGGCGTTCAGCAGGGGGTAATCTGCAGGGATGGGGGGCTCCATGTCGAAGACGTCGATGCCGGCGGCAGCGATCTTGCCCTCGTTCAGGGCCTCAGCCAGGGCGGCGTTGTCCACGATAGCACCCCGGGCGGTGTTCAGGAAGATGGCGGTGGGCTTCATCTTGCCGATGAGCTCCTTGGAGATGAGACCCTTGGTCTCAGCGTTGTTGGGGGTGTGGATGGAGACGATGTCGCTGCGCTCCATGACCTCCTCCAGGGAGACGTATTCCACGCCCATGGCCTGGACCTCAGGACGGACGGTACGGGAGTAGGCAATAACCTTGGCGCCAAATGCCTGGAACAGCTTGGCGGTCATGGTGCCGATGGCGCCGGTGCCCACGATGCCCACGGTCTTGCCGCCGATCTCACGGCCCCGCAGGCCTGCGCTGGTGCCGCCATTGCGGACCACCTGGTCACAGGTGGGCATGAAACGCAGGCAGCCAACGGCCAGGCCCAGAGCCAGCTCGGCCACGCACTGGGTGGAGTAGCCTGCGGCGTTGCAGACCATGACGTTCTTAGCCTTGCAGGCGTCCAGTGCCACATGGTCGATGCCGGTGAAGGCCACGTTCAGCATCTTCAGGTTGGGGGCAGCCTCCACCACGGCTGCGGGATAGGGATTGTTGGCAATGACAGCGATGTCGCTGTCGCCGGTGCGGGAAATCAGCTCAGCCACGTCGGTGGTCTTTGCGTCGTAGGAAACAAAGGTGTGGCCTGCTGCCTCCAGCTTGGAGGCGTACTGGGCCAGGACTTCTGCGGGGATGCCCAGGGGCTCTAACAGAGTGATCTTCATTGGTGATTACCTCCGATTCAAAAAATTAGAAGGGAACGTTCAGGCCGCCGGTGATCTTGTTCATGCTGGTGCTCATGTCTTCCACAGCAGCACGGATGGCCTCGTTGACCGCAGCGATGACCATGTCCTCCAGCATTTCCACATCATCGGGATCCACTGCTTCGGGGTCGATCTTCAGGGACTTGACGGTGTGCTTGCCGTCCACGGTGGCGGAGACCACGCCGCCGCCTGCGGTGGCGGTGTACTCCTTCTCCTGGAGCTCTGCCTGGGTCTTCTCCATGTCAGCCTGCATCTTCTGTGCCTGCTTGATCATGTCCATGTTCAGGCCGGGCATACCCATGCCCATGCCGCCTTTGCCGCCCTTTCTGCTCATAGGGGGACGTCCATAACCTTTTGCCATAATGATTCTCCTTTATTATAAGGTTTGTTATTTTACGGTGAAATTGCCAAACTGCCGGCCCAAGGCCAACAGGTCATTGAAGTTGTCATGCTGGGCAGGGGCCGCCGGGGGAACAGGCGCAGCTGCCGAAGGGGTGGGGGCCGTCTCGGGCTTACCCACCTTCACATGGATGCGGCGCTCCTGGCCGGTGTAGGCCGCAGCACTCTTTCCGAAGAAGTCTGCAGCCAGGGGTTTGGTAAAAAGACCCCTGGTCATTTCGTCCTCCACCCAGAGGGTGAGATCGTTCTCTCCGAACACACCGATCACCGCATTGGGCTTACGCAGGAAGGACTGAATGGCCGGAGGTGTGTTCTGCAGGGATGCCAGGAATCCGGGCCAGCTGAACCCGGCAGGCTGCACCGGAGGCTGGGGAGCCGGGGGCACAGGGGGAGGCGCTGCAGGAACCACCGGGGGCTGAGGGATCGGTCTCGGCGGAGGCGGCACCGGATCCATATCCCAGGGTGGGAGATCCCTCTCATCGGGAGGGGGCGGGGGAATATCATCCCAGGGAGGCGGGGCATCGAAGGCCTCCTCCACGGGAGGTTCCTCTTTCATGGGCTGTTTGGCAGCCGCAGACTGGACCGGGGGCTGCTGGGCAACCACCACTCCCTTGGCCACCTGCTCTTCCAGGCGGCTAAGCCGGGCCAGGAGACCCTCCGTGGTCTCAGACAGGCGGCGGTCACAGAGGCGGATCAGGCAGAGTTCGGCATCCAGCCGACGGCTGGTGCTGCGGTAGAGGTCAGCCTGAGCAGTCTGGATCAGGGTCATCATCTGGACCAGCTCGGCCGCCGTGAACTGCTGGATGAGCTGACGGATGACCTTGTCCTCATACCCGCCGGTGAGGAGCCCTTGCCCTCCCTCGGGGGCAGTCTTGCGGATGAGCAGGTCTCGGATCAAAGAGGACAGCTCGCTGAGGAAGGCTCCCATGTCCTTGCCGTCCCGGTAGAGGGTATCCAGTTCCTCCAGGGCACCCACGGTGTCCTCCCGGGCCACGCAGTCCAGGATGCGGGCGGTCTGACGGCTGCCCGCCAGGCCCAGAACGTCCAGCACAGTCTCCTCCGTGAGTTCTCCATCGGTGCCGCTGCACTGATCCAGCAGGGACAGGGCGTCACGGAGACCACCGTCTGCCAGACGGGCCAGAAGGCCTGCGGCAGGCTGGGTCAGAGGGATGTTCTCCTCCCGGGCCACCTGACCTAAGTGGTCGGCAATGGCCTTGGGGGAGATCCGCTTGAAGGCAAACTGCTGGCAGCGGGACTTGATGGTGGCGGGGACCTTGTGGAGCTCGGTGGTGGCCAGAATGAACATCAGGTGAGCCGGGGGCTCCTCCAAGATCTTCAGCAGGGCATTGAAGGCGGCGGTGGACAGCATATGGACCTCGTCCACGATGTACACACGCTTGCGAACGGCAGCGGGGGTGTAGATGGCCTCGTCACGAAGGGCACGGATCTGGTCCACGCCATTGTTGGAAGCGGCGTCCAGCTCCAGCACGTCCAGGATGGCCCCGCTTTCAATGCCCAGGCAGGCCGGGCAGGCGTTGCAGGGGTTGCCGTCCACGGGATGTTCGCAGTTCACCGCCCGGGCCAAAATTTTGGCGCAGGTGGTCTTGCCTGTCCCTCGGGTCCCGGTGAAGAGGTAGGCATGGGACAGCCGTCCGGCGTCCACCTGGCGCTTGAGGGTATCGGTGATATGGGCCTGTCCCACCACCTGGTCAAAGGTGCGGGGCCGCCATTTACGATAGAGAGCCTGATACAACTTGCCTTCCTCCTCCGGGTTTCAATCAAAACAAAGAGTCTGCACAGATACTTCGGCATCCGGCATGACCGCACACCGGCCTTTGAAGAACCCCTTATCCCTGTCTCACTGGCAGCCAGCTCAAAACCGGCATACCTGCGGCACACGCAGCGTTCTGCTTAGTGCTGCTCGGTTCCCCGCCTGACACGGTTCACAGTGCTGCGTTGCGCAGGACCGACTTATCATCACCGCTTACCGGCAACTAACGGAACAAGAGGCCTCCGGGGGTCCGGGATTCATCCCTGCTGTAGCGGATTGCAGGTACAGGGCACCGCTATCTCCCCGACTAGTGCGGCCATGCCCGACACCGACATGGCATCCGGCAGACTCTGCTCCTTATCATACAACATTTTGAGAAAAGAATCAAGAATCAACCGACATTCTTTTCTCCTTTTTCTTGGGAAAATATGTCCTGGGTACGGGACAGGTCGAACGGAACGTGGTATAATAATAAAAACTGCAAAAAAGGAGAACCCACTATGGAACTGACACCATCCATTTTGTCCTATATCGAAGACCACCAAGAGGAAGCTTTTCAGATCCTTCTGACTCTGGCCCGGATCCCTGCACCATCCAACCACGAGGAAGAACGGTCCACATTCTGCAAAGATTGGTTGGAGGCTCAGGGTGCCAAAGGGGTCTATCTGGACGAAGCTTTGAATGTGGTCTACCCTGTGGGAGACACCGGGGAAAATCCCCTGCTGGTGGTCATGGCCCACAGCGACGTGGTCTTCCCTGATACCACTCCCCTCCCCCTGGAGGTCCGGGACGGGCGCATCTGTTGCCCCGGGGTTGGGGACGATACCGCCAATGCGGTCGCTCTGCTGATGGCTGCCAAGTATATCGCCGAGACTGGCATCCAGCCCGAGGGAACGGGGCTTCTTCTGGTGGTAAATGCCGGGGAAGAGGGCCTGGGAAATCTGAAGGGATGCCGGAAGATCATGGAAACCTACGGCTCCCGTGTCCGGGAATTTATCTCCTTTGACGACAAGAACTGCAACGGCGTCAACCACGCTGTGGGTTCCCGGCGGTATCGGGTGGAGGTCACCACCCAGGGTGGTCACTCCTTCCGGGATTTTGGCCGCCCCAACGCCATTGCCTGCCTCTCTGGCCTCATCACCGATTTGTACGCTATGAGGATCCCCCGCCTTGGACAAACCACCTTCAACGTGGGCACCATTCAGGGGGGCACCTCCGTGAACACCATTGCCCAGCAGGCCGAGATGCTCTTCGAGTTCCGCTCGGATGAGCGGGAGGCTCTGGAGATCATGGAAGGGCAGTTCCGAGATGCCCTCCGGAGACATGAAACGCCAGGCGTTCGCATCTCCGTGACCCAGGTAGGAGACCGCCCCTGCGGGGTCGATGTGGACCCGAACCGGATGCAGGTCCTGATGGATCGGACCTCCCGCACTATAGAGCGATACTATGGCAGGCCGATCAATTTCGTCTCCGGCTCCACCGACTGCAACATCCCCCTGTCCCTGGGCATCCCCGCTGTGTGCGTGGGCTGCTGCTTTGGGGATGGGTTCCACACGCGAGAGGAGTACGTGGAGATCGACAGCCTCCTCCCCGGCCTGAAGGTTGCCTTTGAACTGATCCTGCACCACTTTTGAGGTAGAACCATGTCTATTACGATTCTGAAGGGGACCATCCTGTCCGCCGGCGCACCCGACCGGCTGGACATCACCGAACACGGATATCTCATCGCAGAGGACGGAACCATTATCGGGGTCTTCCCGGTCCTGCCGGAGCAGTATACCGGAGCGCCGGTAGAAGACTACGGAGAGGACCTGATCCTCCAGACCTTTGCCGATATGCACCTCCACGGGCCCCAGTACCCCATGGTGGGCACCGGTATGGACCTTCCCTTGCTGGACTGGCTGAACACCTACACCTTCCCCACGGAAGCCCGATTCTCTGACCCGGACTATGCCCGGACAGTCTACCGCACCCTGGCCCGGGACCTGGTGTCCCACGGCACCACAAGGGTGTGCATGTTCTCCTCCCTCCACCGCCCTGCCTCCCTGATTTTAATGGAGGAGCTGGAGCGTGCCGGGGTCACCGGCTATGTGGGCAAGGTGAACATGGACCGAAACGGCACTCCCGGTCTGTTGGAAGAATCCACCCGGGAGTCCATGGCCGAGACCCTGGCCTGGCTGGACCAGTGCGAGCATTTTACCCACATCAAGCCCATCCTCACGCCCCGGTTCACCCCGTCCTGTACCGATGAACTGATGGCCTTCCTGGGGCAACTGGCGAAAGAACGAGGTCTTCCCATCCAGTCTCACCTGTCGGAAAACCAGCGGGAGATCCAATGGGTGCGGGAACTTCATCCCGACTGCCCTCAATACTGGCAGTCCTACCAGAAGTTCGGTCTCTGGAATGACCGGACCCTCATGGCCCACTGCGTCTGGTCGGATGAAACCGAACGGGCCGCCATCAAGGCCGCTGGAGTGACCGTGGTCCATTGCCCCGACTCCAACCAGAACCTCTGCTCCGGCTTTGCCCCAGTGCGGGTGATGCTCCGGGAGGGGCTGAAGGTTGCCCTGGGCAGCGACATTGCCGGGGGTGACTGCCTGGATATGTTCGACGTGACCGCCTC
>JAFSFC010000011.1 GCA_017435425.1 Ruminiclostridium sp. | reverse complement strand
GTTCTCCTGGGTCAGGAAGACCTCCTGCTGGTTGATCTCTTCAAAGGTGGCTGCCATGGCCACGGTGGGGAGCATGGTCACCATCATCAGTACCGTCATCAAAATGCTCAAAATGCGCGCTCGCATCGGATCACTCCAAACTAAATCAAATGGGGAAAGTCAAGAGGCAGGTGCCTCGTTTGTTACAATTCAGCGGTTCACTCGTAACATTTGTTACCGCTTTGTAATCATAGCATAGAATCCCCCCCTTGGGAACCCTTTTCCGGCATTTTTTTGCCCGAATTTGTTGCCAATTTGTTAATATTTTTGGGGCTGTCGTCAGGTTGCACAACCTACCATTTTTGTTCTCATATCATTTTGTATGATTCGTCAATTCGCCGAAGGCGCTGGCAGGACCACAGGGTCAAAGGCGGACAGCCGGGGGAGGTCAGCCTTCCCGGCCCAGACCCTTCCGGGGAAGGTGGCCAGGAGGGCATCGGTCTGGCCGTTTTCCCCCCATGGCTCCCCCACCACAGACAGAAGGCAAGGCCAGTCCAGGGCGGTCTCCTGGAGGGTCCGGCAAAAGGTCTCCAGGGCGGCTTCCCCCCCTTCCGGGCAGGCCCCGTCGGGATAGCGGCAGCCCATCAGCAGGAGCTCATCGAACCCCAGGGCGGACACCTCCCGGCAGACCTGGGCCAGGTAAGATAGGGTGTCCTCTTTGGTTGGGTCCAGCCAGGTCTGGCCGGCCCCGTCCACCCAGGCGGAGCCGCTCGCCCGCAGGAGGGCCAGGTCCCGGTCCTGCCCCGCTCGGTCATCGGCCAGACAGGAGATGAGGGCCACGGTGTGAAGGTCCTCCCGGCTTGTCAGCCCCCGGATGGCCTGGTTCCGGGTGGGGTCCCCCGAAGAAGCCCCCCAATCGATGGCCTGGGGGATCCGGGACACATAGCCCAGGGTCCCGTCGGCAGCTTTCATGGGGAGGACCACTCCTTTCGTCCCGGCAGGGATGGGCTGGGATGGGTCAGACCAATACAGAAAGGGGCCGGCATAGAGGCTCTGGTCGGCCACCCCCAGGGCGGGGACGGCGGTCATCACCCTCTCCTCTTCCGGCTGCCAGTCTGCCGGGTCCAGGATGCCCCAGGTACACAGCAGGAGGAAGCCCCCGGCCAGAACCCCGGAGAGACAGAGCAGGCGGAAAGCGATGTTTTTGACTTCTTTCATAGGCTGCGCTCCTTCCAATGTTCACAATCCCCCAGTCTTTTGCCTTCGGCAAAATCCAGCCCCCTTTACACAAGGGGGCCTGAGGTTTGTCCCTCCCACCTACGCCTCCCCTGTGTAAGGGGAGGTGGATTCGGCGAAGCCGAAGACGGAGGGGTTGTCATTTCTATGTACCCACCCACTTCAATAGCATCAACAGCCCGAACCCCGGGACCCCCAGCAGACCCAGGGTCAGGGCGTTGAAGAGGTTCACCCCCAACTGCAGCCCGGCCAGAACGCCGCTGTGGGACCACAGGGCCAGAAAGCCCAGCCCCACCAGGGACCGGGCCAGGACCTTCCCCACCCAGGCCAGGGGACGATGGAACAGGGCCAGAAGCAGAAGGGTCAGCATGAGGACGGACAGCCAGGGGCCGTCCAGGAGCCAGGTCATGGGCCTTCCCCCTTTTCCAGAGATTTCATCTGCCGCAGCAGATAGGTGTGCTTGGCCCGGAGGGCGCTGATCTCGTACAGGTAGTATTCCAGCAGATCCCCGTCTGCCGTCTCGTCAAAGCCCGCCCGGGCGGCGTTCAGGTCCCGGCGGGTCTCCTCCAGGCCCAGGCGCAGCCGCTGGGCCCGGGTGGGGGTCTTTTCCCTTGCCATGGGTTTCCCTCCCTTGTTGGTACAGTATATATAGGTAGCCTGTGCCGGTATGCCGGGATTATGCGGGAAATGAAAATATCCCCTTTCCAAAATAATTAAATATGGTATAATGATATAATCACTATGCTCACACACAGTCCTTCCGGACTCTGCCCCTGCGAGGTATTTACTATGAAGAAACTGTTCCATCGATCCCTCTCCCTGGTCCTGGCCCTGGTGATGGCCCTGACCCTGACGGTGCCGGCCCTGGCCGCACCCCCCACGGAGATCTCCGTGGAGCCCCAGTCTGCCAGCCTGACTGTGGGCCAGACCCTGACCCTCACCGCCAAGCTGACCCCCGAAGAGGCCGACACCGCCGGTCTGGTGTGGTACTCCGATGCCCCCCAGGTGGCTTCCGTCACCCAGGAGGGTGTGGTCACCGCTCTGGCCGTAGGCACCGCCTTCATCGGCTACCACATTCAGGGACAGCCCACCCCTTATGGCGGGTGCACCGTCACCGTTGCCGCCGGCAGCACGGAACAGCCCGAAGCACCCGAGACCCCGGATGCTCCGGTCACTCCGGCTCCCGCCACGGCCCAGCTGGTCCTCTCCGACACTTCCCTGACCGTTCAGACCGGCCAGTACCAGACCAAGGTCCTGAAGGCCCCCGCCGCCGCCGTCAAGGACGGCGAGACCGACGTGACCGCCGATTATTACCTGAGCTATGCCTGGAAGCAGGGCGAGCAGGCCCTGACGGGCGCCGAAACCACCCTGGTGACCCCCGTGTTCCTGGAGCCCATGGATCTGACCTGCACCGTCACCGCCACCGGCAAGACCGCCCCCGCCCAGGTCCTCACCGCCTCCTGCACCTACCGGGTAGAGGTCCTCCCCGGCACCATGATCGAGGGTGTGACCGAGGCGGGCGACGGCCCCAAGGCCCTGAGCGCCATCTTCGACCTGGAGGGCAAGCTCTCCCTGGCAGACCAGCTGACCAAGGGGATCGAGGAATCCCTGGAGACCCCCGCCATCCAGGGGCTCAAGCACGTGGTCTTTTTCCCCGACACCGTCACCGGCCAGACCGTTGGCTCTCTGAACGTAAAGGCCGACACCAAGTACACCTTCGGCACCACCGGCCAGAAGTTTGCCGACCTGGTCTTCACCCCCGTGATGGAGGGCACCTACACCATCGACTTCATGGCCTACGGCACCGAGACCTACTACGGTCAGCTGACCATCGCCGTCTACGGCCAGACCTCTCCCGACGCCGGTGTCATCCGCTGCACCAGCTCCGGCTTCACCTTCTCCGGCTCGGACTTCACCTTTGAGGACACCTCTGACCCCGTGGTGGCCATGGTCTTCGGCCAGCCCGCTGTGGGCAGCCTTCTGCGGGACTTCGCCCGGGGCAACGGCACCCCCGCCGCCGGGGAGCGGTACTACATCGACTCCTCCGCCTACGGCGACTACCACGTGTCCACCCTGAGCTACCTGCCCTCCCCCGGCTATGCGGGGCTGGCCACCATCCCCGTGACCTATTACACCCGGTCCGGCACCGCCATCCCCCAGACCATCCTGGTGGAGGCCATCAGCAAGACCACCTCTGACCAGTTCCTGGACGTGACCCCCAGCACCGTAGGCACCTGGGCGGCCAACGCCATTGACTTCGCCTACGACAGCGGCCTCATCAACGGCGTGGAGCCCACCACCTTCGCTCCCAACACCGCCATGACCCGGGCCATGCTGGTGACCGTCCTGTACCGGGCGGCCGGCAGCCCCGAGGTCACCGTTTCCACCAACTTCACCGACCTGAACGTGGGTGACTATTACTACAGCGCTGTTGTGTGGGCCAACGTCAACGGCATCGTCAACGGCGTGGACGACACCCACTTTGCCCCGGATTCCCCCGTGACCCGCCAGCAGATCGCCGCCATCCTCTACCGCTATGCCAAGTTCACCGGCAACCTGGTGGAAAACCAGGGCAGCCTGGACGGCTTTGTGGACAAGGCTCTGGTGGAGCCCTATGCCGTGGCCCCCATGGCCTGGGCCGTGGGCGATGGGATCATCTCCGGCACCACCAACGACGGGGTCACCACCACCCTGTCCCCCCTGGACCACGCCACCCGTGCCCAGGTGGCCGTGATGCTCCACCGGTATCTGGTGTGACAATTTTATGCACGACAAAAGCCCGCAGCCAATGGCTGCGGGCTTTTTGCGCGGGTGGACCGGGCGGATATGGAATCCGCCCCCTACGAAATAGGTTGCACTTACCACAACCCATTGTAGGGGCCGATGCCCACATCGGCCCACTTTCTAAAGGACCCAATCCACTTGCCCGCAGAAAAAGACCACCCCTGGGGTGGTCTTCGCTGTTTTTTATTGGGTTTCCTCCCCGGCCTGCATTTGTGCGATGGTTTCCATGATGCTCTGCAGGGCATGTTCCATCTGCTGGATCCGGGTCTCGTCGTAGAGCTGAGAGGTCTCCTCCAGGGACATGGCCAGGATGAGCTCCTCCAGGTTGGCCTCTACGGCCTCCGGGTAGTAGAGCATCCGATTCCATAAATCAAAAAGGAGGCCCTCCCAGGGACTAAACTCATCTTTCAAGATCCGGTAGGATGCCTGGTAGGCCCCGTATACAAAAGAGGTGGCAGAATCAAACAGGGCCTCTGCATGTTCCGGGTCCTCTCCAGCCTGAATTTTCTCCAGAAAGGAAGCTGCAAAGCCCATTTCACGCAGGGTAACGGACGCATGGTATTCCTGGACCTCCCGGTCTGCCCGGACCAGCATCATGACCAGCACCAGGTTGGCCAGCAGGGAGACCACCAGCAAAATGGGAAGGAATTTCTTTTTCATATGTCCTCCTTTTCCAGGGGGGCGGAACGTATGGATTTATTTTACTATAAGAATGGTATTTTGACAAGAGGACCCCAGGCCGGAGTCCCACCAAAGTCCCTTCCCCTTGACATTGTACGTAAAAATGTTTTATGATAAAGGGTACTATTATGATTAAATTGGGTGATTAGGCCCATTTCCAATATACGACAAGGAGAAACCCCATGGCAAAAACCAAGCAGGAATACGGCAACGAATCCATCTCCATGCTGGAGGGGGCCGACCGGGTCCGAAAGCGTCCCGGCGTCATCTTCGGCTCCGACGGCCTGGAGGGCTGTGAGCACGCCGTCTTCGAAATTCTGTCCAACTCCATCGACGAGGCCCGGGAGGGCTACGGCAGCGAGATCGTGGTCACCCGTTACCGGGACGGCCGCATCCAGGTGGAGGACTTCGGCCGGGGCTGCCCCGTGGACTGGAACGAAAAGGTAGGCCGCTACAACTGGGAGCTGGTCTTCTGCGAGCTCTACGCCGGCGGCAAGTACGAGAACAACACCGGTGAAAACTACGAATACTCCCTGGGCCTCAACGGCCTGGGCTCCTGCGCCACCCAGTACGCCTCTGCCTTCATGGACGTGGTGGTGCGGCGGGACGGCAAGCGCTACGACCTCCACTTTGAAAAGGGCTATCTGGTGGGGGAAATGAAGGTCTCTCCCGCCGACCGGAAGAAGACCGGCACCTCCATTACGTGGCTCCCCGACCTGGAGGTCTTCACCCAGACCGACATCCCCGTGGACTACTTCACCGACGTCCTCCACCGCCAGGCGGTGGTGAACGCCGGGGTGGTCTTCAAGTTCCGCAACCAGGGGGAGAAGGGCTTTGAGGAGACCATCTTTACCTACGAAAACGGCATCGCCGACTACGTTTCCGAGCTGGCCGGAGAGAACCCCCACACCCCCATCCAGTTCTGGTCCGGAGAGCGGACCGGCAAGGACCGGGCCGACAAGCCCGAGTACAAGGTGAAGCTCTCCTGCGCTTTCTGCTTCTGCCCGGCGGTAAAGGTGGTGGAGCACTACCACAACTCCTCCTGGCTGGAGCACGGCGGCTCCCCGGAAAAAGCCATGCGTTCCGCCTTCCTGTCCGCCATGGACGGCTGGCTGAAGCAGAACGGCAAGTACAACAAGAACGAGGCCAAGATCACCTGGCCCGATGTCCAGGAGACCCTGATCTTCGTCTCCAATAACCTCTCCACCCAGACCTCCTACGAGAACCAGACCAAAAAGGCGGTCACCAACAAGTTCATCCAGGAGGGCATGACCGACTTCCTCCGGGAGAACCTGCAGATCTTCCTGCTGGAAAACCCCCAGGCCGCCGAGGAGGCCGCCCGTCAGATCCTGGTGAGCAAGCGCAGCCGGGAGGCCGGCGAAAAGGCCCGCCTGACCATCAAGAGCAAGAGCCTGGCCGGCAACCTGGACATCGCCAACCGGGTCCAGAAGTTCGTGGACTGCCGCACCAAGGACGTCTCCCGCCGGGAGCTCTACATCGTGGAGGGCGACTCCGCACTGGGCTCGGTGAAGCTGGGCCGGGACGCGGAATTCCAGGGCATCATGCCCGTCCGCGGCAAGATCCTCAACTGCCTCAAGGCCGACTACGGCAAGATCTTCAAGAGCGAGATCATCACCGACCTGCTGAAAGTCGTAGGCTGCGGCGTGGAGGTCAACGACAAGCACAACAAGGACCTCTCCCTGTTCAACCTGGATAACCTCCGGTGGAACAAGATCGTCATCTGCACCGACGCCGACGTGGACGGCTACCAGATCCGCACCCTCATCCTCACCATGCTCTGGCGGCTGACCCCCACCCTCATTGAGAAGGGCTACGTCTACATCGCCGAGTCCCCCCTGTATGAGATCGGCGCCGGGAACAAGACCTGGTTCGCCTACTCCGAAAAGGAGAAGGCCGAGATCCTGGCCAAGCTCAAGGACAAGAAGGTCACCATCCAGCGGTCCAAGGGTCTGGGTGAGAACGACCCGGAGATGATGTGGATGACCACCATGAACCCCGACTCCCGCCGGCTCATCCGGGTCATGCCCGCCGAAGCCGAGGCCACCGCCCAGGTCTTTGACCTGCTGCTGGGTGAAAATGCCCAGGGAAGAAAAGAGCACATTGCCGAAAACGGCTACAAATACCTGGACCTGGCGGACATTTCCTGACCGCCCGATCCCCCGCCTTTGACCCGACCGAGAAACCACCGACCGTGTAAAGGAGGAATCCCCATGAAAAAACTGTTCGCACTGCTGCTGACCCTGACCCTGGCCCTGAGCCTGACCGTCCCCGCCTTCGCCACAGGAAATGAAGGAGACGACTGGAGGGATTCCCCCTTCCAGCAGGGCTACGACAAAGGCTTCGCAGAGGGCCACGACAAGGGCTATGCCGCCGGTAAGGCCGACGCCCTGGCCCTGACCCCCCAGCTGGTGGAACCGGCTGACATCCCCCTTTCTGACGAACCCACCTACGAGGAGGGCTACCAGTCCGGCCTGGCCGGGGGCTACTACGTAGGCTATGACAACGGGTACACCGAAACTGCCGGACGCTACCCCGCCGTTGACCGTCCCATTGTAGAAAAGGGCGGCGTTCCCGGCCAGGTGAACGTGATGATGGAAGGCCAGTGCATCCAATTCCCCGACGCCATCCCCACCATCGTCAACGACCGCACCATGATCCCCGTCCGGGCGGTCATGGAGAACCTGGGCCAGCTGGTGGAGTGGGACCCCGACACCCGCACCGTCACCATCATGAGCCCCACCGTGGAGCAGACCATCCTTCTCACCATCGACAGCACCACCGCCGTGGTCACCCGGGGAGAGTCTGAGCGGATCGAGACCACCCTGGACGCCCCTGCCTTCATCAATGAGGACGACCGGACCATGGTTCCCCTGCGCTTCCTCTCCGAGACCTGCGGCTACACCGTCCTGTGGGACAACACCTTCCGCACCGCCGTGGTGGTGGATGACGACGCCCTGATGGCAGACATCGACAGCCGGTTTACCGCCCTGAACGCCCTGATGGCCAGCCAGCAGGCCGACCAGCTGGGCAAGAAGCTCAAGGAGACCGGTTCCCTGTCTGCTGACATCGCCATCGCCGACGTGGACGGGGCAGGCACCGAGGCCGCCCTTCCCTTCTCCGCCGCCTACACTGCCTGGTCCGACAGCCAGAGCGCCCGCATTGAAATGACCTTCAACCTGAAGGAGGCTCTCACCGCCCTGGAGACTGCCGTCCCCGGCATCCTGGAGGAGATGGAGGTGGATCTGGGCACCGCCCTCACCACCGACCTGACCGCCATCCCCCTGACTCTCCTGCTCACCCCCGAGGGCACCATGTACCTGCACATGCCCCTGGTGAATTCCCTGTTCCTGGGCGCTTCCACTCCGGAGGACACCTGGCTGTCCCTGGGCGCCACCGGCGTGGACCTGAGCCAGCCCGCCAGCCTCACCATGGGCCAGGCCCTGGTCCCCTCCCTGCTGGTGGATGAAGGCTCCTTCCAGCTGTGGGACACCCTGGACCTCTCCCTGGCCATTGTGGAAGCCATGTTCGGCGACGCCGTGGCCTCCACCCGGGGCGGCTCCACCACCTGGACGGCTGACCTGACCCGGGTCCTGGATGCTGCGGGTCTGGAGGACCCCGAGGCCGAGGCCATCCTGGACAGCTTCACCCTGAAGACCACCATGGGCAAGAACGGCAGCTACACCATCACCGGCGGCATGGACTATGCCGACGACACGATGGCCATGGACTTTGCTCTGAACGCCTCCGGCACCGCCAAGGGTGGCAAGATGACCATGACCATGTCCCTCTCCGACCTCTTCTCCCTGGAGCTGGCCTCCCAGACCTCCATCACCCCCGTGAGCACCCTCCCTGCCATGACTCTCCCCGCCGGGGCTGAGGTCGTGGACCTGACTGACTTCTAACATCCCACAGAGGCACGGGCGGCGCAACACCGCCCCTGCCTCTGTTCTCCGGCAGATCCCTGCCGACACCAACCACACGCTGAGGTAACAGAACTTATGGCAAAAAAGAAAACCCCGGACCAGGGGAAGAAACGGGTGAACCCCGAGGGCATCATGGGCCTCACCGCCCAGGTCCTGGAGCAGCCCATCACCGACACCCTGGAAATCAACTATATGCCCTACGCCATGTCGGTCATCATCTCCCGGGCCATCCCGGAGATCGACGGCTTCAAGCCCTCCCACCGGAAGCTCCTGTACACCATGTATCAGATGAAGCTCCTGGGCTCTGCCCGGACCAAGTCGGCCAACGTGGTGGGCGCCACCATGAAGCTCAACCCCCACGGCGACGGGGCCATCTACGAAACCATGGTCCGTCTGTCCAAGGGCTACGGCGCCCTCCTCCACCCCCCGGTGGACTCCAAGGGCAACTTCGGCAAGGTCTACTCCCGGGACATGGCCTACGCCGCCTCCCGATACACCGAGGTCAAGCTGGACGGGGTCTGCGAAGAGCTCTTCCGGGACATTGACAAGAACGTGGTGGACTTCGTCCCCAACTACGACGGCACCCTCACCGAGCCCGTCCTCCTGCCCACCACCTACCCCAACATCCTGGTCTCCGCCAACATGGGCATCGCCGTGGGCATGGCCTCCAACCTGTGCGGCTTCAACCTGGAAGAGGTCTGCTCGGCCGCCATCGCCCGGATCAAGGACCCGGAGGCCGACCTGCTGGACACCCTGAAGGCCCCTGACTTCCCCACCGGCGGCCAGCTCCTCTTTGACCGGAAGGAGATGGAGACCATCTACCGCACCGGCCGGGGCTCCTTCAAGGTCCGGGCCAAGTGGCGGTATGTGAAGGGGGAAAACCTCATTGAGATCTATGAGATCCCCTACACCACCACCGCCGAGGCCATCATCGATAAAGTTGCCGAACTCATCAAGGCAGGTAAGATCCGGGAGATCTCCGACATGCGGGACGAGACCGACCTGTCCGGCCTGAAGCTGGCCATCGACCTGAAGCGGGGCACCGACCCGGACAAGCTCATGCAGAAGCTCTTCCGTGCAACCCCCCTCCAGGACTCCTTCGCCTGCAACTTCAATATCCTCATCGACGGCATGCCCAAGGTCCTGGGCGTGGGGGCCATCCTGGACCACTGGACCCAGTGGCGCTCCGGCTGCGTCCGCCGTGCCGCCGAGTTCAACCTGGCCCAGAAGAAGGACAAGCTCCACCTGTTAAAGGGTCTGGCCGCCATCCTGCTGGACATCGACAAGGCCATCGCCATCATCCGCAACACCGAGCTGGACTCCATGGTGGTCCCCAACCTGATGGAGGGCTTCGGTCTGGACAAGATCCAGGCGGAGTACGTGGCGGACATCCGCCTGCGGAACATCAACAAGGAGTACATCCTCAAGCGGACCGCCGAGACCGAGCAGCTGGAAAAGGCCATTGCCGACCTGGAGGACTTCATCACCAAGCCCGCCCGGATCCGCAAGGAGATCATCAAGCAGCTGGAGGCCGTGAAAAAGAAGCACGGCACCCCCCGCCGCACCGAGATCCTCTACGAGGACCAGCTGGCCGAGATCGAGCCCGAGGAGGAAACCGTCCCCGCCTATCCCGTCCACCTCTTCCTGTCCAGGGAGGGTTACTTTAAGAAGATCACCCCCCAGTCCCTGCGCATGTCCAGTGAGCAGAAGTACAAGGAGGGAGACGGCCCGGCCTTCCACTGGGAGGCCACCAACGCCGCCGAGCTCATGATCTTCACCGACCGTCAGCAGTGCTACAAGACCTGGGTGAACACCTTCGACGACGCCAAGGCCAGCGTGCTGGGCGACTACCTCCCCGCTAAGCTGGAGATGGAGGAGGGAGAGAACATCCTCTGGGCCTGCCTCCCCGGCCAGTACCAGGGTCACCTCCTGTTCTTCTTTGAAAACGGCAAGGTGGCAAGGGTTCCCCTATCCGCCTACCAGACCGTCACCAAGCGCAAAAAGCTCACCGGCGCCTACTCCGACAAGAGCCCCCTGAAGACCGTCCTCTTCTTAAACGAGGAGGAGGAACAGGACCTGGTGCTCTACTCCACCGAGGGCAGAGCCCTGCTCTTTGGCTCCGGCCTGATCCCCGTCAAGACCACTCGCTCCACCCAGGGCGTCCAAGTGATGACCCTGAAAAAGAGCTACACCGTCCAGGAGGCCAAGGTCCTGGAGGACACCCCCGTGGTGAACAAGAGCCGGTATAAGGCAAGAAGTTTACCCGCCGCAGGTGCCTTATTAAAGGCGGAGGACCAGGGAGATACGCAACTCTCTCTTCTGTAATCCCTGACGGGTCAACCGACGTAAATGGGCCGATGTGGGCATCGGCCCCTAAGAGGGTCGTACCATGCCTGTAGGGGCGGATGACCACATCCGCCCTCCCCACCTGGGACACCGGACAACGCAGCAAAAGAAAGGAGGACGCACATGAAAAAGAGAATCCTGGCCCTCACCCTTCTGTGCGCCATCCTGCTCTCCGGCTGCTCCATGCTGGAGCGGAGCTATGTGGCCTCCACCCCCCATGTGTCCTTTTCCGACGAGGACAATGACCCCTCCATCCTCCGGGCCGAGACCTACCAGGGTCTGGTCAGCGCCCTCCTCCATCTGGTGGGCCAGGGGACGGAGACCGGGGTCATCCGCCTGTATCAGTTCGTGAGCATCACCGGCTCGGCCGCCAGCGATGTGGATCGGGCCTGCCTGGAGGTCACCCAGGAGGACCCCCTGGGGGCCTGGGCGGTGGACTACATCAAGTACGACGTGGCCCAGACCTCCAGCTACTACGAGGTCAACGTGAAGGTGGCCTACACCAGGACCCCCGAAGAGATTTCCCAGATCATATCCGTCACCGGCAGCAACGCCGTGGCCCAGGAGCTGCAGGAGCTTCTTCCCGCCCTGCCCGGCCAGGCGGTCTTCCGCATCAGCCATTTCTCTCCGGAGGACAGCGCCGAGACCCTGGAGCAGGCCGTCCGGGAGGCTTATGCCGACCTGGATGAGCCCCGGCCCGTCCTCACCAGCGTGACGGTGACCCTCTACCCCGACAGCGGGGAGCAGCGAGTGGCAGAGATCTCTCTCACCTGGGGGGACCCTGTCCTGCCCGAACCAGAAATTTTTTAAAAAACGAAAAATAATTGTTGACAAATCGGCATCTGCATGATATTATAATTCTTGTCGATGCGAGTGTAGCTCATCTGGTAGAGCGCCACCTTGCCAAGGTGGAGGTAGCGAGTTCGAGCCTCGTCACTCGCTCCATCATCCCTCATCCTTACGGATGGGGGATTTTTTATGCCTGGAACTACAAACTCGCTATCCTTCACCTACAAATCCGGGGTGTAGCCCCGGATTTTCAAATCAGGAGGTGCCCGGGCTCCCGCAAAAGCGCCAGCTTTTGTGGGACTAGGGAGCGAGTCGAGCCTCGTCACCGCCGAGGGTTCCGCTGCTCCCCTCTCCTCTCCCTCTGGGAGAGGTGGCAGTGCGAAGCACTGACGGAGAGGGCGTGCCCTCTGCCACGTTGGAAAGCGCCACCGGCTGGCGCTCTTTGTTCTTTCGGAAAAGTTTTGACCAAAGGTTTTCCTTCTTTTATCAAAATTATCCTTTTCAACCGCTGTCCCGTGTGCTATAATTTAGCTTGTATTAGAATGGGCTATGCCCTATGGACCTACTGAATTTACAATAAAGGAGATTGATTCCCATGAATCTGGAAACCGTCCTGTATCGCGTGGAAGGCGCTGTTGCTGTTGTCAGCATGAACCGCACCAAGGCTATGAACTCCCTGAACAAGCAGATCTTCGCTGACCTGACCGTCGCTTTCGAAGCTGCTAAGAACGATGACGCTGTTCGCTGCGTCGTTCTGAACGCTGAAGGCCGTGCATTCTGCGCAGGCGGCGACATCGCTGAGATGAAGGGCATCACCACCGAAGAGGCATTCTTCGACTTCATGTCCGTCGCTGGCGGCTTCACCACCCTGCTGAACACCTTCCCCAAGCCCGTCATCACCGCTGCTCACGGCGCTATCGCTGGTGCCGGCACCTCCCTGCTGATGGCTGGCGACATCGCTCTGGTCGCTGACAATGCTATGTTCATCGTCGCTTTCGGCCAGGTCGGTCTGGTTCCCGACTGCGCTTGCCACTACCTGCTGCCCCGCGTTGTTGGCCCCAACATCGCTAAGGAGCTGATGCTGACCCAGCGCGTCGTCAAGGCTGACGAGATGAAGACCCTGGGCATCGCAAACTATGTCTATCCCGCAGAGCAGCTGCAGGAAGAGGCTATGAAGCTGGCTAACAAGATCGCTCGCGGTCCTCTGAACTGCTACTCCGCTTCCAAGGCTATGATGAACAAGGCTCACGAGACCACTCTGGAAGAGCTGCTGAAGGAAGAGACCGCTGTTCAGGCAGCTGTCCGTATGCACCCCAACGCAGAGGAAGGCCTGGGCGCATTCCTGGAGAAGCGTAAGGCTGCTTTCGTGTAATCGAAAGATTTTCTCCGCCGGTCATCCGGCAAACATGCAATATTCATTCAGAATGAATATTCTCCCCGTTAAAATTGGGCAGGGTGGTGAAAACCGCCCTGCCCTTTTTTGATATTTCGCTGAATGTGTAAAGAAACCACATTCATCCTATTGCATTTTCAGTGAATATTTTGTATAATCCAGATGTTCTGAAACTGGTGTACTTTACCCAGTCCGGACCACCAAAATCTGAAAAGAGGTACCAATGATGAAGAAGTTTCTTTCCATCCTGATGGCTGCAGCCATGCTGCTGTCTGTTTGTGCCCTGTCCGCTTGCGGCGGCGGCGAAGAGCCCGCTCCCGAAACCGAAGGCACCGAGGTCACCGAGCCTGCCGAGGGCGGCGACGCCGGTTTCACCACCATCACCGAAGGCGTGCTGACCATGTCCACCAACGCCACCTTCCCTCCCTATGAGTCCACCACCGATGCCGGCGGCTTCGAGGGCATCGACATTGAGATCGCCGGTGCCATCGCTGAGAAGCTGGGCCTGGAGCTCCAGATCGACGACATGGACTTTGACGCTTCCCTGCTGGCTGCCCAGGAGGGCAAGAGCGACATGGTCATGGCTGGTCTGACCGTCAACGAGGACCGCCTGCTGGTCATGGACTTCTCCGAGACCTATGCCACCGGCGTGCAGGTGGTCATCGTTCCCGAAGGCTCCGACGTCACCCTGGACAACCTGGGCGAGAAGATGATCGGCACCCAGCGCGGCACCACCGGCAACATCTACTGCACCGACGACTACGGTGAAGACCATGTCATCGCTTATGACGACGGCATCGCTGCTGTTCAGGCCCTGAAGAACGGCCAGGTTGACTGCGTGGTCATCGACAACGCTCCCGCACAGGCATACGTTGCTGCCAACGAAGGCCTGACCATTCTGGACACCGAGTATGTCACCGAGGACTACGCCATCGGCTTTGCCAAGGGCAACACCGCTCTGGTGGAGGCTGTCAACGCAGCTCTGGTGGAGCTGATCGAGGACGGCACCGTTCAGTCCATCATCGACAAGTACATCGCTGAGTAATCAGTTTCCGCAAAGGGGCGGCGCAAGCCGCCCCTTTTGCCGGTTATCCAAGGGCACCCTGGCGATACCTTTGGATAACCGGCAAACCTATGTTCCAATACTTTTAGATTGAGAGGTGAACGCCCCCATGGAACAAATGTATACCACACTGAAAGAACTGGCCGTAGGCGGTGGTGACCTGACCTTCTTCCAGACATTCTTCGTCAAATTCTATCAGGCCTTCATTGAAGCCGACCGCTGGCTCCAGTACTTAAACGGCGTGAAGACCACCCTGATCGTCACCGCCCTGGCCCTGATCCTGGGTATCTGCCTGGGCCTCATCGTGGCCCTCATCCGCACCGCCCACGACCAGCAGCGCCCCGGCAAGAAAAATCCCATCCTGGGCTTTCTGAACCTGGTGGCAAAAATCTACGTCACCGTCATCCGGGGCACCCCCATGATGGTCCAACTGCTCATCATGAGCTTCGTCATCTTCTCCAGCAGCCGCAACTTCACCCTGGTGGGTACCCTGACCCTGGGTATCAACTCGGGCGCTTACGTGGCCGAGATCATCCGCGGCGGCCTCATGTCCGTGGACAAGGGCCAGATGGAGGCCGGCCGGTCCCTGGGCCTGAACTACGTCCAGTCCATGCGCTTTATCATCATCCCCCAGGCCGTGAAGGCCATCCTCCCCGCCCTGGGCAACGAGTTCATCGTCCTGCTGAAGGACACCTCCCTCATCACCGTCATCGGCGGCAAGGAGCTGCTGTATGCCGCCCAGGGCATCTACAACCGTACCTATGAGCAGATGTTCCCCCTGCTGGGCATCGCCTGTATCTACCTGCTGCTGGTCTGCGTCCTGAGCTGGCTGCTGGGCAAACTGGAAAGGAGGCTGCGTCAAGGTGATCGACGTTAAAAATCTGAAAAAGGCCTTCGGCGACCACGTGGTCCTGAAGGACATCTCCGAGCACATCTACCCCGGCGAGAAGGTCGTGGTCATCGGCCCCTCCGGCTCCGGCAAGTCCACCTTCCTGCGGTGCCTGAACCTGCTGGAGACCCCCACCTCCGGCACCATCACCTTTGAGGGCACCGACATCACCGACCCCAAGACCAACATCGACAAGATGCGTCAGCAGATGGGCATGGTGTTCCAGCACTTCAACCTCTTCCCCAACATGACCATCAAGAAGAACATCACCCTGGCTCCCGTCCAGACCGGCCTCATGAAGCAGGCCGAGGCCGACGAGGAGGCCATGCGCCTGCTGAAGATGGTGGACCTGGTGGACAAGGCCGACGCCTATCCCAACCAGCTCTCCGGCGGTCAGAAGCAGCGTATTGCCATCGTCCGGGCCCTGGCCATGAAGCCCAAGGTCATGCTCTTTGACGAGCCCACCTCCGCCCTGGACCCTGAGATGGTGGGCGAGGTTCTGGACGTTATGAAGCAGCTGGCCGCCGAGGGCATGACCATGGTGGTGGTCACCCACGAGATGGGCTTTGCCCGGGAAGTGGGCGACCGTGTCCTGTTCATGGCCGACGGCTACATCGTGGAGCAGAACAACCCCGCCGAGCTCTTCGGCAACCCCCAGCACGAGCGCACCAAGAGCTTCCTGGCAAAGGTGCTGTAATATCGTAATTTTAACCCCGCCCGGATCTCCGGGCGGAGTTTTTGCCTCGCAGAGTTTCGCCGCCACGGCGGCGAAATAAAACGAAATACGTTTTCCGGAAGGACATGTGCCTGCCGGAAAACTCTTCTCGGCCTGCAAACGTGCGGGCCATTGGCCCGTGCGCTGCAGCAGGCCGCAAATCCCACTTGAGGGAGCCCAGCGAAGCGGGTCCCTCAAGTCATAAAAAATCCGCTGTGGTTTTCACCACAGCGGATTTTTTATGTTCAATTTAGTATGCCACGCCCCAGTAGATCATCTTCTTGGCGGCACGGCCGCAGATGGGGCAGGTGTCTGCCAGGTGCTCCTGCTCCAGGGGCATGCAGCGGGAGGTCATACCGGCCTCTTCCTTCATCTTCAGCTCGCAGTCCAGCTCGCCGCACCACATGGTCTTGATGAAGCCGCCCTTCTCCTCTTGGATCTGCTTGGCCTCTTCCAGGGAGTAAGCCTCGAAGGTGTGATCCTCCAGGTTCTTCTTGGCACGGGCATACAGACCGTCGTGGATGGCGTCCAGGGTAGCCAGAGCGGTGGACTCCAGCTCGTCCAGGCTGATGAAGACCTTCTCGCCGTTGTCGCGGCGGACCAGGACGCACTGGTTCTTCTCGATGTCCTTGGGACCGATCTCCACACGCAGGGGGATGCCCTTCATCTCGTACTCAGCGGCCTTCCAGCCCATGGACTGGTCGGAGGAGTCCATCTTGGCGCGGATGCCGGCTGCCTGCAGGCGCTCCAGCAGAGCGGTGGCTGCCTCGATGACGCCCTCCTTGTGCTGGGCAACGGGGATGACCATGGCCTGGATGGGTGCGATGCGGGGGGGCAGGACCAGGCCGTTGTTGTCGCCGTGGGTCATGATGAGGCCGCCGATCATACGGGTGGAAACGCCCCAGGAGGTCTGGTGGGGGTGATGGAGCTTGTTGTCCTTGCCGGTGAAGGTGATGTCGAAGGCGTTGGCGAAGCCGTCACCGAAGTAGTGGGAGGTGCCGGACTGGAGAGCCTTGCGGTCGTGCATCATGCACTCCACGGTGTAGGTCTCCTCAGCGCCGTTGAACTTCTCCTTGTCGGTCTTCTGGCCCTTGACCACGGGCATGGCCAGCACGTTCTCCAGGAAGTCGGCGTAGACGTTCAGCATCTGCTGGGTCTCTGCCTTGGCCTCCTCGGCGGTGGCGTGCATGGTGTGGCCCTCCTGCCACAGGAACTCACGGTGGCGCAGGAAGGGACGGGAGGTCTTCTCCCAGCGCAGAACGGAGCACCACTGGTTGTACAGCTTGGGCAGGTCACGGTGGGACTGGATCACGTTCTTGAAGTGCTCGCAGAAGAGGGTCTCAGAGGTGGGACGGATGCAGTAGCGCTCCTCCAGGGGATCGCTGCCGCCGTAGGTGACCCAGGCGCACTCGGGGGCGAAGCCCTCCACGTGGTCCTTCTCCTTCTGGAGGAGGGACTCGGGGATGAGCATGGGCATCATCACGTTCTCGTGGCCGGTGGCCTTGAAGCGTGCGTCCAGCTCCTTCTGGATGTTTTCCCAGATGGCGTAGCCATAGGGGCGGTAAATGAACATACCCTTGATGGAGGAGTAGTCGATGAGCTCAGCCTTCTTGCACACGTCGGTGTACCACTGGGCGAAGTCCACCTCCATGTCGGTGATCTGTTCTACTTTCTTCTTGTTATCCTTTGCCATAATAACCTTCCTTTATGCAAAAATCTCAGTGTTTGAGGTTTGAATACGTACCCTTCATTGTATGACCAAGGGAGGAAAAAGTCAAGATACTACGGATAAAACCCGCCTTTTTTCCACAGACTATGGGGAAAGAAAAGGAGGGGACGACCATGTACACCATCGGCATTCTGGAGAGCGGCAGCGGCCTGTCCGCCTTTCTGGCCGCCCATCTGCCCCCGCACCTGCTGGACCGAGCCGACCTGTGCCCCGCCGGTAGTCTGGCCCCAGGGGAGGTCCTGGACCTGCTGGTGGTCTCCCCCGACTGGAAGGGAGAGAAGGCCCGGGCCTGCCCCTGCCGGGCCATGCTGGTCCCCGGGCGGCTGGCGGAGGAGGCCGGGGGCCTGTCTGCCGGGTGGGCGGTGAGCTTCGGCATCTCCCCCAAGGACTCCCTGACCCTGTCCAGCCTGGGGGAGGAGACCATCCTCCTGGCCCTCCAGCGGGAGATCATCACCCTCACCGGAGAGCGTCTGGACCCCCAGGAGTTTTCCCTGGCCCGGAGGGGCCACACCGCCCCCTGCCATGTGATGGCCTGCGTAGGGGTCCAGCTTTTATTGGGCATAGAGCCGGGGGAGGTCAGCCTGGGCTGACCTCTTTTGTTCTGTCGAAAAAGGCCGAGCCTTTTCCGACAGTGGGAGATTGCGGCCTGCTGCGCGCGCCTTCCGGGCACACTGGCAGGCCGAGCAGTGTTTTCTGGCACGCACATGTCGCGCCAGAAAACCTATGAAATCTTATTTCGCCGTTGCGACGGCGAAACTCTACGAGGTTTTACTCCTCTGGCTGACCTCTTTTCCTCCTATCTGGTTTGTGGTATAAATAAAGGGGAACCTTTTCGTTCTCCCAACCGTCTAACCTGGTGTAAAGGAGGAACCGCCCATGAAAAAACTTGTTCTGCTCCTGTCCCTGCTCCTCTGTCTCTCCGCCTGCGGCCAGCAGACCACCACCTGGGACACCATCCCCCAGGTGGAAGTGGATGGCACCACCTATCTGGTCTCCAGCTATCTCTGGGGAGAAAACCAGCTCCCCGAGGGTTTTATCCTGGCCGGGACCTTTGAAGATGGCGAGTTTGCCGGTTCTGAGTACTTCACCCACCCGGACAACCCCCTGTGGGTCTACGTCAGGCACCAGGATACCTACCAGCGGTATGTGGACGAGGCCATCCGGGGGAAGGACTACATCTGCTATCACGATCAGCTCTACGTCTCCCTGTGGAGCGCCACATACTACGGGGACCACCCGGACATGACCGAAGAGGAATACGAGGCCGCCCGGGAACCCTACAACGTCCGCATCGAGGCCGACACCGTCCCCGGCTATGCGTCCCTGGGCATGGCGGAGTTCTCCGGCTATGAGACCATCCCCACCGGGGCCCTCTCCTGCAACATCCTGCCGGAGGAGGTCTATGCCAATCCCGAAGAGCCCCAGTACCTTCTCTTCCCCACGGTCTGGTACACCCACACCGACCAGGAGGAGGAAGAGACCAGGCACACCGGTTTCAACGTGTACGTACTGCTGAACAATGAAGATGGGCCTGCGGCCCAATGAAGTGCGCCCGCGGCGCATGAAGTTCGGCTGACTGCCGAATGAAGCCGCCCCGTTGGGGCAATTGCGGTGTCCCTGCGGGACAGATCAAACGCATTAAGGGCGTGCTGCAACCAGTTTGCAGCACGCCCTTTGTTTAACTGATCATATCAATGCCCCGCTGGAGGGTCTCTCCGTCGATGGCGCTGTTGGCCTGGGCCACGGCGTACCCCTCTGCATTGATGAAGAAGGTCATGGGCAGAGAGTAGGCCCCGTAGGTCATGGCAGCGTCAGCGGCGGTGTCGTAGAACACCGGGAAGGTATATCCCTGGTCGGCGATAAACGCTGCGGCGGTCTCCACGGTCTCCCGGGAGCCGTCGGTGCAGTTCACCATCAGGAACTGGACTTCCTCCCCCAGGGTCTCATATTTCTCCTGGAAGTCGGCCATCTCGCTGCGGCAGGGGCCGCACCAGCTGGCCCAGAAGTTCAGGACGATGGGCTTGCCCAGGTAGTCCAGCAGATGGACCTCCTTGCCGTCGGCGTCATAGACGGTGAAGTCCGGCGCCAGAGGGAGCTCTGCCTGGGCAGATGCCTCCTCCTGGGTGGTTTCCTCCTCTGCCGGGGGCTCACTGACCGCCAGCTGGTCCGGGAGGAACTTCTGCCCCAGGTCGGTGTAAAGCACGAAGGCCCCGGCCAAAATGACGGCCAGCAGAAACAGGACGATGCGAAAGACGTTCTTGTTTTTCATGGTACCTCCTTATCCCAGCAGGGTCAGCAGCCGGCCCAGGGTGCCGGTGGCCATGAGGATGCCCACCAGGACCAGGAATCCGCCGCAGACCTTGTTGATGGTGTCATAGTGCTTCTTGATCCAGTCAAAGGCCGATTTCAGGGTGTCGATGAGGACGGCACTGAGGACGAAGGGGATCCCCAGACCCAGGGAGTAGGCCAGGAGCATAGCCATGCCCTCCACCACGTGGCCCTGCTGGGAGGCCAGCAGGAGGGCCGACCCCAGAAAGGCCCCCACGCAGGGGGTCCAGCCCACGGAGAAGATAAGGCCGAAGAGAAGGGCGGAGAAAAATCCCATGTCCCGGGTCTTCACCGACCCTTTCATCCCCTGGAACAGGTTCCACTGGAAGACCCCCAGGAAGTTCAGGCCGAAGAGGACGACCACCAGGCCGGAAATGACATTCACTGCCGTCTGGTATTCATGGAGGAAACTCCCCACGGTGCCTGCCAGGGCTCCCATGGCCACAAAGACCACCGTAAAGCCGGTGACAAAGCCAAAGGCCCCCTTCAGGGTCCTGGCTGTGGTGCGCTCACCACCCCCGGCAAAGTAGGACAGGTAGATGGGGAGCATGGGCAGCAGACAGGGGGAAATGAAGGTGATGATCCCTTCCAAAAAGGCGATCAGGTACTGCATGGGGTTTCCTCCTTTCCACGAATGATTTTCCTATTGTATCACAGGATACCGGATTTTACACCCTCTCACCGTGATGTCGTCACGGTATTTGTAACGTTTCCCCTCCACCGGTGTCTAACAGACAGAAAGGCAG
>JAFSFC010000001.1 GCA_017435425.1 Ruminiclostridium sp. | reverse complement strand
GGCTAACAAAAGAAAGGAGAGTTCCCATGAGTGTCGTCATCCTGGGCGGAAACGAATGTATGGTCCGCCAGTATAAAGATCTGTGCAAGGAATACCAGTGCTCCGCCAAGGTCATTTCCAAGATGACCGGCACCCTGAAGAACCGCCTGGGGAGCCCCGATCTGCTGGTGATGTTCACCGACACCATCTCCCACAAGATGGTCAAATGCGCCCTCAGCGAGATCAAGGGTCAGAACCCCGCCATCGCCCGGTCCAAATCCAGCTCCATGGCCGCTCTCCGGAACATTCTGGAGACCCACGCCGGCTGAGGAATCGCCTATGTCTGCAGAGTATATCATCCGCCACGGGGCACCCACCCTGGCCGGGATCAAAACGGGAAACCTCTTCCCCTGCACCTTCTCCTGCCGAAAGGACTTCCAGGAGGACCTGCGCCGGATGAACCAGGTGCTGGTCCCAAAGGGCCTTCGCCTGATCCCCCTGCGGATGGAGGAAGGCAAAGCCCTTCTCTATCTCTTCCGCCCGGCCAGCCTGGACCGGGACCTGGCCCAGGAAGCCGCCCGGGACCTGCTGCGGCAGGCGGGCTATGCCGACCTTCGCCAACGGCCCTGCCTGCGGGAACTGACCCGACGGCTGAAGGAAAACAACGAGTTTCCCCATGAGATCGGTCTCTTCCTGAGCTATCCGCCGGAAGATGTCCGGGGCTTCATCTGCCACCAGGGCAAGTGCAGCAAGTGCTCCGGCTGCTGGAAGGTCTACGGGGATGAGGCGGCCGCAAAAGAGCGGTTCGCCGCCTATAAATCCTGCACCGCCAGCCTCTGCCAGCGCCACGCCCACGGCGACAGCCTGGAACACCTGACGGTACCCACCCCATCGTAAATCCATACCTGAACGGCTGCCCCGTTCAGCTCCTCTCTTTTCGCCCGTCGTCTCTCCGGCGGCGGGCACCTCTCTTAACAATTATTTCTTGGCTTGGAAAGCGCCCTCTTCGGAGGGCGTTTTCCTTTTTTGTGCCTCGCAGAGTTCGCTGTCCGCAGACAGCGAAAACAGTCAAATCATCTTTTCCGGCGGCGTGTACGTCGGAAAAGATACCTCTCAGGCCGCCAGTGTGGGGCCGTTGGCCCTGCATGCAGCGGCCTGCAAAATCACAAATAAAAGGAGCGAGGAAAATCCTCGCTCCTTTTATTTGGCTATTTAAAGATCCTGATACTTCTTATTGCCCTTCAGGGCCTTCATACGGATCTCGTGGTTCAGGATGCGCTTGCGCAGACGCAGGTTCTGGGGGGTGACCTCCAGCAGCTCGTCATCGGCCAGGAACTCCAGGCACTGCTCCAGGGACATCTGGCGGGGGGGAATCAGGCGCAGAGCTTCATCGGAGCCGG
Source organism: Ruminiclostridium sp. (assembly GCA_017435425.1). Classification (GTDB taxonomy): domain Bacteria; phylum Bacillota; class Clostridia; order Oscillospirales; family Oscillospiraceae; genus Evtepia. The sequence continues at coordinate 12,441 of JAFSFC010000001.1, read as the reverse complement.
AGGCACGCATGTTGGTCAGCTGCTTCTTGCGGCAGACGTTCACGGTGATGTCCTCGGCCTTGGGGCACTCGCCCACCACCATGCCGCCGTAGACGGGGGTGCCGGGGGTAATGAACATGGCACCGCGGTCCTGGGCGCCGAAGATGCCGTAGGCCACAGCGTCGCCGGTCTCGAAGGCGATGAGGGAGCCGGTGTTGCGGCGGCTGACCTCACCCTTATAGGGGGCATAGGTCTCAAAGACGGAAGCCATGATGCCCTCGCCCTTGGTGTCGGTGAGGAACTCGTTGCGGTAGCCAAACAGACCGCGGGAGGGGACCAGGAACTCCAGCTTCATGCGGTTGCCCACAGGGGTCATGGACAGGAACTCGCCCTTGCGGGAGCCCAGCTTCTCCATGACGGAGCCCACGTTGTCGGAGGGCACGTCGGCCACCACACGCTCGATGGGCTCGCAGCGGACCCCGTCGATCTCCTGGTACAGGACACGGGGGGGAGAGACCTGGAACTCATAGCCTTCACGGCGCATGGTCTCAATGAGGATGGACAGGGACATCTCACCACGGCCGGCCACGTTGAAGGAGTCCATGGAACCCTCCACCTCGGAGACCCGGAGGGAGACGTCCTTCATGGTCTCACGGAAGAGGCGCTCACGGATCTGGCGGGAGGTGACGAACTTGCCTTCCTTACCGGCGAAGGGGGAGTCGTTGATGGCGAAGGTCATCTCCAGGGTGGGGGCGGAGATCTTGACGAACTCCATGGGCTCCACAGCGGCGGGGGTACAGATGGTGTCGCCGATGGTGATCTCACCGATGCCGCTCATGGCGATGATCTCGCCGGCAGCTGCCTCGGTGACGGGGGTGCGGGCCAGGCCGTCGAAGGTGTACAGGCTCACGGCCTTGGCCTTCTTCACCTGGTCGGGGGTGTGGTAGTTGCACACCACGATCTCCTGGTTCTGCTTGATGGTGCCCCGCTCGATGCGGCCGATGGCGATACGGCCCACAAATTCGTTGTAGTCAATGGAGGAGACCAGCATCTGGAAGGGAGCCTCCGGCTCGCTCTCAGGTGCGGGGATGTAATCGATGATGGTGTCAAAGAGGGGGATCAGGTCGGTGCCCAGGACCTCGGGGGAGTAGGAGGCGATGCCCTGACGGCCGGAGCAGAACAGGGTGGGAGACTCGAACTGCTCGTCGGTGGCGTTCAGGTCCAGCAGCAGCTCCAGGACCTCGTCCATGACCTCGTAGATGCGCTGGTCGGGGCGGTCCACCTTATTGACCACCACGATGACCTTGTGGCCCAGCTCCAGGGCCTTGGACAGGACGAAGCGGGTCTGGGGCATGGGGCCCTCGGCGGCGTCCACCAGCAGGATGACGCCGTTGACCATCTTCAGGATACGCTCCACCTCGCCGCCGAAGTCGGCGTGGCCGGGGGTATCCACGATGTTGATCTTGTAGTCCTTGTAGTGGACGGCGGTGTTCTTGGCCAGGATGGTGATGCCGCGCTCACGCTCCAGATCGTTGGAGTCCATGACGCGGTCCACGGTGGCCTGGTTCTCGCGATAGATGCCGCCCTGCTTGAGCATCTCGTCAACCAGGGTGGTCTTGCCGTGGTCAACGTGGGCGATGATGGCTACGTTTCTTAACTTCTCGTTCTGCACTGATCTGCACCTCAATATATGTAAAATCAAATGGGATCTCGTTCTTTCCAAATCATATATTATACGCTGGTGTATAGGGGATTGCAAGGTAGATTTTGTCAGGAATCCCTTGAAATCAAAGGAAACTTTGCACGAATGGAGCAAAATGAAAGAAAAGGACCGTGATTTCACGGTCCTTGGAAGATTTGCGTCATTTGACTTCTGTATACGTATCTCCTTCCACCTGGAAGACATACCGTTCCACGATTTCTTCCGTTTCAAACGCATACTTGGTATACGTAACAGTACCCACGCCGTTACCCTGATGCTCCCAGGCGGTCTCATAGACAACCCGCACCCCATCCTCGATCCGTTCTTCATTGCCGATGTACATAGGGAAAGGGTAGAGCTTTTCGACGGTGAGCAGGGCGTTGGAAACCTCCACGGACATCCCATTTTCGGTAAAGAGGGGGTGTTCAAAGTCACCGTAGCTCCCAATGGGGGCCTCCCGGCCGATGGACTCCAGGTAGGCCTGGGCATAGACCTGCTCCTGGTCTTTCAGCTCCCCGTACCGTTCATCAGCGCCGAGGGCTTTGTTCCAAAGACTGCGGGGAAAGGTCTCCTTGATAGAGTCTGCATAGAGGTTGCCGTCCATGGGCTGCCAGACCCCATGGCAGTAGTAGGTTCCGTTCTCTTCCTGGCCAATGGTGAGCATGGTGGGGATGGCCCCGGAGCCGGAGATCTTTTCAAAATGGCCGGTGCAGAAGCCATACTGACCCACGCTGGCCAGGGTGTAAACCCGCCAGAAGTCCCCCTCCTGGACGGTATCCAGGATGATGTGTCCTTCGGCGGCGCACTCCCCTTCCATGTAGCCGCTGGAGGCCTGGTCCAGCAGGACCTGGCTCACCAGGGTCTCGGGGAGTTCCAACGGTTCGGCCCCGCCGGTCCCGGCAGGATCGGCGGCTCCACAGGCCGCCAGGGTCAGGCACAGGACCATGGAGCACAGGAGAAGGGTCAGATGTTTCAATCCCATAGGGACCTCCTTTCAGCGGAAGGGCGGTTCTCTTCTTACCTATATTATCCCAAAGAACGGGATGGAGGTCAATGGAGAAACCCTGATGATTTTCTTACAGTTTAACGCAATCTAACAACATTACTTTCTTCTTGCGGGTAGGGAAGATCAATGGTCACCCGAATCCCGTCCCCGTTGGGATGAACCGAAAAACCATGGGCATATCGCCCCAGATACCGCAGAAGGTTTTCATCCACATCACGGATCAGGACAAGAGATGGCAGTTCCATAATAATGGCTACATCCCCCGGAAACAATCCCGTGACGGCCAAAACCTTCCCTCTCCAAAGCTTTGCAAAGAAACAGCACTTGTTCAGAATCAATGCAAACCGAACTTTGTCCTCGATACCTTTCTCCCAAGGAGCATCAGTATCTTCCTGGATTCCCTTTTCCAGCCTCTTCAACTGTTCTCCCCACTCAGGATGGGCAGCCTTCACCTGTTCGAGAGGAGTGTCCTCCATCATGAATGCCTCGTCTTCTTCTGCTGTCATGTTCGAAAAGTCTTTGTCATACAACGTTCTTCCCATAACACCCTCCACAAAAACACCTGCTAGCTTACACCACGTAGTCTACAGGAATATTTTCTTTTTGTCCACAAGATTATAGTCTATAAGGGAACAAAAGATATTCTGACAGCTTTTTGACAAGGGTGATGGCAACATGTATCGAAAGGAAATAGGGAAACGGATCAACATGGCACGCAAAGACAAAGGCCTTACCAGCGAGGCCCTTGCGGAACTTTGCAGTATCAATGCCACCTACATGAGGCAAATTGAATCCGGCACGAAACTACCCAGCCTGCCTGTCTTTATCTCCATTTGTCAGAATCTGGCCATTTCGCCCAGCTATCTTCTCATGGACGCTCTCGGTCCAAATGAGGCCCAGGGCATTGAGGCACTGGCCAAATTATGGCAGGATGCCACCCCTACCCAGACCAAACTGGTTACAACTATGCTCCAGAGCGCATTGGATGTTCTGGATGAATGAACATAAACTAAAACGGCGGGTTTCCCCGCCGTTTTTCTGTTTCAAGTTGCGTATCCCCCCTGCCAGGTTGCCGGACGGATATAGAATCGGCCCGCTTCCTGAAGGTTTCCCCCATTCTCCATCTGTGGGGAATACAAAACTACCCTTCTATGGTATGATAGGGGTGAAATTCGAAAGGACGTGACCCTATGGACCAAAGAAAAACCGGGGCCTTCCTGGCCGCCCGACGGAAAGACCTGGGACTGACCCAGCAGGAGCTGGGGGAACAGCTGGGAGTGACCAACAAGACCATCTCTCGGTGGGAGACGGGGTCCTACCTCCCGGACCTGGCCACCATTCCCGAGCTGTGCCGTATCCTGGGCATCAGTGTGAACGAGTTCTTCCTGGGCGAAGCCATCCCCGAAGAGGACCTGCGGGCCCAGGCCGACCGGAACATCCTGGACCTCTGGCAGGCCGACAAGGACCTGCGGCGGAAGAAGTTCTGGAGCGAGATGCTGGGCGGGGGCGGCACCGGCCTTCTTGTCTCTATGCTCTACGCCCCGGACACCCCCAAAAAAGCCATCATCATTGCCCTGGGCCTGGCCATGGTCTGCCTGGGCTGGTATTTCCGGGCCAGGCTGGAAAAGGTCCGCCTCCCTTGACATCTCCCCTCAAATTTGATACAGTCGATTCCGCTGTATTTTTTGAGAAAAGAGAGTTTCTATGACCATTCTGACCGTATTCCTCCAAATGCTGGCCCTGCTGGTGATGATCGCCGCCGGTGTCATCGCCGCCAAGGGCAAAATGCTGGATACCCACACCAACGCCAAGATGTCCACCATGATCGTGAACATCTTCAACCCCATGCTCATCCTGTCCAGTGCGGCGGGGGCGGTGGGCCAGGTCCCCCTCCAGCGGATCCTGCTGGTCTTTGGCATCGCCCTGGGGATGTTCCTCTTCTTCATCCTGGCTGGCATGGTCCTGACCCGGTTCTTCTCCAAGGACCCAGTCCAGCGGAAGATCTATCAGCTCATGTTCGTCTTCTCCAACCTGGGTTTCATCGGCATCCCCGTGGTGTCCAGCGTCCTGGGGGCAGAATACGTGGTCTATGTGTCCCAATTCCTTCTCATCTATAACCTGGTGTTCTACACCTACGGCCGGACCCTCATGCGGGGCCGCTTCAATCTGGCCGCCCTGCGTTCCCTCATCAATCCCGGCAACATCGCCTGCGTCCTGGCCATGGTCCTGGTGCTGGCCAACATCCAGCTGCCCGGTTTCCTCCACACCGCTGTGGATTACCTGGGAGGCGCCGCCTCCCCCCTGGCCCTGGTCTCCGTAGGCTTCACCCTGGCCAACGCCAACGTGAAGGAGATTTTTGGGGACAAAAAGCTCTACCTCTTCACTTTCCTCAAACTCCTGGTCCTTCCCGTGGTGCTGCTACCCCTTCTCCGGCTGCTGCCGGTGGACGACGGACTGGCCGCCGTCTGCCTGGTGATGTTCGGCATGCCCGTGGGCAGTATGCCTCTCATGCTCATCACCGAGCGGGGCCTGGACGGCCGGACCTGCACCGCTGCCGTCATCATGTCCACCATTCTGTGCGTGGTCACCGTACCCATCTTAGTCTCTCTGATATAAAAAATCGCCTGGCACACAAAGTGTCAGGCGATTTCTGCGTTTTAGTACACTACAATAAGGCCCTTCTCCATAGCGTAGAAGGTAGTCAGGCCCCGGCACTCCAGGAAGGTGACCTTTTTTACGGGCAGGGCGGCCAGGATGGCCTCCTTCAGCTTGGTGGCCCCCTCCAGGTTCTGGCAATGGGCGATGATCACGTGGCGGTCGGTGCAGTCCTTTTCCTTGGACATGTACTCCACCATATGGCGGTAAGCCCGCTTTTCCCCCCGGGCCTTGTCCACCACCCGGATGGTACCCACAGGGGTAGCGTCTGCAATGACATGGATCCCCAGGCCCTCCAGAATGGTGCCCAGCAGGGGCTTCATGCGGCCATTCTTCACCAGGTTGTCGAAGCACTGCAGGGTGAAGACCGTGCGCTGGTCGTCCCGCTCCTGGTCCAGACGCTTGCAGATCTCCTCGAAGTCCATGCCGGATTCAATCAGTTCCACCGCCAGCTCGGTGAGCAGGTAGAGGGAGCCGGAGGTGGAGCAGGTGTCCAGCACATAGATCTTCTTTTCCGGGTGGTCCTCCAGGACCATGTCCCGGGCCAGGCAGGCGGCGTTATAACATCCGGACAGATTGCCGGAAATACAGAAGCACAGAGAGCAGTCCGCAGAGGAAAAGGCCTGGGCAAAGGCATCGGGAGAGGGGCATGCAGTGCCGGAGGGGCCCTTCTCGGCAGACATGGCGGCCAGGAACTGGGGCACATCCAGGCTCTCGTCGTCCACATATTCCCTGTCCCCCACCCTCAGGGTCAGGGGGGCTACTTTCAGAAAAACCTTGCCGGGGACCAGTTCTGCAGGGAGCATGTCTCCGCTGCTGTCACAAACGATGTTCCAGGTCATATTATCAATCCTCGCTTTGAAATCAGCGTTTTATAATATCAAACTCAAGATATAAGGGTATGGTACACCATTCCCCTTTTTCTGTCAAGTATCCTATTCTGTAAAGTTGTGGAAATTTTTGGAAATTCGTCGAGTCCTGCCCCATCCGTTGACAAAGCCGCCCCGTTGGGATAAAATGATATTCTAATATCTGCCCCCGTACCTCACCAGGATAGAGGGTCCGCCTCCTAAGCGGAACGTAGTGAGTTCGAGTCTCGCCGGGGGTGCCAAAACCGGGACTGTCCAGAGACAGCCCCGGTTTTTCATTCCCCAAACATGTGCATCTGCACGGAAAATGGGAGTGGGTCTTATTCCAGCACCGTGACCCGTTGGGCCCAGAATTCCGGCTGGACTTCCCGTCCGGCCCACAGATCCAGTCCGTCATCGATCCGTTCATAGTCGATCTCCAGCCTGTCGCCGGGGCAGACCCCTTCCAGATAGATCCCCTCAGCCGGTGCAAAGATCACGGCTTCCTCTCCCAGAGCAGACTCCTCCACGGGAACTGCGGAGAACATGCCCCCCAAACCTTCCACGTATTCCACAACCACCGTTCCGCTGTCTGAGGCCCCGCATCCGGCCAGAAGCAGCAGCATGGCCGCCAGCACTGCAAACCTTCTGATTTTCATAGTACTCCCCCAAACGCAAGGATGATTTTTATTATACTACACTTTCCACAGAATAGGAACAGAATCAGTCCCTCTCCCTTGCCCCCTTCCAAATTATCCGCTATAATAGAATTTAAGAGATGAAAAAAGGAGGTCCCTCTATGATCTGTTTCCACGGAACCATCCTCACCTGTGACGAAGACAACACCGTCGCCAGCTACCTGGTGGAGGCCGGCGGCCGCATCCGCTATGTGGGCAACGACCTGCCCCAGCAGTACGCCAAAGTCCCCCTCTACGAGCTGGGGGACAAGGCTCTCATCCCCGCCTTCGGGGACACCCACCAGCACTTTGCCAGCTTTGCCACCTTCCAGGCCGGGCTGAACGTCATGGAGGCCGCCTCCAATGAAGAGATCCTGGCCATGGTCCGGGACTTCGCCGCCACCGCCAAGGGCAAGATGCTGGTGGCCTTCGGTGCCTCCCCCTATTCCGTCTCCGAGGGCCGTCTGGTGACCCGGGAGGAGCTGGACGGGGCCTGCCCGGACAAGCCCCTCATGCTGGTGAAGTACGACGGCCACGCCTGCATCGTGAACACCAAGCTCCTGGTGAAGCTGGAAGATAAACTCAAAAACCTGCGGGGCTATCACCCCGACACCGGCGAAATGAACCAGGAGGCCTTCTTCGCCGTCTCCGACTACATGTCCTCCTCCCTGTCCATCCCTGAGCTGGTGGGCAACATGCAGCGGGCCATGGACCACATGGCCTCCAAGGGCATCGGCCTCATCCACACCGTCAGCGGCGTGGGCTTCCCCAAGGACATGGACATCTCCCTGGAGACCTGGGTGGGCCGCTCGGCCCAGAACGGCATCCAGCTCCGGGTCTTCCCCCAGTCCCTGGATATAAACGCCGCGATCAGCCGGGGTCTGCCCCGGATCGGCGGCTGCTTTGCCTGCGCCCTGGACGGCTGCTTTGGCTCCCAGGACGCCGCCCTGTACGATCCCTACACCGGCACCGAGGACAAAGGCGTTCTCTACTACGACGATCAGAAGATCATCGACTTCTGCAAGGAGGCCAACCGGGCCGGGCTCCAGATCGAGCTCCACGCCATCGGCGACGCCGCCTTTGACCAGGCCGCCCGCTGCCTGAAGGCCGCCCTGGACGACTACCCCCGGGAGGACCACCGTCACGGCATCATCCACGCCTGCCTGCCCACCCGGGAGGGCCTGGCCATCTGCCGGGACTACAAGATCCAGCTGCCCATGCAGTCGGCCTTCATCGGCTGGAAGCAGGAGCCCGACGAATACCTGGAATCCATCCTGGGAGACCGGGCCGCTGCCCTGAACCCCCTGCGGACCATCTGGGACATGGGCATCATGATCTCCGCCGGTTCCGACGCCCCCTGCACCGATCCCGACCCCATCCAGTGGATCTACAAGGCCTGCAACCACTCGGTCCCGGAAGAGTCCCTCACCGTCCAGGAGGCCCTGCGGATGTGCACCTGGAACGCCGCCTGGACCACCTTTGACGAGGAGGACCGGGGCTCTCTGGAGCTGGGCAAGGTGGCCGACCTGGTCATCCTGAACAAGAACCCCTACGCCATCCCCAAGGAGGATCTGGACCAGCTGAAGGTGGAGAAGCTCTACCTCCAGGGCAAGCCCTACCAGAAGCAGAAGCAAAACATGGTCTCTGCCGTCCTCAAGGGCATGCTGGGCAAGGGCAAGAAGATCTGAACCAAACCATAGCAACAGGAGGCATATTCCATGCTCACCATCAACGATTTCCAGGCGGCGGCTGACCGCCTCAAAAGTGTCATCCACCGGCTCCCCCTGGCCACCTCCAAGACCTTTTCCGACATGACCGGGGCCGAAGTTTACTTAAAATACGAAAACCAGCAGAAGACCGGCTCCTTCAAGGTCCGGGGTGCCTACAACAAGATCATGAAGCGGTATGAGGAGGGCGGTCTCAAGGCCGTCGTGGCCTCCTCCGCCGGCAACCACGCCCAGGGTGTGGCCTTCGCCGCCAGCCGGATCGGCGTTCCCGCCACCATCGTCATGCCCCGGTCCACCCCCATCGCCAAGGTGTCCGCCACCCAGGGCTACGGGGCCAACGTGGTCCTCCACGGCACCATCTACGACGAGGCCTACGCCAAGGCCTGCCAGATCGTGGAGACCGAAGGGGCCGAGCTCATCCACCCCTTTGACGATGAGGATGTCATCGCCGGTCAGGGCACCATCGCCCTGGAGATCCTCTCCGACCTGCCCTTCGTGGACATGGTCCTGGTCCCCGCCGGGGGCGGTGGACTGGTCTCCGGCGTGGCCGCCTGCATCAAGCAGATCAACCCCCGCATCCAGGTGGTGGGCGTTCAGGCAGAGGGTGCCCCCGCCATTGCGGATAACTTCAAGAAGGAAGAAGTCACCCCCTCGGCCACCGTCCACACCATTGCCGACGGCATCGCCGTAAAGAACCCCGGCAAGATCACCATGGAGTACATCAACCAGTATGTGGACCAGATGGTCACCGTGTCCGACGCCGAGATCGCCGGGGCCATCCTCCTGCTCTTAGAGCGCACCAAGCAGGTGGTGGAGCCCGCCGGAGCCACCCCCCTGGCCGCCATCCTCAACGGCAAGGTGGACATCAAGGGCAAGAAGGTCTGCTGTGTCCTGTCCGGGGGCAACATCGACGTGTCCTTCATCCACAAGGTGGTGGCCAAGGGTCTGGTGACCCGGGGCCGTCATCTGAAGTTCTCCACCGTCATGCCGGACATCCCCGGCTCCCTGGAGCGGTTCACCCACATCGTCGCCAAGGAGAACGCCAACGTCATCCTCCTGGACCACGACCGCATGAACAGCGACCTGGACATCGGCGAGGCCATCCTCAACGCCGTCTGCGAGGTCAGCGGCAAGGAGCACGGCCAGCGCCTGCTGGAGGCCCTTCGGAAGGAAGGGTATCAGATTTTAGCCTGACCCAAACACAAACACCGCGGAAGGGAACCTCTCCGGTTCTCCTCCGCGGTGTTTTTCTTTGCGCCGAACAGGTCCCGGCCATTACGTAAACCCTTCCGCCACCTTCAGCACATCCTCTTTCGGTACGCCTTCTGCCATAACGCAATATACCCTGCCGTTGTCCTGATTGGCCCAGAGCACCGTCACGCAGGCATCCTTTGTGATCAGCTTTGCCTGGTATCTCTGGACCCTGATTTCCTCTACCTGGGCATCTTCCGTATCGATCGTCAGTTTCTGAGGCGTATTTTTTTCTACAAACAGCCAGGCATTGTTTGTATTGGTATAGTTCTGCCATCGCCAGGCTCCTTCGGCAAACATCTCTTCCTCCAGCACAAAGCCTTCCGGGATCCACGCCAGAGAGATCTCTTTTACCTCAGGAACGGGGTCACGCTTCAGACTGAAAAGGTGCGCAGGCCGGTCAAACCGACTCTCCCAGGCATCTATGATGACGTTAATGGTTTGCACCCGCACCTCAGGATAGAATTGCAGCATCTGACCCAGGATCCACAGCAGGACCGCCACAAGGATCGCCGTCTTCCCGACGGCTTTTCCCATCCCCTTCCAGAGGTCCCTTCTGCGATGCTTCCCAGCCGCTCTCCGTGCCGCCTTCCTCTCCCCCTTTTGGCGAGGCCCTTCCGTCTCCCGGTCCAGCAAGAGGGCATCCCTGGCGGTTTCATACCGGGCCTGCAGTCGCTCCCTACGGTCCATTCTCCTTCCTCCTCTCCCGGCCTCTTACTCTATTTCCTCGGCCACCTTCAGCAGGGTCTCCACAGACAGTGCGTCAGCGTTGACCCAATACTTGATCCAGGTCTCTTCATTCACCCAGGTCACACTGGTCCAATCGCCCTCCGTGACGATCTCCCCCGAATATCCCTGGACCCGGACGTCTTCCCGGGGCAGCTCTTCGGGTTCCAGGGAATCCGGGAGCAGATGGGTCTTTACGATCTCAATGTGCCCTGACGGTCTTTGGTAAAACACCTTGGAAGACGAGTTCCCGGACCAACTCTCATCATTCAGGACATAGCCCTCCGGGAGCCAGCCTGCCGTGATCACAAGGATGTCGGGAAGGGGCTCCTTCTCCTGGAAATAATAGTCTGTATGGGTGGCATAGGTGTCTTCATATATTCTGATCTCAGGTCTGCTTTCCTGCCTGGGATTGGCCAGCACCCAGCAGGCCATCAGGGAAACTGCCACCAGGACCGCCACCAGAAGCCGCCGGGCAAAGCCCCCCAGGGAACCCACCGCCCTGCGGCGCTTTTCCTCGGCCAGGGCCCGGCGGATCAGGCCCTGACACGTCCGGTCCAGGTCCTCCGGCAGGGCAAAGGCAGAGTCGTCCCGGCTGGCTTGATATTCTGCCGCCAGGCGGGCACCTTCCCCTTCGGCGATCCTGTCTATCTGGAGGGCAAACCAGGCGTCCACAAACCCTTCCTCAAGTTGTTTCCTGTAGTTCATCTTACCTTCTCCTTATCCATCATAAGGGCCAGCGCTCGCTTCCGGGCTCTGCTCAGCATGGTCCGCACACTGCTCTTGCTGCAGCCCAGCTGCTTTGCGATCTGCTCATCGCTGTCCTCCAAATAGTACCGGCTCTCCAGAAGGAACCGGTCCCGGGGGGACAGCATCGGCCAGACTGCCGCCAGGTCCGCCGTCTCCTCCTCCCGGATCAGGCGTTCCTCCGCATCGTCCATATCCACCTCCGGCTCCCGCTGGACATCCTCCCAGGACACGAGCCGGGCCTTTTCCCGGGCGGTCTGCCGCAGATGGGTATAGGCCGTGTTGCGGACGGTGACCACCACATAGCTGGTCCGGGCCTTTTCCTCCATGGCCCGCAGTTGGTCCAGCCGGGGAATCAGCCGCAGGATGCTTTCCTGCATGATGTCCTCCCAGGCATCCCGGTCCTGGCAGACCGTTTTCGCCGTATAAAACATCAGGTTTTTGTAACGCTCATAAAACTGTATCATAAACGCCTGGTCATCCGGCTCGGTGACCACCGCACATATCATGCTAAGCAATACTCTCTCCTCCTATGGCAGGCACCCGAAGGGTCCTTCCCGCTCTCGATAGGGCCTCTATATATTAAGACCTCATTTCCCGCCATTTGCAACAGGAAAACCTGAACAATTTCTAAAAAATCCGTTTGCCTGTTGCAATCCAGGTCTCACAAGCGTCTGATTATACAGGAAACTGTTTCCAGCACGAAAGATTTATTTCTATAGATTTTCTCTTGATTTTCCCGCCAGACCTGCTATAATAGGACTATCTAAATAAACCAACTAAGGAGGAACCACCATGAAACGAACGCTTCTCTCCCTTTTTCTGATGGCCGCCCTGCTGGTCCCCGCTGCCTCTGCCGCCTACAGCCACAGTCACGGCCAGGAGGAGGGTCTGCCCACCTATCATACTGCTGACTGGGCCAAAGAAGAGGTCCGGGAGGCCTGGTCTCTGGGGCTCCTGCCGGACAACCTGCCGGAGGACTATCGGTCCCCCATCACCCGGATGGAGTTCTGCCGGATGCTGCTGTCCTATCTGGCGGCCCAGTGGAACACCGACCCCGACACCCTGGTGGACCTGGTGAACTTCCACCGGGGAGACTATGACGCCGACGGCCTGCTGGTCC
>JAFSFC010000010.1 GCA_017435425.1 Ruminiclostridium sp. | reverse complement strand
CATTGAGATTTATTACAGCTTTGTCGGCAAGATTGACTTGCCCGAATAACCGCCCGACCTATCCGACACAATGGCCAAGTGTCGGATAGGAACGGCAAAATTTTTTGCACTTCTATTGCTTCTTTATCACACATAAGCAAACGCCGAGGGGATCTCATTGACTATCTATATACTACACGGTATAATAATTCGACTATACATAAGAAATGAGGGATCCCCATGCTGGACCCACGCACCGAACCATACGCAGCTGAGCTGGCCCGGATGATCCAAATGGAGACCATCTCTACCCCGGAGCAGCCGAACAAGACCAAATTCTATCAATTTCATACTCTGCTGGGGGAACTCTTTCCCCATCTCTTTGCCGTCTGCACCTATGAGGACTTCGACGGCAGTTTTCTCCTTCGCTGGAAGGGAAATGGGGATGGCCTGCCCATCCTGCTCATGAACCACCATGATGTGGTAGAGGCTCCCGGTCAGTGGACCCACCCGCCCTTTTCCGGTACCGTTGCCGACGGCAAGCTCTGGGGTCGTGGCACCCTGGACACCAAGGGCGGTCTGTGGGCCATGCTCCGGGCGGCTGATGACCTGGCAGGGGAGGGGTTCGTTCCCAACCAGGACATTTATTTCCTGTCCACCTGTACCGAGGAGCAGACAGGCTCCGGCGGCGACCGGATCTCCCAGGTCCTTCAGGACCGGGGCATCCGTTTTGCCATGGTCCTGGACGAGGGAGGGATGATCCTAACCGAGCCAATCGGTGGAGCCAAGGGGACCTTCGCCATGGTGGGCGTGGGGGAGAAGGGCTGTGCTGACCTGAAGTTCATCGCCCGCTCCTCCGGGGGACACGCATCCACCCCTGGAAAGAACACGCCTTTAGTCCGCCTGGGCAAGTTCATGGTGGCGGTGGAGAAGGCCAACCTGTTCCAGGCGGAGATCTCTCCCACCATCCACGCCATGTTCTCCTGTCTGTCCACCTCCATGTCCGGCCCTATGAAGCTGGTTTTGGGTCACTCCCGGCTGTTCCGGGGTCTGCTCCTGAAGGTGATGCCCCTGGTGTCCGGCACGGCCAACGCCATGCTGAAAACCACCATCGCCTTCACCATGGCCTCCGGCTCCCAGGGGACCAACGTTCTGCCCCAGGAGGCCTGGGTCATCGGCAATATGCGCTACTCCCACCATCAGGGAGGGCCGGACAGCATCAAAGTCATTTCTGACCTGGCCAAACAGTTTGACATCGAGACCCAGGTTTTGGACCCGGGCTTCCCGTCTCCCTTGTCCGACCATACCAGCGACGCCTTCCGCCTGGTGGAACGGGCGGTGACGGAAGTGTTTCCCGGGGTAAAGACCTCCCCCTATGTGATGACCGGGGCCAGCGACAGCCGGTTCTTCGGTCGGGTCTGCGACCACTGCCTGCGGTTTACCCCCTTCCTCATCAGTGACCAGCAGCTGGACAGCATCCACGGCATCGACGAGAACGTGGATCTCTCTGCTCTGGCCCCTGCTGTGGACTTCTACCGCTATGTGATCAAGGAGGCCTCTTTATGAGTGAACAGAAACAAAAGGGCCTGAATATCAGCACCCGGTCCTTTCTCACGGCCATTGTGGTCATCTTTGTGCTGATGGTGGCCGCTTACATCTTGACCTTGGTGGTCCCTGGTGGTGCCTATGCCCGGATTCCCGATGAAAACGGCAACCTTATCATCGATACCTCCAGCGGGTTTAGCCCGGTGGAGGGCGGCATCCCCTTCTGGAAGTGGCTGCTCTCTCCCCTCCTGGTGCTGGGGGCACCGGGAAACGCCACCATTTTGGCAGTCATTGCCTTTCTGCTGGTCATCGGCGGTGTGTTCAACAGCCTGGACCACTGCGGCCTGATGAAGTACATGCTGGACAGGATCACCCATCGCTTCAGCGGAGTCCGCTATCAGCTCATGGCCATCATCATCCTGTTTTTCATGGCCATGGGTTCCATGATCGGCTCCTTTGAGGAGTGCGTGCCCCTGGTCCCCATCGTGGTGGCTCTGGCCATTCAGTTGGGCTGGGACGCCCTCACCGGCCTGGGCATGAGCCTGCTGGCGGTGGGCTGTGGTTTTGCGGCGGGCATCTGCAACCCCTTCACCGTGGGTGTGGCCCAGCAGCTGGCGGGGCTTCCTATGTTCTCCGGACCCTCTATGCGCATTCTGGCCTTTGCACTGATCTATGGTCTTCTGCTGGCCTTTGTCCGGAGCTATGCAAAAAAGATTGAAAAGCCTATCGAATTTGTCCAGGCAGGGGAGACCTTCCATAAAGACCCCAGAATGGATAGAAGCCTGGTCTGCTTTGCCGGTATCCTGGGTGTGGGCATCGCCCTGATCCTCTGCTCCGGCTTCATCCCAGCCCTCCAGGATTACACCATGATCATCGTGGCAGTTATCTTCCTGGCGGCGGGTATCGTGTCCATCCTGGTCTCCGGCATGGGAGGCAAGGCCCTGGCCAAGACCTTCTGGGATGGCGTGGTGAGCATCTTCCCGGCGGTCATCATGATCCTTATGGCCTCCTCCATCAAGTTCACCCTGGAGGAGGCCAACGTCCTGGACACCATCCTCCACGGGGCGGTGGACCTGGCCGGTACCATGCCCGAGTGGGCGGTGATCCTGTTCATCTACCTGATCGTTCTGGTGATGAACTTCTTCATCTCCTCCGGCTCTGCCAAGGCCTTCATGCTGATCCCTCTGATCGTCCCCATGGCCCAGATCTTTGGGATCTCCACCCAGCTGTGTATCCTGGCCTTTGCCTTCGGCGACGGCTTCTCCAATGTCTTGTACCCCACCAACCCGGTCCTGCTCATCAGCCTGGGCCTGGCGGACGTGAGCTATGGAGATTGGTTCAAGTGGAGCTGGAAGTTCCAGATTCTGAATCTGATCCTCACCAGCGGCCTGCTTCTCGTTGGTCTGGCCATCGGATATTAAAAATATAACAGGCTCGTATGCATCTGCATACGAGCCTGTTTTCATGTTTGGATATCTTAGTTGGAGGAGCGGTTGCTGACCGACAGCTTCTTTTCCATCTTCTTGATAAGAAGGGAGCATACCGAGGTCAGGATGAAGTAGAGGATGGAAACGATGAGCAGGGGCTCGAAGGAGCGGAAGCTGATGGAGCGCACGGTGGTGGTGATGTACATCAGCTCGGCCAGGCCAATGATGGAGACCTGAGAGGACTCCTTGATGACGCTGACGAACTCGTTGCCCAGGGCGGGCAGGATGTTCTTCAGGGCCTGGGGGAAAATGATGAAGGTCATGGACTGCCGCTTGTTGAAGCCCAGGCTGCGGGCGGCCTCCATCTGGCCTTCGTCGATAGACTGGATACCGCCGCGGACGATCTCGCAGACGTAGGCGACACTGTTGATGACCAGGGCCAGCAGACCGGAGAAGAAGCGGCTGAAGTCCGAGCCCATGAACTCAAAGGTGGGCAGGTTGATGCCCAGCAGGGGCAGGCCGTAGAAGACCATAAAGATCTGCACCATCAGGGGGGTGCCCCGGATGAAGGAGACGTAGGCGGTGGCGATGCCCCGGAGGATGGGGTTGCCGGAGATCTTCATGAGGGCCATAAGGCTGCCCAGCACACTACTGATAAGCACGGTGGCCAGAGAGAGCATCACCGTCATCAGCAGGGCGTGGAGAAAGAGGTCGTCGTATTTTGCAAATACGTTAACGACAGAAGTCAGAGCATTGATGATTCCCATAGTGTCCTCCTTACATGACCTTGGCCAGGAAGGCCTTCACACGCTCGTGTTCTGCGTGCTCGAAAACCTCTTCGGGGGCGCCTTCGGTCAGCACATAGCCGCCGTCCAGGAAGATGACCTTGGAGGCGACCTCCCGGGCAAAGCCCATTTCGTGGGTCACCACCAGCATGGTCATGCCGGCCTTGGCCAGGTCCTTCATGACCTGGAGCACTTCGCCTACCATCTCGGGGTCCAGGGCGCTGGTGGGTTCGTCAAAGAGGATGATCTCGGGGTTCATGGCCAGAGATCTGGCGATGGCGATGCGCTGCTTCTGGCCGCCGGAGAGGCTGGCGGGGTACACATCCGCCTTCTCAGCCAGGCCCACCATCTCCAGCAGACGGTCTGCCGTGGCGTTGGCCTCGGCCTCGGGCATATTCCGCAGCTTGGTCAGGGCGATGGTGATGTTTCTTCTCACCGTCAGGTGGGGGAAGAGGTTGAACTGCTGGAAGACCATGCCGATCTGCATGCGGATCTTGTTGATGTCAACCTTCTTGTCCAGGATGTTCTCGCCGTGGAAGAGGATCTCGCCCTTGGTGGGCTCTTCCAGGCGGTTGAGGCAGCGGAGCATGGTGCTCTTGCCGGAGCCGGAGGGGCCGATGATGGCCACCACGTCGCCTTTTTTGACATTGAGATCAATGCTCTTCAAAACCTCAAGATCCTTGAAGCTTTTGCCGAGGTTCTTGACCTCCAGAATAAATTCACGTTCCATGTGTGTGATCACCTTGTTATTCAGATTCCCCCCGGGGAAGGAGGGGCGGGATAAACGCAAAGAACTGGAAACGCGGGAAAACCACGTTTCCAGTGCTTTTTATGTTGCTGGATGTCAGCGGATAGGTCAGCTCTGGGCTTCCTTGCTGGCCTGTGCGCTGTACTGGTCGATCCACTTGTCGAAGTTGCCGTTGTCCTGGTTTTCCTTGATGACTTCGTTCACCAGCTCCAGGAACTCGGGGGCACCCTTTGCGATGCAGGCCTGGGTGGGCTTATCCTTGTTCACAAAGTCGATGTCGGCCAGTTCGGCATAAGCGCTGTTGTTGACCACGTACTGCTTGCCAACCACCATGCCGGTGACCACGGCATCGCACTTGCCCTGGCTGAGCTCGGTGAAGCAGTCAGCGATGAGAGACAGGGCGTTGACAGTGGCGCCGGGGAGTTCTTCTCTTGCCACGGTCTCAGAGGAAGCGCCCAGCTCAACATCCACGGTCTTGCCTTCGAAGTCTTCCAGAGAGGTGTACTTGTCGGCATCCTCGGCACGGACGATGATGGTCTGCTCGTCATTGACGTAGATCATGGAGAAGTCGGCCATCTCGGCACGTTCAGGGGTCTCGGGCAGACCTGCGATGACGATATCACAGACACCGCTGTTGAGGTTCATGATCAGCTCGCCAAAGGGCATGTCCTGGACCACCAGTTCAACGCCCAGCTTGTCGGCGATGGCCTGAGCCAGTTCTACGTCGATGCCGATGACTTCGCCGTTGTTTTCCATGCTGACGAACTCAAAGGGAGGATAACCGGAGGCGGTACCCAGCACCAGCTGGCCCTTCTCCTGGATCTCAGCGATCTTACCGGAAGCGGCGGAATCACTGGGGGTCTCGGTCTCTGCGGAAGTGTCGCCGCCGCAGGCGGCCATGCACAGCACCATCACGAGAGAGAGGACAGCGCAAAGGATTTTTTTCATGTTTTTCATAAGAATACCTCGTTTTCGCCGTTCAGCGGCTTGTTGATGGTATGATTATACGACCCCCGTCCACAAAAGTCAAGAGATAAATGAATAAATATTCATGAATATTGGGGGTGCATACATTCGTCTGTCGGGTGCAGTCAGCTCAGGGCCTTCTCGATCCGGTCAAAGGCCTCCTTCAGCACGTCCACCCCGCAGGTGCAGGCGATCCGGACGTAACCCTCGCCGCAGGCGCCGAAGGCGTTGCCGGGCAGGGTGAGAACATGGGCCTCCCGCAGGATCATGTCGGAGGCCTCCACGCTGGACAGGCCGGTCTTCTTGATGTTCACGAAGAGGTAGAAGGCGCCCTTGGGGGGATAGAGCACGCTGAGCTTGGGGATCTGGTTGATCCGCTCGGCGGCGTAGAACATACGCTTGCGGTACTCCTCCACCATGTCGGGCTGGATCTCCTTCCGGTGGCGGAGGGCATAGATGCCCGCACGCTGGGAGACGGAGGGGGCGGTGAAGACCATGTTCTCATTGATCTGTTGGATGGTCTTGATGATGTAGTCGGGGGCAATGATGTTGCCCAGGCGCCAGCCGGTCATGGTGAAGTTCTTGGAGAAGGAGTTCAGGATGATGGTCCGCTCCCGCATACCGGGCAGGGAGGCAAAGGGCACGAAGGGGTTCTGGTAGCTGAAGGCGGTGTAGATGTCGTCCGCAATGACCACCAGGTCGTACTTCTCTGCGATGGCGGCGATCTTCTCCATGGTCTCCATGGTCAGGCAGTTGCCAGTGGGGTTGGAGGGGGAATTGATGACCAGGGCCTTGGTGCGCTCGGTGATGAGGCTCTCCATGCGCTCGGTGCTGATCTGGAAGTCCTCCTCCTCATAGGTGGGCAGTTCCACGGGGATGCCCCGGGCCAGCTCCACCTGCTGGGGGTAGGGGGTGAAGTAGGGGGCCTGGATGATGACCTCGTCCCCGTCGTCCAGGATGGCCTCCAGGGCCAGGTACATGCCCATGCAGGCAGAGGTGGAGACGAAGACCTCCTCGTCGGCAACCTCCATGTTGTACTCTTCCTTATAGAACTTCACGATCTCCTGGCGGAGCTCGGGGTCACCCCGGAAGTCGGTGTACTTGGTGTGACCGGCCTTGGCATCGGCAAAGGCCTTGTCGATGATGAGCTCGTGGGTGATGAGGTCGGGGTCACCCAGGCTCAGGTTGATGACATCGTCAAAGGACTTGGCCAGCACGTCGGACTGGCCCATGGCGGTGCTCTGGTCCTTCCAGTACCGCTTGGCGATAAACTTGTGCTTCATGTGGTCCTCCTTAGTGAACAGCGCCGGCTTCCTTCATGGCGGCGATCTGCTCGGGGGTGTAGCCCATAGAGGTCAGGATCTCGTCGGTGTCCTCTCCCAGGGGGCCGGTGGGCTTGTACTCCTTGCGGCCGTAGTCGCTGAACCAGACGGGGGGATTGGGGAGCATCACGGTGGTCTTGTCGGCGTCGGGGAATTCCACGGGGACCACGTAGCCGTTTTCGATGGCCTGGGGGTCCTTGCTGACCTCGTGGGACTTCTTCATGATCTCGCAGGCCACATTGTTGGTGGAGAAGATCTCTCTCCACTCAGCGGCGGTCTTGGTCAGGAAGATCTCGTTGCACTGGGTGATGACCTCCTCGATGGCGTTGGTCTTCTGGAGGGTGTCGATGGTGGCACAGCGGGGATCGTCACAGATCCACTCGATGCCGAAGAGCTTGGAGATCTTCTCCTTGTCCATGACGTACTCGTTGCAGTAGACGCCGATCCAGCGGCCGTCCTTGCACAGGTAGGTCTGGTTGAAGGGGTCAGTGGGGCGCAGGGGTTCGGGGTTCAGGTCCTTCCGCTCGAACTGGGTCTGGACCACGCCGATGGCGTTGCACCAGATGCCGCTGGCGAAGAGGGAGGTGCCCACCTTGGTGCCCAGGCCGGTCTCCTTCTTGGCATACAGGGCCATCAGGATGCCGGACAGGAAGGCAGAGCTGGTGGCCATGTCGCCGAAGGCGTAGGTGGGCAGGAAGGGGAAGGAGCCCTCGGTGGACCAGTCGGCCAGAGGGCCGGAGCGCAGCCAGAAGGCGCTGATGTCGAAGCCGGGGTTGTTAGCGGCGGGGCCGGTCTCACCGTAGCCCAGGAAGTGGGCGTAGATCAGGCCGGGGTTGTGTTCCTTCATGGTCTCGTAGTCCAGGCCATTGCGGACCAGGGACTGCTCCCGGACGTTGGTGATGAACACGTCAGCATCCTTCAGCAGGTCCAGCAGGACCTTCTTGCCCTCAGCGGTCTTGAAGTTCAGGGAGATGAACTTCTTGCCGCTGTTATGGACGGTGAACAGGGGGTTCAGGTCATCTTCATAGGGGGTGAACTCGTGGGTGCCGGCCTGACGCATCACGTCGCCGTCCAGGGTCTCCACCTTGATGACGTCGGCGCCATAGGAGGCCAGGACACGGGCGGTGGTGGGGGCTGCCACCACGGTGCCCATTTCCACGACCTTGACGCCCTCCAGGGGCAGTCTCATCTTTTTTTCTTCCATTATAACTGGCTCCTTGCTGCCTCAGCGCCCCGGTTGAAGCACTCGGTATTCTTGGGGTTGTTCTTGCCCTTCTTACCAAAGTAGTGCTCCACAGCGGCCCGCATCTCGTCCTCGTCATACTTATTGGAGGCGCAGGCCAGGGCGCCCAGCATGACGATGTTGGTGCCCTTGGGGTTCTTCAGCTCGGTGGCGATGTCGGTGGCGGGGACCTTAATGACGATGATGTCGTCACGGTAGGTGCGGCCCTCGGAGACCAGAGAGCTGTTGACCAGCAGGACACCGCCGGGCTTCAGGCGGCTCTCATAGGTGTCGATGGCCTGCTCGTTCAGGGTGTAGACCACGTCGGGTTCCAGGCAGTAGGGGCTGGGGATCTCCTCGTCGCTGATCTTCACGTCGCAGTTGGCAGCGCCGCCGCGCATTTCAAAGCCGTAGGAGGGGTACCAGGAGACGTTCTTGCCGGCCTCCATGCCTGCATCAGCCAGGATCATGCCGGCCACCAGGACGCCCTGGCCGCCGAAACCGGAACAGATGACTTCAATCATGCTTCGTTGCCTCCCTTGTCAATGAATTCGCCCAGGGGCAGAGCCTTGCTCTGGGTGTTGCGGATGAACTCCATGGACTGCTCGGGGGTGAGCTTCCAGTTGGTGGGGCAGGGGCTCAGGATCTCCACCAGGCAGAAACCCTCGCCGTTCATCTGCTTCTTCAGTGCCTTTTCGATGCATTTCTGGGTCTTGTTGATGTTGGCGATGCTGTCTACAGAGCAGCGTGCCAGGTAGGCGATATCGGTCTGACCCAGCAGCTTGGTGATGTCCATCATGCTGCCGTTCCGCTCGGCGGTGCGGCCGAAGGGAGAGGTGGAGGTCTTCATGCCGTAGAGGGTAGCAGGGGACATCTGGCCGCCGGTCATGCCGAAGACGGAGTTGTTGATGACGATGGTCAGGATATTTTCGTTGCGCATGGCGCAGGAGATGGTGGACTCGATGCCGATGCTGTAGGCGGAGCCATCGCCGGGACGGGCGATGAGCAGGGCGTCGGGGCGGGCCCGCTTCACGCCTGCCGCAGTAGCGACAACACGGCCGTGGGCACCCATGATGGAGTTGTAGTCCATGGCGTACTGGCCAAACTGGCCGCAGGCCACGTCGTCCACGGTGACGATGCGGTCACCCACCCCCAGCTTGTCAGCTGCGTCGGTGATGATGCGGCAGATGATGCCGTGGCCGCAGCCGGGGCACCAGGAGGCCTGCTGGTTTAAATCGATGTGCTTGGATGCTTTAAAATTCATGCTTTACCGCCTCCTTCATACTTTTCTAACATTTCCTTGACCTTGGCCAGGATCTTGTTCTCGTCAATGGTGTGCCAGTACTCGCCGTAGAATTCCACGGGATGGCGGTTGCCGTCAGCCAGGATGATGTCGTCGGTCATCTGGCCCAGGATGTTCATTTCCACGTCCAGGAATGCCTTCACCTGGGGGCCCAGGGCCTCAAAGGCCTTCTTGGGGTAGGGCCACAGGGTGATGGGGCGCAGCAGACCCAGCTTGATGCCCTCCTTGCGGGCACGGATGACGGCGGACTTGCAGACACGGGAGCTGATGCCGTAGGCCACCAGGACGATCTCGGCGTCCTCGGTCTGGACACATTCCCAGCGCTGCTCGTTTTCCTCCATCTCCTTGTACTTGTTGACCAGGTAGATGGGGTACTCGTCATTGCCCAGGTCCCAGAAGCGGTTCCAGATGACTCTCTGCTTCTCCCCCTCCTGACGGGGACGGATGGCCCAGTCATACTTGTCGATGTCGTGCTCCTTCATGGGGGGCAGCTCTACGCTCTCCATCATCTCGCCGATGGTGCCGTCGGTGGCGATGATGACGGGGTGGCGGTACTTCTCTGCCAGGTCGAAGGAGATGTAAGCCAGGTCAGCGGTCTCCTGGACGCTGGCGGGTGCCAGGACCAGGGTGCGGTAGTCACCGTGACCGCCGCCGCGGGTGATCTGCCAGTAGTCGCCCTGGCCCACGAAGATATCGCCCAGACCGGCGCCGATGCGCTGAACGTTGGCGATGACAGCGGGCACGTCGCTGGCGCACAGGTAGGAGATGCCCTCCTGCTTCAGGGAGAAGCCGGGGCCGGAGGTGGTGGTCAGTGCACGGGCGCCAGCGGAGGCTGCGCCGAAGAGCATGTTGATGCCGGCCAGCTCGGACTCGGTCTGGACGCAGCTGCCGCCCAGTTCATCCATACGCCAGCTCAGATACTCCAGGATATCGGACTGGGGAGTGATGGGGTAGCCGCTGAAAAATCTGCAGCCGGCACGCAGGCAGGATTCTGCCAGGGCCTCGTTGCCTTTGATCAGTTCTTTTGCCATGGTTTCTCCCTCCTTAAGCCTTTTTCTCATCGATGATCTCGATGCAGTAGTCCGGGCACATCTTGTAGCAGGCGCCGCAGCCGATGCACTCTTTGTCTTCGTTCAGATGGATGAGGCCAAAACCCTTGGAGCTCAGCTCCTGAGAGGGGGTCAGGACCTCTTTGGGACACACGCTGGCGCAGAGAAAGCAGCCCTTGCACCGGCTCATATCCAGTATTACCTTTGCCATATGTTATCTCACCTTTCAAACGCGGCCCCTGCAAAGCATGGTACCAAACGTGTCATGTATTGTAATTAAAAATGTAAAATGGATAAATGTGCATACAAAAACAGTATATGTCCCCATATTTTGTTTGTCAATGCGAAAAACCGGCATTTTTCTTCTTTTTCTTTATACCATTCTTGGAATACTTTTGAATCCTTTTGGGCAGTAAAAAATGGGGAGAAAAGAGTTCTTGAACAAGGCTGCTTTTCTGGATATAATACTGATAAGATCATGTCTTAATTGTATGAGAGGAAGATATTATGTACGGATTCTATTGGGACTCGACCTATTATCTGGTGCTTCTGGGGGTTGCTCTCTGTGCCATAGCCTCCTGGAATGTCAGCAGTACCTATCGACGATTCAGCCGGGTCATGAACGGCAGAGGAGTGGCTGCGCAGGATGTCGCCGCCCAGATCCTCCAGCGGTCCGGGATCTATGACGTGCGGATCGAGCGGGTACGGGGCAATCTTACCGACCACTACTCTCCCCATGAAAAGGTCTTGCGTTTGTCTGACAACGTCTATGGTTCCACCTCGGTGGCTGCCATCGGCGTGGCCGCCCATGAATGCGGTCATGCCATCCAGCATCATGTTGGCTATGCACCCTTAAAGCTTCGCTCTGCGTCCGTTCCCATTGCCAACTTTGGCTCCAAGCTCTATTGGCCCATCATTCTGATCGGCCTGCTCATGGGGTATATGCAGCTGGCGCAGATCGGTATCCTGCTGTTTGCAGTTGTTGTCTTCTTCCAGCTGGTCACCCTGCCTGTGGAGTTTAATGCCTCCCGCAGAGCCCTGGCCATTCTTTCCGGCAACAATATCCTTTGGGAAGAGGAGATGAGAGGGGCTCGAAAGGTTCTCACCGCAGCTGCCCTGACCTATGTGGCATCCCTGTTTTCTTCCATCCTGCAGATGCTGCGGCTGATCCTGATCGTCGGCAGAAGAGACCAGCGATAAGAAAACTTGAAAAGAATTGAAAATAGTGCTTGACAAATCAGAGGCGTCATGTTATATTAATTGAGCACTAAGGAGTGCGAGACCGCTGGATATGCCGGAGTGGCGGAATTGGCAGACGCCCGGGACTTAAAATCCCGTGGGAGTGATCCCGTGCCGGTTCGACCCCGGTCTCCGGCACCATATCGCGGAGTAGAGCAGTTGGTAGCTCGTCGGGCTCATAACCCGGAGGCCGAAGGTTCAAGTCCTTCCTCCGCAACCAAAAAAACCCTTGAAACTCAACGGTTTCAAGGGTTTTTCCTTTGTTTTCGAAAAGGCCGGAAAACCAGAATTCTAACACTTTTCTAACAATTCAATAAAATCAAGGATTTTTTGCTGTTTGAACCCAGGAAAAACCGGTCTGGCAGATGAAAAATCGGCCAAAATGAGTAAAATAACTATATATTTTTCTTAAGAATCTAAAAAAGTCAAAAAATCGAGTAAATTACAGGGGTGAGGCGGCGGGCACCTGGATGTCTGGTTACGGCTACAAAAAAATTTTCCCTGGATACAATGAAATCTAAACGAACCCAAAGATGGCTGTGCATGCTTGCACAGCCGTTTTTTGTTTGCGCATCTAACCGTAATAGGGGAAGAGATACTTTCTGTGTACTATATATGATCGAAACTGACGGCTTTGGAAATAATGAAACGATTAGAAGAGGAATGTGTATTTACACATTCCTCTTCAACTTTTTCAATCTATTGGTGGGAGAACTACATCTCCTATGCGCTAGAGCGGAATAGATGTTAAAGGAGTGGGACGTACCATTAGGCTGTACCCTAATGGCATAGAAGAAAAGTGTTCCGTTAGAGTTGAATAATATTCTTTGGAACGTGCCAGTAAGGATGGGTACTCTAGCGAGACAGCACATAAAGTATGAACACGAAAGAAACTTAACTTATTGCCTTCACAAATGAATACCATGTTACTTGTTCAATACCGATATGACGTTTTTTGTATTTGCAGTATTAATCACATGAGGCTAAAAGAGTTGGCTAACGAATGCTGAAGAAAGACAAAAGCCCCCGCTGTTGGCGGAGGCTTTGTGCCGAACTGAGTATTATTTCATGTCGCGATAGAGGAAAGTAACGATTTGACCGCGGGTACAGGTTGCGTTGGGGGAGAAGGCGGTGGCACTGGTGCCTTTGGTAATACCCCAATCACCGGCCCACAGGACGGCATCAAAGAAGTAGTCCGAGGTGCGGACATCCCGGAAGGGATTGGTTTCACTAAGGGGTTCCGGGGAGTTTTCCGTTCGATGGAGGAAGGTGACGATCTGTCCGCGGGTACAGGTGGCATTGGGGGAGAAGGTGGTCTTGCTGGTGCCATTGGTGATACCGTTCTCTACGGCCCACAAGACGGCCTTGTAGTAGTAGGAACCTGCGCTCACATCGGTGAAGGGATTGGTGGTGGATTCCGGTTCCGGTTCTCCCATAGCGCGCCAGAGGAAGGTAACTGCCTGGCCTCTGGTACAGCCCTGGTTGGGGGAGAAGGTAGTCTTTCCTGTGCCATTGGTGATTTGAGGCTCTGCGTTGATGGCCCAGAAGATGGAGTCATAGAAATAATCTCCCTTACCCACATCAGAGAAGGGCATCAGGTCCACTACAGTGGCCGATGCGCTGCCATTGCTGGATGCACCTGCGTAAGTGATGATGTTGTTGTACTTGGCGGTCAGATTAGAGCCGTCCTTCAGGGTCTGTCCGCCGGACAACTGGAAAGAGAAGGTGGTGGCACACTGCTGGCCGTCGTCAGCTTCAGCGGGATCTACGGGGATAAATGTACCGGAGAGAGTAGTTCCGCTGTGGCTGAGTTGGATAGTTTGCGCAGAGACGGAGTCCAAACGAACGGGACGATCAAAGCGCAGGACAATGACTTTGTCGCCGGCTTCTCCGGACAAGGTCAGCTGGGCAGGTTCTTTGGAGATCAGGCCAACATTTACGTCAGTCTGGATGGGGGGAACAGGGAGCCAGTCACTATAGACAGTGGAGTAACCGTTCTTCTGGTACTTCACCTGCCACCAACCATCGGGTACCATCCACAGATATTGGCCCATGGCATCGGTGGTAAGGGGATTGGACTGCTCAAACTTGGAAGCATCCCACTTCTGGGATTCCGAAGCGTTGCCGGTGGGCTGCGTGGTGCTGTTGCTGTAGTAAAGGGTGGTGGTGACTCCTGACAGACGGTTGGATTCGATGCCTTCGTAGACGTAGCCGGAGGGGTCCAGGTTGACCGTAATGGGCCGGTCGGGAGTACTGCCCTTAAGTTGGGGATTGGACTCGGGGTCAAAAGGATCGTAGGGTGCGATTAGATAGGGATATAGCTTAGGATCAATTTCAGGTTCAGGATAGAGCAACCCTCCAACTATATTTCCGATCGAGCCTCCCAACTTTGTAAGGGGGTTAGAAGGCCATTTTTCAGCTACATAAGCTGCGGCTAGCACAGGAGGATACATCCATGGATAAGGACTCCAGCTAAATGCTTCCGCGACAGGATTCTCTAATGCACGCATGAAAGGTGGAAGGTTATCATCCGAATCGAGGGGAGTGTCTGGTGGACGAGAGGGAGTGTCTGGCGGTGGTGGTAGATCTTCCAGAGGGGACGAATACCCAGGGAGGGAACCTCTAACGAACAAAACTGCGAGTAAACTACCAATCCAGTATTTTTTTGCTTTTTCAGAAAGGATATCACTCAGGCCAAAAAGCCATCCTTGCATTGCTGCATTATTCATGTGATTTACGTTCTCAGCTATATTAGGGGTGAGATTTACCTTTACGGGAACCTGATTTTTTAATACAATGTTTTTTAGTCTGCCAATTCCTATCGACATCATACCATTAACATCAAGAATGTTGACTGGATTGTTTCCAACATATCGGTACAGGTTGTCATCATACAAATCTCCAGCAGGATCTTTACTAATGAAACTGTCAGAATCTATAGAGACGTATCGGGAGCGGTTGTAAATTAAACCATTTTCATCATTAACTAGACCAAAGAGGCCAGCATAGCTGAAAAGATTGTTGATGCCTTCGGTTTTGGTAACAACATTTCCCTCCTGATCATAAGTATATCGATTAACAACAGATCCTGAATCACCAGTGATTTCTGTAACAGAGCCGATCAAATTGGCGTTGTAATAATACGTGGAGTTTCCGCTTCTAGTTGCAGCAATAGTACTGGTAAGCATATAGTGAAGGTCTCCGGAACTGTTGTAGGAGGCGATGGGCATGCCGTATCCGAGGGGATCATTGAGAAAGGATGTGGTCTTTCCGTTGACGGTTACCTTATTTCGCAAACCAAAGAGGTCATATCCATATTCATACTTTGTGCCACTGAAGTCTACATAAGCAATAAGCTGCCCGTTGTCATTCCAGGTATACCGTGCAGTCTTTCCTTCGCAGGTCTCAGTGAGCAGATTGCCAGTGGCATCATAGGTGCGGGTAGTGTTACCGTAAGTGGTATACTGATTGTCTATATTGGATGTGTAAGAAACCGTCTGACCGTTGTAGCTTACCTGAGTACGATTGCCGGCGGCATCGTAGGCATAGGTAGTGATTCTACCATCAGGGGTAGTGGCTTTGATGAGTTGCCCGTCCTTGTCGTAGGCGTAAGTCCAGGTACCTTCGGTATCAGTCATGGAAGTGACGTTTCCTGCCCGGTCATAGGTGTATACAAAGGAAGAGAGTAAATTGTCATCTTTATCATGATGTTTGATTGATGATACATTTCCTCCAGTGTAGGCATAAGTCGTATAAGTACCGTTTGCATTGTCAACTCGGGCAAGGGTATCGTCAGAATTATATTGGTAGGTGACGCATTCATTGGAACCATCAGTTAAACCGGTGATGCGGCCCCTGGAATCATAGACATACCCAGTTTGATAGCCTTCATTGTCAATGACCTGAACAAGTTGATTTTTCTTGTCATATTGATACGTAATAGATTTACCGTCTGGATAGGTTATTTTGGTCAGATTTCCTGCATTATCATAAGAAAACTTAGTAGTCTGGTTGTTTTCTGTAACGGAGATTAAATCGCCATTTTTATTGTATACATAGATGTAAGTCTGTTCTTTGGGAGTGGTACTTGTAATGGTCAGGCTTTCTTTGTCGATGATATAGGATATGGAGTCACCATCCTGAGTTCTAACATGGAGTTCACCTGTGGTATAGGCGTCTTTTAAATCAAAGTATTGTTCAACGGGAATAGAGGAGGGACTCCAGGATATTTCTGTACCTTCGTCATCCCGCATGAAAGTCATATCTCCATTATAACGGAAATAATAGGTGTTTGTACCGTCGGTTACGCTACTCATCTGTCTGTTGCTGTCATAGGAATACTGAGAATAGGTGCCATCAGGGTAAGTGACCTTGGAGATACATCCATCCGCATTGTACGAAATTGTCGTTGTCCCGTCTTTATTAATGATAGAAATGACTTGCTGATTGTCATTGAAGTGATATGTATTTTTACCTTGGGTTACTTTTGTGGTCTTTCCGTCTTTGTTGTAGGTGTAAATTAGAGGATCTTCCTCGTTGAAGGAGATTTTTTTGATGTTCCCGCTGTTGTCATAGTCTAAAGTAGCAATAATGCCGTTAGAGTTTTCAGCTTTTGCAATGCGGGACTGCTTATCATAGTAATATGTAAAGTCACCGCTGGAAGCCTGCTTCAGTTTGTTGTTGGAGTCATAGGTATAAAAGTAAACAACGCCATCGTCATAAACGCCTCGAATGAGATTGCCGTTTTCATCATAGGCAAATTCACCTTCCAGTTCGATTCCTTCAGAGGGCGTGCCGGAGACATATTCCACCCGGAACTTGTAGGGCACACTCTCGTCATCAAAATCGTAAGAGCCGAACCAGGCATCTTCAGCGGCCTTGTAGCGGAGGGGAACCTTGGTCTCCTGGCCATTCCGGTTGGTGGTGACCACGGTGACCTGACTTTGGGCAGAGGAATCCTTTACAAAGTCAACCCGGAAAGAGAGGGTAGGAAGGTCAGGCCAGAAGGAATAATAATCAGAGCTGTCCTCGCCGTTTACATAGTCAATGACCAGGGTCTCTTCGATGGGGGGATCCAGGTCGGTACGTCCATGGATATAGTTGGTGATGGTGAGGGTCTTTACTTCGTCGGCTTCGGGCTCGTAGGTGACGATATGATCCTCACTGCGGATGGTGGAGCCATCCATCAGGGTAAGAACAGCGTGAACGGTGTGCTCTCCTTCCACTTCGGGCAGGGTGACGGTTCCGGACCAGGTGCCCAGGGCGTTGACCGATGCTCTGCCTAGGGAACGAGTGCCTTCATAGAAGACGATAGAGCCGTTGGGGACAGCGGAACCGGACACGGGGAGTTCCAGTCGGCAGGTACGGCTGGGCAGAGACAGGTTGAAGGCGCTGACATCAAAGTTCAGTTTCTCCTGATACTTCTGGTTTCCTGCGGTGGTGACAGCGGTCAGGTCCTTTCCGCCGGAGTCACGGGCAATGGCGCTGAAACGGATGGTTCCACCTTCCTGGAGAGGAACGGTGAGAGGATCTGTGCTGGTGGGAGAGACCGAGCGGCTATCCACGGTCAGACTTCCCGGCACATAGGAGACACCGGCAGGCAGGGCAAAGGTAACCTCGCCTTTGGGTGCGCCCAGAGACACGATGGCACGAACGGTAAACCGAGCACCCTGGGTGATCTGACCACTGGGGATGCTCAGGTCGCAATCGTATGCCCCAAGGCTCTTCTCACCGGATATGGTGACAGAGGGGCTGAGGAATTGGCCTTCCTTGTTGCCGGTCATGGTAATTTCCTTGCCGGTATTATTGTCCAGAACATACATTCCGCTGCCGATGATGACTTGGTCTTTGCTCTTGGCAGACAATGCGATATGCCCGTTGGCATTTTCCAGATAGACAGCACCGCCCAACAGATTGGTGGAACCGCCCTCGCAATACAGAGGCAGTCCGGAAGAACTTTCCAGCGTGACAGAGCCGTCTAACATCGTAAACTTGCCGCCGGATCGGATGGACAGAGTATCACCCTTGGTGCTGGTGATGTTGGCGAAGCCTCCGTTGATAGTCATGGAACTGGAATCAAGGCGGGATTCCAGCAGCACACCATAGCCTCCGGTAAAACCGGTAGAACCGCCCTTCAGGGTGACATTGCCGTTGCTTACCAGCAGAGCATAGCTGCTTCCACTTACTTGGGCAGACAAAGTACCGCCGGTCTGAATGAGAGCGGCGTTGTCATCGAGTTGGATACTGTGGGAACCGGCAATATCGGCATCAAAGGAGCCGCTGCGTAGATCAAGCAGAGAGTTTTTACCCTGGATCAAAACTGCAGCCTGATCCCCGTTGGAGGCTTCAGTGGTATCAATGGTCACTTGACCACCATCCAGAATGAAGTGGCTGCCGTCCAAAATTTGCAGAACATTGCCAGCGGTGTCAGCGTCGATGTTTTTCTTTGCAGATAAGTTTAACACTGCATCCGGTCCAACGGTGACCTGGTGTGTTTTGTCTTCCAGGTCAGAGGTCATCCAGAGACAGTTTGCATTGATGGTGCAGTCCTTGAAGCTATAGGCCAGGGAGCCGGATCCGGTGCCGTTTTCGGTCAGTCCAAGGCCACCCAGTCCGAGGACGTTCAGGGTGGCGCCACCCTCCACGGTCAGGCTGCCGGAGACAGACTCGAAGGATCCGTGGTGTTCCGCTTTATCTTCGATGACCTGGGCAGTGACCGTGGCGCCATCGGTGATAGTCAGGTCGGTGTAGTCTGCCACAAAGGCTCGGCCCTCGGAAGAAGAAGCAGTGGCAATCAGACTGCCTGGACCCTTAATGGTGACGGTGGTGTTGCCCAGCATAACGGGCTCCCGTAGGTTGCCGTCTTCGTCTACAATGGTTCCGTCATCCTGGACGGTGGACTCACCCCGCAGGACGATGGTCACGTCATCGCCTCCGTGAATATGTAGATTGATCAGGGAGGCTTTGTCCAAGGTTAGAGTGCCTCTGGTGTAATCAACACCAGCGGGAAGTGATTCGATGGCCTTGCCATCCTCTACCACCAGTTTATCATCGATGGTGATGTTGGGGCCTTCCTCTGCGGCAAAAGCTGTAGGTGGAAGGATGGATAGAAGCATGGATAGGGTAAGCAACGTGGCTATCAAGCGATTTCGCATGTGATCTCCTCCTATTCTGTGCAAGATGCCGAATATTACCGGAATGTATTGACATAAGTTTAGCACATTGTATGTGAGATGTCCATATGGAACAAGAATAAAACGTTGGCGAAAAAAGAAAGCCTCATCCATGGAGATATTTCCAATGGACGAGGCAATTTTTGCTTTGTGGTGAATTTTTACCGATGCAGAGAATCCAATAATTCGAATGTTTTTTGGGGAACAAGGGGCTCAAGAGTAGATTCTGGGAGTTGTGGAACAATATCTACTTCGTTTTGTATGCTGTTAACGTAACATTGCAGTAAGGAATCGAAGTTTGACTTTAGTCCGATTTCGATGGGAGAGGAATTCGAAACAGAGATTACAATTGTTTATGTATGAAAGTGGCTACATATTGCCCCCAATTTGACCCCAACTAGGATTGCGTCTAAGACGGGGTGTTAAAACGAATATACTGTTCCAAAAGGAAAAAACAAATTCCAATGGCACAGATTTTGGTCGATTTGGATGAGTACCTATATCAAGCGATTTCTCATAACCCGGAGGCCGAAGGTTCAAGTCCTTCCTCCGCAACCAAAAAAACCCTTGAAACTCAACGGTTTCAAGGGTTTTTCCTTTGTTTTCGGAAAGGCCGGAAAACCAGAATTCTAACACTTTTCTAACAATCCAATAAAATCAAGGCTTTTTTGCTGTTAGAACCCAGAAAAAACCGGTCTGGCAGATGAAAAATCGTCCAAAATGAGTAAAATAACTATATATTTTCCTTAAGAATCTAAAAAAGTCGAAAAATCGAGTGAAATTGCAGAGGTGAGGCGGCGGGCACCTGGATGTCTGGTTGCGTCTACAAAAAAATTTCCCTGGATAAAATTGAATCTGAACGAACCCAAAGATGGCTGTGCATGCTTGTACAGCCGTATTTTGTTTGCGCATCTAACCGTCATAAATTACAATTGGTAAATAAAGATGTAGGAACAGGAGTATATCTTCCGAGGATTTGATTCGGTGGATATGCTCCTGTTTTGCTTTTTGATATAGATAGATTAAACCAGCAGTTCAATGACAACCCACGTCCCATCCCGTATCATAGAATCAACGAAACAAAATAAGGGAGTGACGAATCATGAATTTGAAAGAAGCGTTCCGCTTTCAGAACAAGCTTCTGTCTATGATGGATGAGGCGCAGTCCATCCTGCGCAGTGAGCAAAACATTACCAAAGTACAGAATACCTATCTGCGGAAAAAGGTCATGGCTGAGGCTGAGGACGAGACCACCATGGAACAGCCTTCCACTGAGTACAGCGAGCGGATCACCGAGATGGCCGTCTTCCTGTTGTATCTGTTGGACGAGCGGGAAAAGCTGAGCGGAGCCATCCAAAAGACCAAGTCCGAGCTCGACTTGGCTGCCGGCCTGGATGGAGAGATAGGTCTCAACAGTAAGCGGCAAGATATCGCAACTCTGTTCCGGCGTATGGTGGGGGTGCGAGCATCTGAGACTCTCATCCCTAACGGTGGGACTGGGTATCGATTCAACAATGAGGGGAATCAGGTTGCGTATCGATGTGATGTGAAGCGGGGCGTCACTATCAACTTCGATCGCAACAAGATTCGAAAGCTGTGCAGGGATTTGAGCAGAAAGGCCGATGAGACCTCCAACGCCCTGGATGCGGCCCTGGTCAATGCTCGTGTGGAGTATACGTCGCCTTTCGATGTGAACGACACCTTTACCGAACTCTTTGAAGACTACCTGGAGGGGAAGCTTCCCGCTTGAGTAGGAGGAACTCTCAGCCATCGGAGATGCGGCGGAGACGGAGGACGCGGCGATCGGTTCAGGTGCAGACGAACTATAGTGCTGCACATCTAATGAAAATGAGACATTGCAGTCTTGAAAACTGCGTGATTGCTAAGGAGCACCCTGCATTCCGCGCTGCGCTCTGCGTTGTCTCGTCATTTGCCCAATCAAACGACATCCTGTCTCTCTGGCACCCTGACATCTCCATCGTAAATACATTGGTTCCAATGGGAACGAGTTTTGTGTTGCAGCCAAAGAGAGTCTCTCCCCTGCCTGGGCAGGGGAGAACCTTTGAGGCAAAATGGTCTAAGCGGCTAACGTTTTCTGTCGCATCTCCGATGGCTGACGGTTTGCTCCAAAGAAAAGCGAAGAGCAGCAGGCTGCTTGGGCCTGCTGCTCGCAATATACGATATTCAGTTTTGGCCTTGAGGGCACCAGGATCTCGTCCATGGATACGTCCAGCAGGGCTGCGAGAGCGTACAGGTTGTCGACGGTAGGAAGGCTCTGACCTCTCTGCCATTTGTAAATGGCCTGAGGTTCTTCAAAGCCAAAGTAGTTTTGCAGGTCCCGGACAGTCAGCCCGCGCTCTTTGCGGAGACGCAGGATGTTTGCGCCGGTGGCGATGGGATCAATGACCCGGAAAGGTTTGTTCACCATAACAATGGCCTCCTGTTGGATAGATTTCCCGGAAAGGGAGTACTACAGAATAAACCCAGTAGGGCCCAAATGCAAGAACATAGAGAGGATTGTAATGGAAATGTAAAATAGGAAGGAGAGAATACGATGAAGCAAGTGATCCCCTTAAGCAAGCAGAGCAAGAAGGCTCAACGAGAGTATCATAAAAAGCAGAGAGGATCCTGGTATGGCCTTTCACCGGTGACCCGCACGGTCCCCAGCGGTAAAGTCTACAATAGAAATAAAATGAAAAGGGCTGTGTCACAGATGACCTGTGACACAGCCTTGCTGCATTCATAATATAGTATTGAATTCTGACATTCAAGGATGTCTGCGTTGATAGCTGGGTGGAAGCTTCAAAGCCTGCCGGTATTTGGCTGCGGTTCGGCGGGCCAGATTGATCCCCTCAGAGCGCAGGATGTCCACGATGTCCTGGTCGCTGAGAGGGTGGTGAGGGTCCTCGTCTTTGATCAATCGGGCGATCATTGCTTTCAACGCCTGCTCCGAGTGATTGCCACCAGTCCTGTGGGAGAAGAAGTAGGACGTGGGGAAGAGCCCCTGTCGGCACTGGATGTACTTGTGGCCTGGGTGCCATGATCGGTATTGAGTTCGTGGAGGACCAGGACACCAAGGCTCCCCACAAGACCATCGTTCCCGCTATGGTCCAGGAGTGCGTGAAGCGAGGCCTGATGATCGAGCCTGCTGGTCGCTGGAATCAGGTGGTCCGCTTCTTGACTCCTCTGGTCATCACCGACGAGCAGCTGGAGAAGGGCTTTGAGATCTTCGAGGAGGCCCTGCAGGTCTGCCTGAAAGGATAAAGATAGACATGGAAGACTGGATGGAAAAGGTCCGGGCTGGCATTCAGAAGCAGAGCTTTGCCCGGCTGCTGGGACTCCAGGTGGAAGAGGCCGAGGAGGGCCGGGTGGTCATCTCCTGCCGGAAGCGGCCAGACCTGCTCCAGCAGACCGATCTGCTCCATGGGGGTGTCACCGGAGCACTCTGTGAGGCGGCTGCCGGCTATGCCGCCCTGACCGTCCTGCCCGAAGGACAGTCGGTCATCGGTGTGGAGTATAAGATCAACCTCCTTCGGGCTATCACAGAGGAGAAGGCCGTTGCGGTGGCAAGGGTCCTCAAGCGAGGCCAACAGCTGGTTGTGGTAGAGGTGGAAGCCTTCAATGCGGGCAGTGACAAGATTGCTGCGAAGATGATCTTCACCGGGGTCCCCACTCAGGGATGAACATCATTGGGGCCAAAGAAGATGTCTATTTACGTCAGCAAGAAACTTTTGCTCTGGATACAATAAAAGTTAGACGACTCAAAACCACCGGCTAAATCGGTGCTAGACCAAGACTTATCTGGGCCTATTGTCTTTGACTGCCCGAACAGGGACACGGAACATTTGGCAATTACACGCACAAAACAGACAGCTCCCGATAGGGGGCTGTCTGTTTTGTATGAAGAAGCAGGAGTATACTCCGATTTGATTCGGTGAAATACTCCTGCTCTGTTTTGGGGTTGTTTGTCGTTGGTCAATTTATGTAAGATCGTCATACTACGTTAGGTACCTGTCCACTTGCGTGATCTTGCTCGAACGGTAAGACCGAGTATAGTACATCTCCACAGATTTTTCCGTATAACAATCAGAGTGCAGGTCGAGTAGATATCGGGCTTTGGGGCATGAGTACAAATGCTTTTTTAAGATTATTGGTAAATAGAGAAGGGGGACAATTACCCTTTCTGGTCAATGGCATCGCCGCCTAGACTGATACGGTTATTTGGAGCGCTTTCCTTACATAGAGCATATAACTCCTGCAGGCGAGGATCCATCTTCTTTCTGCTTTCTACATCATTTAGAGAGTATTCCTGGCCAATCATCTCGTACTTTGTCTCACCTAGATTATGATAAGGAAGAATGTTTAGTTCTGGATGGCGGTCAAGATCAGCCACAAATTCAGCGGCCTTTCGAACTGAGTCATCATCGTCGTTATAACCGGGAACCATCGGAAGACGAACAATAACACGCCCACCCAGTTTAGGAAGTTCTTTGCAGAGACGATCCATATTATCTAGGATGATATCATTAGGAACCCCGGTCAGTTCTTCGTGCTTTTGACTGTTAATGTGCTTTAGATCTATGAACACAGTGTTACAGTATTTTGCTACGGCCCAAAGATGCTCCCAAGGGGCAAAGCCTGAGGTTTCAATGCAGCAATTTAAGCCGTCCTGGCGACACAACCTGAGGGTTTCGGAGGCAACCTCCCATTGTAAAAGTACTTCGCCGCCGGACAGGGTGACACCGCCGCCGCCTCTGCGATAAAACGCGCGATCCTTTGAGGCTTCTCGGTAAAGCTGATGCGCAGTATACTCGTCGCCGGAGATACTTCTTGCTTTAACTTGGCACGGAATGATACATTTGCCACAGAGAGAGCATTTGGTAAAATCAACAACGACCCGATTGGTATCCATTGAGATGGAATTGCATTCTTGCTCACAAAGATCCACACAGGCACCGCATCCCGTGCACTTATATGGGTTTACAATGAGTTGTTTCCTCTTCGACAGACCAAAGGGGTTACAGCACCACTTGCAACGCAGGGGACAGCCTTTGAAAAAAATGATAGTACGGATACCAGGGCCGTCTGCGTTGCGATAACGTCCAATGTCAAATATAACGGCCTTTTTATCTTTCATGTTTGGTTCCTCCTTTCTGGCGATTGTGGGGGAAAAGGAGGCGCTCCGGACAAAGGAACGCCTCCTTTATTTGAGTAATTGAATTAGAAGGTGTGCTCAGTACGGCTAATGATATCGTCCTGGACACGCTCGGCAAGGTCGGTCCAATAAACGCTGTAGCCAGCGACACGGACGATCAGAGTGGGATAATTTTCCGGATGAGCTTTGGCATCAATCAAGGTATCCTTGCTGATGGTGTTGAACTGGACGTGGTATACGCCATAATCGTTCAGCATGGTCCGAACCAGATTGGTAAAGTTGTTCATGCCAGCTTCCTTGTATTCGGGCTGAACATAGGTTGCGTCGGGGCAATTCAGAGGAATGTCACGGATGGTAGTCATAGTAATATGCTCCTTTCTATAGCGATTTGGAAATCATAGAACAGATATTGACTTACTGCTCAACCATTTCGGTCTGGCTGATCCACATATTCAGCAGAGTGCCGTTGGTGTATGCACCGAAGTCCAGCTTGCCGTAGCTGCGAGCAGCAGCGGTGGGACCATTCGTGTCGGCCTGCTGAGTAGCGGACATGGTATCGGAGATGGGCATACCTGCAAGGCGTCCGTTGGGAGTAGCACCAGTCATAGCGCCATAACCAACGTTGGACTGAACCATCTGGATTGCTGCATCGCAGTGATGGCCACGGTACATCTTCAGAGGAACGGTGCAGTCTGCAAACCACTTCCACAGATCTGCAGCGATGGTATCGACATAGTCATCGTCGTTGCCGAACTTAGGTGCGGCAAGGAGCTTTGCGCGCAGAGCTTCATAGCCCTTGAAGTTATTCATGCAAGCATCACAGACTTCCTGCAGAGTAGCCTCCTTATCATCAAAGACAACCTTCTTAACAGCTGCTACGGAGTCAGCCATGGTAGCGAAGCCAACCATCTGCATGGTGGGACCGATGTTTACCTTTGCACCACCTGCAGTTGCATCCTTTGCCTTTGCCAGAGCACCGTCAAGCAGAACGGTAAAAGTAGGAAGGTTAAACTGCTCAGCCAGCAGCTTTTCGCAAATGACCAGGTTGGAGTGGCACTCTTCGATAGCATACTTAACCTGAGCTTTGACAGCTGCATAGAACTCATCGAAGGTTTTGAAGGAATCGGGAGCACCGGTCTCGAAGGTAACCAGTTTGCCTGCGAACATATTGTCGGATTCAATGGGCATCACACCATTGGTGACGGCCATCAGTGCTGCACCGGCAACATTGATGATGCCGGAGTCGGTATGACCATACTGACGGCCTTCCACACCGGGTTCAACACAGCCGATGGGGGAGCCGTACTTCATGATTTCCTTGCGGGTATAATTGGAATACCCGTCAGGACCGGCTGCACGGTGTTCCAGCATGGTGTAAAGGGTGTCGACGTTGAAGAAGGAGGGATGGCCCATACCTTCTGCTGCCAGCTCACAGCCTTCACGCAGCAGAGAATCGGGGGTCTTCTGATGAAGCATCAGAGAAACGGTGGGAGCAGTAGTACGTGCATATCGCATAGCACGCAGGAACAGGTAGGACAGCTCGTTGGTTGCATCCTTGCCGTTTTCGTCCAGGCCACCCAGATCCAGATGGGGATAACGATAATAACCGCCGAAAATGTATGCCATCTGGGAAGACTGGAACCAAACATTGGTGTTAACACGGATGTACAGTTCTTCAATCAGTTCCATTGCAGACTCGGGAGTCAGAATGCCCTTTTCAATATCTGCCTTATAGTAAGGATACAGATACTGATCAATACGGCCCCAGGTAATGGAAGGACCTGCACCTTCGACGAACAGGAAGAAGCAAACGGCCCATGCGGTCTCGATAGCATCATAGAAAGAGGTGGCAGGACCCCAGGGAACACGCTTCATCATGTCAGCCATCTTTTCCAGTTCCTGCTTACGGACGGGATCCTTTTCTTCTGCTGCTTTGCGGCTGCAGCTAGCGGAAAGTCTTTCGCCCCAGTCGCGGATTGCTTCCAGAACTTCGATAATGCCGTTGTAGAAGATGCGCTTGTCAATGGAGGCAGGATCATTGGGATCCAGAGCTGCTAAAAGCGCTTTTGCTTCTTCATAATATTTCACAAAGCCGTGTGCGATGACATCAGTCCAAGCGGGGATAAAGTGAGAACCATTTGCACACAGATAGTTGGAAACGTCGGAAACACCGCCAAACTGAGCGCGGTTCCATTCATGTTCGGATACATAGTTGCCCCACTGGACGGCCATGGTCTTGTTCTTCCAGTAAGGGAGCAAATCCTTTTCCAGGGCTTCGTAGTCTTCGTCGGTGATTTCAAAGGGATCATACTCGCGATTACGCAGGTTGACCAGGTCGTCTGCCAGCCAGTGAGCGTGCAGCTCGATGGCGAAGTTTGCACCACGGATACGCTTGGTGGGCCAGCCTACCAGCTGCTCGTGGTCGTAGATGGTGTCGCTCAGTGCGCGATACACAGCAGCAGATGCCTTATAACGACGCATGATAGCAGGCATTCCTTCCGTTTCGCGATAGACCTGGGTGTACACCTTTGCACGGGTGATATCAACGTTGGGACGATTGCCGTGGAGCATACCGTTCAGCTCCTGGATACGCTTGGTGCTGCCCACCTTTGCGACAGTGCCAGCTCTGAGGTTCTGGCCTAAAGTTGCAGTAGAACAAGTTGCGTTAGACATAGTGTACTCCTTTCTGATGAAAACTTAAAGGGTGAAAAGGGAGGAAAAGAGGAAATTACTTTTTGCCAGGCAGTTTCCACTTTCCGGTTTCTGCATCGATGAAGTTCAGACCTTCATTGCAGATCAGGCCAAGCAGAGTGCCAGTGCACAGGGTAAGTGCGAGGATGGGGAAAGCAGTAAAGTTGTAGAAACCACCAACAGAGGATGCACCTGCGGTACCCAGAATGGCGATGGTCATGTTGGAGCACCAGAAGCAGTTGGAGATAGCACCGAAGTGGGCAGGGACTTTGTTGAAGGGAAGAGATGCGGGGAGACAGAAATGAATAGCACATTCCACAATACACACGATGGCCACAATGATTGCGATATTGGCCCAGGCGGGTATGCCGGTTAGAGCCAGACGATCCATCAGAACCAGGTAGATCATTGCCCATACGACGCCGACCAGGTAACTACCAATGTACTGGAAGAATTCTTCTCGTTTAGCGCCTGCAGTAAAGTAGATGGGCAGTGCCGTGAAGGTCGCGTAAACAATTTGGTACCCAGGAAGGAAGCGGGTGCTCGTTAGATCGCCGATTGTTAAAAGATAGATGGCACAGTATATGCCAGAGACAACACCGATCCAGATGGACCAGTTTACCAAACCTCTCTTATTCATAGTAACCTCACTTTCATTCTTGATTTCTTGTTGCTTATGATAACAAGGAGGGCCCATTCCTTGTTGTCACCTAAGAGTTAGATGCGGTTTCTGATTTCTTGAACCAAAGGATCGATTTGCTCCTCTGATATAAAGTCGCAGGGATAACGCATGGTATCCAGAAGCTCAACATCTTCCTGGTGAATATCTCTGCGGCGCTTTAGCATAGATTGATAGATTCGGATCATAGTTTTATCACTTTGATTGAGGGCATCAGGATCGAATTTTCCTCGGAAGTAAAAAAGGGGAACATTCGAATTAGAATCAAAGTTACTGTTTCTAATCAATTCGAGAGTTCTGGGGGTTGAGGGACGAATTCCAACACCGAAGTAAATCAAATTGTTGGCGGTTGCTTTCTTTGCAATCTTGGAGAACTTGCGTTTTCCATTGATGCTGCCGCCATGAACACTGCCACCAAAGACAATCAAATCAGCTTGCTGCAATATGGAAGCTGTACACTCGTTCAAAGCAATCAATTGAGCGTCTATTTGGCGTGCAATCCATTCTGCATATTGCTTTGTAGATCCTGTCTGAGATTCGTACACAACTACTCGTTTCAATTTAGCTCACCTCATTTTGCGAGATACTTCGTAGAATGTATTTGTTTCTGAGACACTGGATATCTTATGACTGAAGTCTATCATGCGTGTATCAGACTGTCAAACAGCACAAAAAAATAAGAAAACTTAAAGTGTTTTTGCCATTTTCGCTGTTTTGAGTATTTTTTCCTATGTATCAAGATGATAAGTGTTATTTGATCAAATTAATTAGGAAAATAGACGGATTCTGAACTTTTTGGTTGTTTTTTTCGTGAGAAACAGGGTCGTCTATTCATTCCGTTGTTATACAGAAACAAAATGGTAGGCAATTTTTTGTTTGCGGATTCATCAGGTCAATTATATTCAACACGAAACCGAATAAGACCTTTTATGATTCGCACACAACGTAGAATGTCTTTTTTTGTGGTCTTAGAGGATATGGCATAGAGCGAATATAGGCAGATTGTTTTGGGGGAATAAAAGGAAAAGGAGTCATTCTGGAAAAGAATGACTCCTTTGAGCTAAAACGGTATTTAAGAATATAGAATAGGAATGGGGTCAGAAAACATGTTCCGTACGGCTGATAATATCGTCCTGAACGCGCTCGGCCAGGTCAGTCCAATAAACGCTGTAGCCAGCGACACGCACAATCAAAGTGGGATACTTTTCCGGATGAGCTTTTGCGTCAATCAGGGTATCCTTGCTGATCGTATTGAACTGAACGTGGTATACACCATAGTCATTCAGCATAGTACGGACTAAGTTTGTGAAGTTATTCATGCCAGCTTCCTTATACTCGGGCTGAACATAGGTAGCATCAGGGCAATTGAGAGGGATGTCACGAATTGTAATTATATCAGCCATAGTTTACTCCTTTCTGAGACATAAATCAAAAGATCAAACGGTTACCATTTCGCTCTGGGTGATCCACATATTCAGCATAGTACCATTTGCATAGGCACCATAGTCCAGTTTGCTGTAGCTGCGTGCTGCAGCGGCGGGTCCGCTGCGATCTGCGTTGGGACTTGCGGACATAGTGTCAGAGACGGGCATGCCAGACAGTCGACCGTCTGGTGTCGCACCAAGCAGGGAGCCGTATCCTACGTTTGCAACCATTTGAATGGCGGCGTCACAGTAGTTTCCGCGGTACATTTTGAGTTTTGTAACGCATTTGGAGAACCAGTTCCAAAGGTCGGAAGCGATGGTATCAACATAGTCATCATCGTTTCCAAATTTGGGAGCAGCAATTAGTTTTGCACGAAGCACTTCATATCCTTTGAAGTTATTCATACAGGCATCACAGACATCCTGTAGGGATGCTTCTTGATCATCAAAAACAACCTTTTTGACTGCGGCCACGGAATCTGCCATGGTAGCAAAACCAACCATCTGAATTGTAGGGCCGATATTTACTTTGGCACTTCCGGCTGTTGCATCGACGGCTTTTTCTAGTGCTCCATCCAGCAAAATGGTAAATGTGGGAAGGTTAAACTGCTCGGCAAGTAATTTTTCGCAGATGATCAGGTTAGAATGACACTCTTCTACAGCATACTTGATCTGAGATTTTACAGCATCATAGAATTGTTCAAACGTTTTGAATGAGTTAGGCACTCCGGATTCAAAAGTAATTACTTTACCGGAAAAGATATTGTCGGATTCGATTGGCATGACACCATTTGTTACAGCCATAAGGGCGGCGCCAGCAACGTTGATGATACCGGCATCCGTATGGCCGTACTGTTTGCCCTCAACACCTGGTTCAACACAGCCAATAGGAGAACCAAACTTCATTATTTCCTTCCGAGTATAATTGGAATATCCATCAGGCCCAGCAGCACGGTGCTTCAGCATGGCATATAGACCCTCTACATTGAAGAAGGAAGGGTGTCCCATGCCTTCTGCTGCAAGTTCACAGGCTTCGCGTAACAGAGAATCCGGTGTTTTCTGATGGATCAGCACAGACAGGTTAGGGGCTGTAGTACGAACATAGCGCATAGCGCGCAGGAAAAGGTAGGACAGTTCATTGGTTGCATCCTGGCCGTTTTCATCCAAACCGCCGACATCGTTATGAGGATAGCGATAGTAGCCGCCAAAAATATACGCCATTTGAGAAGACTGGAACCATTCGTTGGTATTGACTCGGATATATAACTCTTCAATGAGTTCCAGAGCACCTTCAGGGGTTAAGATACCCTTTTCAATATCTGCTTTATAGTATGGATACAGGTACTGATCCATGCGGCCCCATGTGACAGAGGGTCCTGCGCCTTCCACAAACAGGAAGAAACAGGCTGCCCACACGGTTTCCATGGCATCATAGAAGGAGGTAGCAGGTCCCCAAGGAACTCGTTTCATCATATCAGCCATGTTTTCCAGTTCCTGCTTGCGGACAGAATCTTTTTCGACGGCTGCCTTACGGCTGCAGGAGGCGGAGAGACGCTCTCCCCAGTTGCGGATTCCTTCCAAAACTTCAATAATACCGTTGTAAAAAATGCGCTTGTCGATGGAAGCAGGATCGTTAGGATCCAAAGCAGCCAATAGAGATTTGGCTTCTTCGTAATACTTTACGAAGCCATGTTCAAGCAGGTCAGTCCAGCGGGGAATGAAATGAGAACCATTGGTGCAAAGATAATTGGAGACATCAGAGATACCACCGAATTGTGCACGGTTCCATTCATAATTGCTGACGTGATAGCCCCACTGTACGGCCATGGTTTTATTTTTCCAGTAAGGGATTAGGTCTGTTTCCAGTTCTTCGTAATCTTCATCAGTTATTTCAAACGGTGCGTACACGCGGTTGCGTACCTCGGGAAGATCTTCTGCCATCCAATGAGCATGCATTTCGATGGCAAAACTTGCTCCACGAATTCGCTTCGTGGGCCAACCGACCAACTGCTCGTGGTCGTAGATTGTATCACTCATTGCCCGGTAGAC
Source organism: Ruminiclostridium sp. (assembly GCA_017435425.1). GTDB lineage: Bacteria > Bacillota > Clostridia > Oscillospirales > Oscillospiraceae > Evtepia. The sequence continues at coordinate 12,276 of JAFSFC010000010.1, read as the reverse complement.
TGCAGCGGCAGCACGGTAACGCCGAGTAATGTTGGGCATACCTTCAGTTTCCCGATAAACCTGAGTGTATACCCTTGCGCGGGTAATATCAATATTTGGCCGGTTGCCGTGAAGCATACCGTTCAGTTCTTGAATTCGTTTTGTACTTCCTAATTTGGCAATTGTGCCAGCTCGTAAGTTCTGGCCCAAAGCCGTGGTACCCATCATGCTAGAAGACATTTATTATGGTGCCCCTTTCAATTCAAGGAATGTAGGTTCTGATTATTGAGAGTCAATCAAGGAGTTATGATTGATTCTGAAGATAGTTGTACATTCGTACCGCAAGCATTACACTAAATAGATCTTCATTTTTCTTCAGACTGCGATGCAGGATATTTTCAATTTTATGAATACGGTAGTGGAGAGTATTGCTGTGTAGGAACATAGCTTCTGCAGTCCGTTTGGCGCTGCAGTCACAATCCAGATATACCGTCAGAGTTGTTAAAAGTTCGGAATTTTCCGGAAGTAGAAGTTCTTTGAGCATACGCGACGACATTTCTTCCAATGTTTTAGAAGAGGAGACACTGCGAAACAGTCGGAACTCCAACATATCATCATAATAGCACACGGATATTTTTTCGTGTTTCTGATTGCTCATTCTTAGAGTGTCGATGGCGTGGTTCACTGCAGTGCGAAGATTTTTCACGTCTGAAAATGTACCACTGACGCCCGCATGGATTGCAATGCCGGGATAACTGACTTTAACGTTATATAGGGCATCATTCAAGTAGTCGGAAAGATTTGAATCGGGTAGTTCCTCTGTCAGCCAGAAGATGTTTTCTTCCTCTGTGAAGAGAATTTCAGTACGACCTTTTCGCTGGAGAAATCTTTGGATGAATTTTTTGACTCGAATCACGTAATCATCAGATAATTTTTCATGATAAAAAGGAGTATCTGGTTCCGTGATTTTCTGGCCTTTTTCTTGGAAATGAATCTGAATACAGATGAGCCGCCATGTTTTATCTGAGGTAAAGCCAATTGCATTTAGTTTTTGGAGACGTTTATCAGACAATCTAACGCCGTGGATGAGTTCCAATAACAGGCTTTCCCGCTCGTCCGAGCGCTTTTGCTGGTGAACAATGGAGGTGCAGATACTCTTGCTGACATCTACGATTCGTGTGCTATAAGGAGCTTCGTACAGGGGAAAATCCATACTGTTACAATATGCAATGAGTTTTTCGGGAATCTCGGGGAGGTCCTTATTGAGGGTAACAACAAAACCAGAGGCTCCTTTCTCCATTAGCTTTTCAGCCATTTTACATAGTGCTTCTGGATTAGACCCCGTGCATAGTCCCGTTGTGATAATGAGTTCACTGCCTCTGAGCCAGTCAATATATTCGACAGACTCGAGAAAGTGTACCCAACTGATTTCGTTTCCAAGACCCTTGTCTCCGGCACGTAAACGAAACTGGTTTGCATATTGAAGTGTCAGGATATCTCGGCAGTTCATATTCCGCGTTCCCTCCCCTCCAGTTTTATCTTATAATTAATATTATTATAGTTTTCCAGCAAAGTCAATCTACATCCTTTCGATTGTTTGGCGTGTGAAATTTCCTCAAATCATTTGTTTGATATGAAAAAGTCCCCTGGCGCAGGAGAACGATTTCCTGCGCCAGGGGACCATGTGGATATGGGAGGAATAGGGTTTACTGAACCGTATGTATCAAATTGATCTTGCTACAGTGTATGCATCGCTGATTGCAGTCATGACATTGCTGACTCTTTTTCCATCTCCAATTTCATAGACAGGGATACCGTGTTCGATAATTTCAGCAGACATAGAGTTCCTGGGATGAAAACCAGCAGCGATGATCACACTTTCTGCTGGTATCTGGATATCCAGAGAATCTTTGCTGCAGACAACTGCCTGATCAAAAATTTCCTTCACTCGATATCCGGTCTTTAGCCTCACATCCAAATCATTCAGTAGGTCACGCATCATCTGTTCGTTTTGTTCGGGCACAAAACCGCTACCAGAGAGAATATCTGGCAGGAATTCGATAATTGTGACCTGTTTTCCTTCTTGAGCAAGGCCAAGTGCAATTTCACATCCTACCAGTCCGCCGCCGATGACAACAACAGTTTGGCCGGGAATACTGTTTCCAGAGAGAGCAGTTACACAGTCAAACACGTTGGAATGGTCGATACCGGGAATAGGGGGAAGGGTAGGCTCGGCACCAACTGCCATAATAACGGTATCGGGCTTGGCTTCCAGAATATCCTTGGAAGAGGCATTCTTCTGGAGATGAACGGTGACCTCTAATTTCTTTAACTGTCTGATATACCAGTTATTTAGGTCGTTCATCTCCTGCTTAAATTCATGAGCGCCAGCAGGACGTAAACTGCCGCCCAAAACATCGGATTTCTCCCACAAGGAAACAGAATGACCGCGCAGGGCAGAAACTCTTGCAGCTTCCATTCCGGCAACACCACCCCCGATAATTAAAATACTCTTCTTTTTTAGTGCTGGGGTCAATCCAAACGTACCCTCTCGTGCAGCCTGGGCGTTTACTGCACATCCTGCCCGCTTGCCCTGCTTGAGGGCACCGATACAGCCTTGATTACAGGCAATACAGGGGCGAATTTCTTCGGGGCAGCCTGTTTGTACCTTTATTGGGTAATCAGGGTCAGCTAAAGAGGGGCGTGCGAGGACGATAGCGTCGATCTTTCCGCTGGAAACAGCATCAGAAGCCAAATCAGGGTCATTCATACGGCCTCCGCACAGGATAGGAATATTGACGACCTTCTTAGCCTTTTCTGCTAATGTAAGTATGCGACCTTTTTCCATGTAACAGGGAGGGGCGGCATAATAGAAAGAGTCATATTGGCCGAAGTCTACACTCAGACAGTCATAGCCGTACTCTTCCAGTCTTTTTGCAATAGCGAGGCCTTCTGCAAGGGTCCGTCCAGCTTCTTCCTGGCCGGAAAGGGAAGGCGTATTATAATCCTTGATGTAAGATTTCAGTGCCAAACGCATAGAAACAGCAAAGTCCTGTCCGCATTCCTGTTTGATTCCTTCTATGATTTCTCTAGATACACGGAGTCGATTTTCTAGTTCTCCGCCGTATTCATCATTTCTGGAATTCATAAAGGACATGGCAAATTGATCAATGAGATATCCCCAATGCATGGCATGAACTTCCATACCGGGGAAACCACACTGCTTTAGCAGAGACGCTGTGGAAACCATCTGGTGGATCTTGATTTTAATTTGACTTTTTGTTAAAGCGGGAGCCTTACGGCTAGGGTCATAATAATACGGGATTTCAGATGGAGCAAAACATCCAATGGAATTTCTGCCATATCCCATAGATACTTGAGGAAAAATCTTGCATCCATATGCCTCAGTTCTTTCCAGAAGCTCTATTGCAGAACGTTTGAATGCAGCAGGAGATTTTAGTGGCTGCTTGCTGTCGTAGGGATGGATGGGATCAACATGTACATCCGGATGCATTGCTCCGGTAAAAATCAGACCAAATCCGCCTCTGGCGCGTGCTTCAAAATACTCAATCCCGTTAGGACTGAATTCTCCGAAAGGTCCAAAAACGGAAGGAAGGGTTAAAGGGCCGGCACAAAATCGATTTTTTACAGTGACACTACCGATTTTTAGTGGTGTGAAGAGATAATTATACTTTTGACTCAAAGTGGAAGCACTTCCTTTTACCCTAAGGCAGGATGGTCATTGACTTGTTCTACGGAGTAGTAAGTCAATAAGACGGAATCAGGTAAACGAGTTCCGTCGCAGATGAAAACCTTTTCCGTCATCCAGCGCAGGGATTCGTCATATACTTCAAATTTAGGAACGGTAACAAAATAGAACAGCTTAGGATCCACGGGTCCACCAGACTTAACGGTTTCAGCAAGCTCGGGGGGAACGCGTCTCATGCCCTCGGCTCGAATGTAAATAGAACGACCATCATCCAGCTTGAAACCATAAGCAATGCTTGCTTCGCAGGTGCCATCGGGACGAATGATCTGATGATCGATACCAGCGGGCATGATGTGTCCATGAAAATCAGGACCAATGATTTCACCCTCAGGGCAGTATACCAGCTGTCTGCGGCCATTATGATCATAATCCTGACCACAAACAACGCTCTGAACATTGGTTAACCGAACCTCAAACTGCTTTTTTAAGGAAACACTCATGATTTCAAATCCTTTCATTTTTGGTTGGGCTATTACGTAGGATGTCCTACGTTGGAGCATGGTTAATTAATATCACAGAGGGAAATAATTGTCAAGTCTTTTTGAAGTTGTTATTCTGCGATTCAGTGAAAATGGAAAGGCTGTTGCTGAAATACAGTTGCGAAAATGATATCTGTATAGTAAAATATAATAAAGATTTAGACACAGTAATATGTATCTTCACATCCTACGTAAGAATGAATGGAGTATTTATGGCAGGTCAAACGACACCTCTTTTTTCGTCATTAAATAGGGATCGCGTTCCCTTTACGATTGTGCATCAAATTACAACAGCGATTGCAGAAGGAAGACTGCTTCCGGGCTCTAAATTGCCGCCTGAGGCCGAGCTGACTATGCAATTTGGTGTTGGGCGTAATGCTTTGCGTGAAGCAATCAAAGTATTGGAAGCATATGGTTTTGTAGTTATCCGACGAGGAGAAGGAACCTACATTCAGGACAGCTGCACATTTGAACTTCTGGCTCCCTTGTTTATGCATTTATACCGCCTTCAGCCAGATGTGATGCACACTGCAGAATACTTTCTTGCTCTTCGTCATGCACAAATGGTATTCAACACCAGCAAAGCTGACTCTGATGCTGTTTTAGAGTTTTCTAGGGATCTCCGTGCTATATCTAGAGAATTAGAAACACCAGCAATTTGTGACCCTAATGAACTATACAAACGAATGGACCGATTGGATCGTCAGAGAGATTCATTGTCTGGGCAACTGCCTCTGGCACGAATCATTTCTTTCTCCCATTTGATCTTTTCGCAATATTTTCTTTGTGTTGAATTGAAAGATTATTCTCCGCAGCTGCTTCAAAAAGTGACTGATGTTCTATTAATGGAAGCGATTGCGGTATCTTCTGGAGCGAAAGCACGGTTTGGAGACTATTTATATAGTCGATTGGAGCTATTTAAGGAAGAAATCGAGATTTATGGCCGTATGATTACAACACCACAAAGAAACAGTTATTTCTGGGAGACTATAGGTAGTACTTCTTCCAAACGGATAATGTGGGAGTTATTACTGGCTATATTTAACGGAGAGTATGAACCGGGATCCAGGTTCCCAACGGAACCAGAAATGATAGATCGCTATCATGTGAGTCGAAATGTGATCCGCGAAGCTACAAAGTGTCTTGAGGCTCTGGGCCTTTTAGAGATTCGTCGTCCGGAAGGGACATTTCTTTGTTCCGAACCGAATATTCCTGCTCCGTTTATTAATTTGCGTGCCTATGGACGGATTCTATCTGCACAGGATGCAAGTTCCTTTTTGAATTTTAAGATACAAATCAGGGATGCAGTGCTTTATATGGCAAATTGTAACGCATCAAAGGAAGAGCGTACTCAATATTGCGAAGTATGTGAGCATTTTGCAGATGTATTATCCTCACCAGAAATTGAGCCAAGGTTGTGTTATCATGCATTAGACAACGTCAATGCACAACTGTCCCGGATGTGTAGAAATCCCATTCTTCAAAGTGTGAACGAAGCTGTGGCTGGGATCGCAACGGAATCCAGATATTTGTTTATTGACAGAGCGATTGAATATGGAAGACAAAAAGAAGTAATTCATTCGTATCTTGAGGAAGCCGAACTGCTGAAGGAATACAGAGCGGATGACATCCCGGAAGTAATGCTACGAAAGGTTGAGCTTTGGAAGTCTCTGGAGATAACCAAAGTATAGGGTGTCTGCAATTTATAAAAATACTTGAAACGGACATAGAAAGGACTGCAAGCATTGCTTACAGTCCTTTCCTTTTGTTATTATGACACTACTTATTATCAATGAATCTTTGCGCGGGGATATTATTCAGTCTCCCAATCCTGGGCGAACAAGCCGCCGGCACCGCCGGTGTGGATGAAAAGAACGTTGTCGTCAGGCTGGTAGAAACCCTCTCTGGCACGGCGTACCAGTCCGGCAAATGCTTTGCCGGTGTAGCAGGTATCCAGTACGATGCCTTCCAGCTTCATCATCATAGAAACGGCTTCATTACCTTCGGAGGAGGGGATGGAGTACCCGGGTCCCCACATTGGCAGCAGCTCGGGTACAGGTATCTCAGTGGATACTTCCAGCAGATCAGCAGCTTCCTGCATCAGCCGGGGAACGACGACGTCAAAGGGTTCGTCATCCACCATGGAGCACATGACCTTGGTTCCAGGAAGATAGAGCTTCGCACCCAGCGTGCACCCCGCTGCGGTTCCGCCAGAGCCGCAGGCACAGACCAGATGGTCGAATTGGATGCCGGAATCTGCTACTTCCTTCATACAATCGATATAGCCCAGAGTGCCCAGGGTATTGGAGCCGCCGCAGGGGATCTTGTAGACCTTGCGGCCCAGTTCTTCCCCGATTCGATCCATCTCCTCATAAATGTCCTCGAAGCTGTCCGTATCCATATAACGGACCTCTACGCCCATCAGATGGTTCAGGATCTGGTTTCCCTTTCGTGCGGTGATACCCCGCTCCTTTAGAAGCAAAATGCAGTCCAAACCTATTCGCAGGGCACAGGCGGCCGTCAGCATAGCATGATTGCTCTGGGCCTGTCCGGTGGTCATGACAAGGTCATACCCTTTGCTTTTGGCATCGTGCAGGAGATATTCCAGCTTTCTGACCTTGTTGCCGCCCAGGGCCACACCGCACAGATCATCCCGCTTGATCCAAACGTTGGTGCCCAACTCTCGGCTGATGTTGGGAAGGCGGTACATAGGGGTGGGGAAGAGACCCAGGGCCTGCTTTTCAATATGATTCATCATGATCCTCCTTCTGTCAGATGGAAAGGCTTCCGATGTAGGTATAGCCCGGAACGTTTTTTGAACCTTCAACCTTGAAGAAGCGGAAGGTGTTCTGGTTTGCTATGTATAAGTGTGCCAAGGCAATCCCAGCATCCAGGGGACTGCTCTTATGTTTACAATAGACATGGATGGTATCACCTTCATGGGTGAAGTACCAGGGCTGACCGTTGACCGCCGAAGGAGCCAGACGGGCAGGCTCCAGTTTCGGATCAGCCCTGTCTGTGATTTTGTCCATGGGTTTGCGCTTGAATTCCTTCGGGTCATGGCGAAGGTGGTCACGCTTGGGATGGCCGAAGGCCAGCATGATGACAAACTTCATACCCTCTACCTGGGTGGTGGTCTTGGGATTCATCCGACCCATGCCAAGCCAGCAGACACCAAGGCCCAGAGTCTGCAGATACAGGTCCATCTGCTGGAATAGGAAACCGATGTTTTCCAGATATCCCTCGGCTTCCTCGGCATAAATGGTGATCAGCTGGGGTGTGGTCCATGGACAGATGCACTTGACCTTGTCCCGGCTGACAATATCCCAATGGACTTTTAACTCCGGATACAGAGGATTCAAAGGAAACGTCTTGATGGCTTCGATGGTTGCCTCATCTACTGGAACACCGGAAAAGCTGCGGCAGGACTTTCGATGATAGATCATTTCGGTTAAGGTCATTGGGATGCCTCCTTTGGCTGCAGATCAGTATACTACCTCTATTTTACCGTTCCTGGAACAGCATGTAAACCAAAAAACAAACGGCAGTAACCCAGTTATATAAAAATTTGCTCTCGTGCACAGTTGGGTGCACGAGAGCTTTTTTGTTTATTCGGGAAGGTAGATAGGTGCCAGGTCATTCAGCTTCTGAGATAAGGTGTCTGCCATCTCAACATGGGACTGAGGGGAGGAGTGGACGTAGGTGTCTGCTGTGAAGTTGTAATTGCTGTGTCCCAGCCAGGTCTGGATATCCTTCATGGTATAACCCAGGTAAAGCATGATGGTGGCGCAGCTGTGTCTGAGGTCATGGAAGCGGATACGACGAAGACCATACTGGTTCAGAAGCTTTTGGAATTTCTGGGTGACATAGTCGGGCTGGATGAGGGTACCCCGGTAGTCAACACAGACGAAGTCCAGGTAGCGGGTATCGTAGTCATAGCCCATGATCTCATGGTTGTGCATCTGCTGCTGTTTCAAGGTATGGAAATAATGGTAGGTGTACTGGCAGAGAGGAAGGGTTCTCATGCTGGTCTCTGTCTTGGTCATGTTGTCGCGAACCACCACCAGCGTGTTCGTTCCATGACTTTCCTTTACCACCGTAGTGGAGATGGTGATGGTCCCCGTGTCGAAATCGATGGCAGACCATCTCAGACCAAGAAGTTCAGACCGACGAAGACCGTAGAAGCTGGCCAGGAAGATCGGGACAGCGATCGGGTCATTCTGTGTCAGATTGAGCAGTTGAGCCACTTCCTCGATGGAGTAAGGGGCTGGACCATGATATTTCACCTTGGTGGGTCTATCCGCCAGGTCAGCTACGTTCTCTCGGATGAAGCGATGCTTGACGGCCCACTGCAGCGCAGAACGTATCACGGCGTGATGCTTGATGACGGTGTTGGGGCTGAGGCCGGACTGGATCTTGACGGAGTAGTAGTCCTCCAGGTCACCTGGGGTCAGCTTACTCAGTGTGATCCTCTTGGCATCAAAATATGGTGCGATGTGGTTGTTCAGCATGTTGACGTACTGGTCGTAGGTGGTCCTGACCACATGGGGTTTGTTGGTCTCAATCCAAGAGGCCACATGTTTGGAGAAGAGCATGTTTGTGGGGCCGATATCCTCGTAGCCCTGGTACTGCTGGATCAGTTCGTTGAGCTTAGCCTCTGCTTTGCGTTTGTTTCCTTTTTCGGGGAGATTCAGGTTGATCCATTTCTGGACACGCTTTTTGTCGGCGTCTCTGAAGTTCAATACGGCATAGTACTTGTTGTTTTTTACTTGTAAACTGCCTGTCATGGTAAACTCCTTTCTGTTGCATTGTGCAACGTTGCATGTGCTTATTAAGATGTTCTGAATGGTTTTGGCTTTTACCCAAAGGTTTCAAAGATTCTCCAGTGAAACAAAGAAACGGACACCTGCAATAGGTGTCCGTTTGTCGGGATAAGGTTTCGAGGTGTACTCCTTGGTAAGCTTCACATCTATAATATCTAATTCAAAACGGACAGGACTCCGTTTGGTGCAGTTGTTTGAGTCGTATGCTGGTTTAATAAAAGAGTGATGTGCCGTTCGAAATAACATAGCTGGTGGGTTGTATTGCTGTTATGTCCTTGATTTTGTTTAGCGCGCAAAAAAGATGTGCCTATTTTTCTGATAAAACAAAAATTAATGATGCTATTTCTTTGTACTTGGTGTTTATTATTTTATAGTCTCTTGTTATCATGGTGTCGTAAGGATGAGAGACAAAGAGGAATGCTGATGAGTAAATAAAAAGAAAAATGGAGGTGATGAAATGGCATTTGCAAAACTGTAGTAGTGTGCAAGACCTATACAATGAGGCAGGAGTCCCACTGAATGGATTGCAATATCTGCATCTCTCGCAGTTCTAGGATGGGCTTCGTAAAAATGAATCGATTCAAATTGAGATTGAATAATATGGCGATTTGATAGATCGATTGGTTTAGATTTAAAAGAGTAAATATTAGTAAATATAAATCCGTTAGATACAACTGTACGTATAGCGTACATTGATATCAGACGATTGGAGGTTTCTTATGAGTGATTTAAACAAGGATAAATCTAACATTGAAAACCCTCAAGGGGTTGTACTCATCGGAGGTAAAGGCAAGAAACGTGATGATAGTCCGAAGTGGCCTATAATAATGAAGGACTCTAATGTATGTGATGCGCTGTCAGAAGTGCTTCCGTACTGGTCAATGTATACTCCGGTGTTAATTGATGCGGATACCGGTGCAGGTAAATCTACTTTTGTAAAGCGGCATGTTTGTCCGCTGGCGAAAGAAAGAGGAGTAAATGTTCTCGTGGTTACCAATCGTGTAGGATTGGCAAATCAGTTCAAAAGCAGCATGATTGAGATGCACGGTGGAAAGTCGGGAATCGATTTTGACTACTTGGATATGCAGAATATCAATCGAATCGGCAATGTTAATTTCTGTAACTACCAAGGGCTTTATTCATGCTTGAATAAAGTAAAAGAGATGAATATAGGGTATGTCGTTTTTGACGAATGCCACTATTTTTTCTCTGATTCTTTGTTCGCGGATAATACTTATTCTCTCCTTAAAAGAGCAATCAGAGCGTTTAAAGATGTTACCAGAATCTATATGACTGCAACCAAATGGGGAGTTTGGGATAAGATTTCTGATCTTGAAACCGCCCTTTTGAAAGGCAGATTCATTGAATTAGGGACGTTATTTAGTCAGTATCCTGTATTGGATACCTTTGGCTCGTTAGAAAAGACTCGATATGCAAAGCCTGGCGAGTTTAGCATTTACGAGTTTTCCCGCAAAGAAAAGAGAATCAAGCTTGTGCCTCTTCCTCACAGTGTCAGAGACAGGGATTATGAGCCTATCATTGATGTGGTGAAAAAATCTCCTGATGAGGAAAAGTGGGTGATATTCGTTGAATCAAAAGAGAAAGGAAAGGACTTGAGAACTGCGCTTGAAGAAGCGTTGGACGGAGAGAACCTTGTCTCTTATGTTGATGCAGATATGAAAGATAGCCCTGCCTGGAAAAATCTGATTCTAAACGAACGGTTTGAAACCAGGGTTCTTATCGCTACAGCTGTTGCCGATTGTGGTGTCAATGTTTGGGATCCTGCGGTGAAGCATCTGGTCATTATGAGCACAGAGCGTACTCGATTCATTCAAGAAGTTGGTCGGAAACGGTTGGCTGACGGAGAAGAGATTTTTGTCTATGTTCCTGACTTGTCTCTTCAGCAGATGGCGAGAATGGAAAATGCCAATAAGAAGCTTGTGAACTTAGTGAATCAGGTCGATAGTGCGAAGGGTGATTATCAGCGTCAGCACATGATTCGTCAGAGGCTTTGGTATGCAGGTGATGTTCAGGAACGTCACTTGGTGGACCTGAATTTCGGAAGTGGTGAACTTGTCGTAAACGAGTTTGCAGAGAAGTATGTCGAGCGTAGGAGTAACTTTTTTGAAGACCTTCGTTCCGACTTTGCAAATGGAGTCAAGGCGCCTTTCGTGAGCAAGGTTGCCGGTTGGCTGAACGTGCCTGTTCCCCAGAGCCCTGTCAGTGAGGAGGAACTTCTCGAACAGGTAAATGAGTTCCTTGAGGCTCAGCTGGGAAAAGAAATAAGCGATGAGGAAAAAGACGACTTTACCGGTAGACTCAAGGAGTTCCACGAGGCCCTTTTTGGTCCCAGTGGAAAAAACGACAGCCGTGAAAAAAAGGAGGGCATCAAGATGCCTACCGCAAGAGAAATGGTTGGAGAGTTTAACCTTGGTTATACCTTGGTTGGTGGCACCAAAAATGCATCTTGGTGCGTGGCTAAACAGATCTAATATGTGGAAGAAGTGTCCCCTACAAGAGGGGACACTTTTTCTTGGTGTAAAAAACCCACTCGCTATGCGAGTGGTTCAGGAAAGCCAATGGCTATGCAGAGAAAAACCTCCCATGCTAAGCTAAGTGTAGGTCTGCCAACCGCACCAAACAGCAAAAGGAGGTTGTCTCAATGGACAAATTGACACTAACACATACCCGAGCAAATTGCAAGTACCACATCGTGTTTACCCCGAAGTATCGTCGGCAAATCATTTATGGACAGATAAAACAAGATGTAGGAGCAATCCTGCGAGAGTTATGCAAGCGAAAAGGTATAACGATCATTGAAGCAACAGCATGCAAAGATCACATCCATATGTATGTGGAGATACCGCCGAAGTACGCAGTGTCGGATGTAGTAGGCTATCTGAAAGGTAAGAGTAGCCTGATGATATTTGATAGGCATGCAAATCTGAAGTACAAGTATGGAAACCGGCACTTTTGGTGCAGAGGGTACTATGTGGATACCGTAGGCAAAAACGAGAAGAAGATAGCGGAATATGTACGCAACCAGTTGCAGGAAGATGCACTGAGTGACCAGATTGGGTTGCGAGAATACTTTGACCCGTTTACGGGTGCGCAGGTAGATAAGGCATAAAAAAATCCCGCTTTAGCGGGGGCCCGAGAATGTCAGCGGTTGGCAGACTGTTCAAGGGCCTTTAGGCTAAGCGGGAAATATGCCCCTATGGGGCTG
>JAFSFC010000076.1 GCA_017435425.1 Ruminiclostridium sp. | reverse complement strand
TTAAGAAACGGGTTCGATGTTATGGATAATTCCCGTGTGAGTGAGAATGCTCTCGTACCGCTCGCAGTTGACCAGGTCGCCCACCTCCACGGCGTTGTACTGCTCCTGAGTGCAGGACAGGTCGAACTCTGCTTGAGAGGCTCCGTCCTCTTTGATGGTGAGGAAGAAACCGTCCTCTGTTTCAAATTTGTCGATCACCGTGACCTCCCCGTCCATGGGGTAGAAGGACTGTTGGAAAGTCCATGTGCGGATGACAGAATTGGCGGCCAGGAAGATCATACAGAGAATGGCAAGAATCAGGGCAACTTTTTTCTTATGTGACATATTCTGTACCTCTTTTTATTCGATCGGTTCAACACTCTCTGCAATTTGGATCAGAACATCACGGGGCTGTCGGGACATGAGCAGGAAAGCGTGTTTGCTTTCTTCATCGAACCAAACCAGGAAGTTTTGACTTCCATCAATGGCTGCAAGAAATTGTCCGGGCATATTGTGGATGTATATATCTGAGGGGATGTGTCGTTCGTTATCTAAGCGGTATTCGTTTCCGTCTGTTAAAAGTTGATAATTGAACTCTATTTCCATGTTCGGATCATCATTGTTGTAAAGTCGAATTACAATGTTTTCCAAATCAATATAGTCTGTTTGAACATAACCTTCTGGCAAATAACCAAGAGTCCAGTCTTTCAAGGATTCCACGGGGAGATACTCTCCCTGAAACTGATAGCTCACATGATCTTCATACCACTCGGTGAACCAACTGACCACCCACGCCCGGGCCTGGGGACTGAATGCCATGAGAGAACCGAAAGACAGGGAGACCACCAACAGAAAACAGACGGCCGAGCGGAGGGCGGTCTTCCACAGGGGGCGCAAAGCCCGCTGGGCAAAGGTCTGGGGATTCCGCAGGAACTTTCTCTCCCAAGCCAGATATTTGGTGGAGAAGGAGGGGGCCTCCGGCAGGTCTGCCGTGCCGTAGTCCGCCAGGGCAGCATCCAGCAGGACCTGGCGGATGAGAAGGTCGTCATTCATGGCACATATCCCTCCTTTCTCAGGGCATCCTGGAGGAGCTTTCTCCCCCGGCTGATGCGGGTGGTGACGGTGGTGAGGGGGAGACCCAGGTGACGGGCGATCTCCTTGTCCTTCCACTCCAAGACGAATTTCAGTTCCAGTATGGTCCGGTACTGGTCCGGCATGGCCCGGATGGTGTCAAGGATCCCCAAAGGCTCCCCTTGGGCCGGGGCTTCCATGTCCCAGTCCGGGTCTAAGGGCTGGTGTCTGCTCTCTTTCCGGCGGATGTCCAGGCAGACGTTCTTTACCAGCACCACCATCCAGGCTTTCCGCTTCTCCGGGGGAATTTGGAAGAATACCCCGGCATTTTTGACGCACTTCATCCACCCCTCCTGGACTGCCTCCTCGGCCAGGGTTTGGTCCTGGAGGAGGGACAGGGCGTAGCGGTAGAGATCGGTCTTGTACTTGTGGTAGAACCGGGAGAAGAAGTCCTTCTCTTCCGGGGTGTCCAGGGCGGAGAGCAGAATGGGGAGCATGGGGTACCTCCAGGCGGGGATTCTGCTTGTATTGTATCACAGAAAGAGTGTCTTGCATGACCCTTTCACTTAATTAACGATTGGGAGGGCGGTTTCTTTGCAGGTTTTTCAAAAATTTTTCAGGGGCCCTATGAGCCGTGGGACACAGATACGGATCCCCTTGATAGGGGAGCTGTCATCGAAGATGACTGAGGGGTGCTATTCTTACAGCATAAATGTCGTGCCGGTACGACAGCATACCCTGAAACCCCGCACCCCTCCGGCCCTTTGGGCCACCTCCCCTCACAGGGGAGGCTTATGGGTGGCGGGCGATTCGTGAATCGCCCCTACAAAAGGCAACGGCTTTGGGCAAAAGAAAATCCCCGCCGTGTGAACGGCGGGGATGGGAAGAAATTACATATTCTTTTCCTGCTCTTCCAGCTGGGCGATCAGGGCGGACAGCTTTTCTGCACGCTCCTTCTCGGTATTCACCACAGCCTCGGGTGCCTTGGCCAGGAAGCCGGGGTTGGAGAGCTTCTTGGTGATGCCCTCCAGGTTGCCCCGGGCCTTCTTCAGCTCCTTGGCGATGCGGGCCTTCTCCTGCTCCAGGTCCACCAGCTCGGCCAGAGGCATGGAGATCTTTGCCACGTGGGTGACCACGGTCACGTCGCCCTTGCCGGCCTCGGCCTGCTCAGCCACCACGGTGACGTCGCTGGCGTAGCCCAGGCGCTTCAGGAAGCCGGTGCCTGCGGTGAAGATCTCGCCCTCTGCGGTGGCGATGGTCAGGTGTGCCTTCTTGGAGGGGGGCACGTTCATCTCGGCACGGCGGGTACGGACAGCCTTGACGGCATCCATCAGCATCTCGACGGCCTTCTCCTCAGCGGGGAATGCCAGGTCCTCCCGGTACTCGGGCCACTGCTGGAGCATCAGGAACTTCTTGTCCAGGTTGGCCTCGTGGGGCAGTGCCTGCCAGATCTCCTCGGTCAGGAAGGGCATGAAGGGATGCAGCAGCTTCAGGATGTCGGTCAGCACATAGCACAGGACCTTCTGGGCCTGGACCTTGGCTTCCTCGTCCTCGCCCTGGAGGCGGGCCTTGGTCATCTCAATGTACCAGTCGCAGTAGGTGTCCCAGATGAAGTCGTAGATCTTCTGTGCGGCCACACCCAGTTCGTAGTGGTCCATGTTCTCGGTGACCTCTGCGATGACGGTGTTCAGCTTGGACAGGATCCACTTGTCCTCCAGCTCCAGCTTCTCGGGCAGAGCATTCTCTTCAATGGTCAGGTTCATCATCAGGAAGCGGGATGCGTTCCAGATCTTGTTGGCGAAGTTGCGCATAGCCTCGCAGCGCTCGGTGTAGAAGCGCATGTCGTTGCCGGGGCTGTTGCCGGTGACCAGGTTGAAGCGCAGGGCGTCTGCGCCGTACTGCTCAGCCATCTCCAGGGGGTCGATGCCGTTGCCCAGGGACTTGGACATCTTGCGGCCCTTGTCGTCACGGACCAGGCCGTGGATGAAGACGGTGTGGAAGGGGGTCTTCTTGGTCTGCTCGCAGCCGGAGAAGATCATGCGGGCCACCCAGAAGAAGATGATGTCGTAACCGGTGACCAGAACGTCGGTGGGGTAGAAGTAGTCCAGGTCCTCGCTGCTCATGTTGGGCCAGCCCAGGGTGGAGAAGGGCCACAGAGCGGAGGAGAACCAGGTGTCCAGCACGTCGGGGTCACGGGTGATGTTCTTGGAGGAGCACTTCTCGCAGCAGGTTGCGTCGGTGCGGGAGATGGTCATGTGGCCGCAGTCGTCGCAGTACCACACGGGGATCTGGTGGCCCCACCACAGCTGACGGGAGATGCACCAGTCGTGGACGTTCTCCATCCAATTGGTGTAGGTCTTGGCAAAGCGGTCGGGAACGAACTTGGTCTCGCCCTCGTTGACCACCCGGAGAGCTTCCTTGGCCAGGGGCTCCATCTTCACGAACCACTGGGCGGAGATGATGGGCTCCACGTCGTTGTGGCAGCGGTAGCAGGTGCCCACGTTGTGGGGGTGCTCTTCGATCTTTTCCAGCAGACCCAGGGCATCCAGGTCGGCGATGATGACCTTGCGGGCCTCGTAGCGGTCCAGACCCTCGTACTTGCCGCCCAGCTCGTTGACCACGCCGTTGTCATCCAGCACACGGATGGACTCCAGGTTGTGGCGCAGGCCCACCTCGAAGTCGTTGGGGTCGTGGGCGGGGGTCATCTTGACGCAGCCGGTGCCGAAGTCCATCTCGACATACTCGTCGGCCACGATGGGAATGGGGCGGTCCATCAGGGGCAGGATACAGTTCTTACCCACGATGTCCTTGTAGCGCTCGTCCTCGGGGTGGACGGCCACGCCGGAGTCGCCCAGCATGGTCTCGGGACGGGTGGTAGCCACGATGCAGTAGCGGCCGGGCTCACCCTCGATGGGGTACTTGATGTGCCACAGCTTACCGGGCTTGTCCACGTACTCAACTTCGGCGTCGGACAGAGCGGTGACGCAGTTGGGGCACCAGTTGATGATGCGGGAGCCCTTGTAGATCAGGCCCTTCTCATACAGCTCGCAGAAGGTCTCACGGACGGCCTTGGAGCAGCCCTCGTCCATGGTGAAGCGGGAGCGGTCCCAGTCGCAGGAGGCGCCCATCTTCTTCTGCTGCTCCACGATGCGGTTGCCGTAGAGGTTCTTCCAGTCCCAGACGCGCTCCAGGAACTTCTCACGGCCCAGGTCGTAGCGGGACAGGCCTTCCTTCACACGCAGCTCCTCTTCCACCTTGATCTGGGTGGCGATACCTGCGTGGTCGGTGCCGGGGACCCACAGAGCGGCGTAGCCCTGCATGCGCTTGAAGCGGATCAGAATGTCCTGAAGGGTGCAGTCCATGGCATGGCCCATGTGGAGCTGACCGGTGACGTTGGGGGGAGGCATGACGATGGTGTAGGGCTTCTTCTTGGCGTCACGGACACCGGCGAAGCACTTGTTCTCCTCCCACTGGGCGTAGATGCGGCCTTCGACCTCTTTGGGGTCATAGACCTTGGGTAATTCTTTTCTCATAGCTTGCAGTTCTCCTTACTGTAATGCTTTGTACACGGTAATTGGTTAAACGTCTTGTACGGGGATTTTTGTATGCTGGCCGATGAAGGTCTTGAAGAACATGTCGTCTCCTTCGATGAAACCCTTCCGGTCGATGATGATGCCGTTGTTCATGTCGAAGAAGATGGCGTAAAAGTCCTTGCTGGCCACCACGGCCTCCACCTGCTCGTAGCTGTAGCGGTTGACCACGGCCTCGGTGTTGCAGATGATCTCCTCGTCGTCAAACTCGTAGGTACAGACGCTCATGCCACGCTTCAGCTGGCGCTGGGTGGAGCGGAGCTGCCAGTTCTTCCAGGAGAAGCCCACCCACAGCAGCAGGACACCGTAGATGAGGAGGAGGCTGCCGATGGTGTTCTGCATGTTGTACACCAGCATACCGCCCACCAGACAGACTGCGCCGATGACATAGCACAGGGTGCGGGTGCGCTTGGATTTCTCCTTTCGGACGGTCTTCTCTGCCAGGTCGTTCAGGGCCCGCAGGGCGGCCAGGTCGTAGTTGGTCTTGTTGACAAAGGGATAGATGGATTCACTCATGGGATAAACTCCTTTTCGGGCGCAGAAAAACAAAACGCCCCAAAGCCCGCCTGGGCTTCAGGGCGAAAATCATTCCGCGGTACCACCTGAATTCGGACAAGGAGACCCTGCCCGCACTTCTGTTCCCGTAACGGGGGAGACCGGCCTGCCATACTGAACCTTCCGGCAGACAGCTCCGGGACGACCTTCTGCGCCGCCGGGGTGGGACTTGCACCAACCGTCCCCTCTCTGAGCCCTTGCCTCTCGCATACTCTTTCCCATCATAGCCTTTTACAATCAAATAGTATAAAAAATCTTGGGGGACTTGTCAAGGGGGCGGGGAGAAATCTGTCAGCCTGTCAGCAGGAAAAATGCGGCGGCAGATAACAGGACCACTGCGCCGATGACCCAGGGGAGAACCTTCTTCTTTTCACGAAATTTCCCCAGGCGGTAGGCGTTGAAGGCCCACGCCAGCAGTGCGCCGATGAGAAGGACGATGAGGGCGTATTCGGAATAGTGATGCATGACAACATCTCCTTTCGGATTTTCCTTTGACTGTGTCAAAAACCTGTGCTATAACGAAAGGGACGAAAGGAAGGTGTCCCTTCTATGACATACAACCAGCAAAACGGCCCCAAGATGACGGATGAGCAAGTTGCGGCCTACTTAAATCGGATCGGGGTTGCCGGTCCTGTGACCCTGGACCTGGCGGGACTTTCCGCCATCCACAGGGCCCATCAGCGGGCGGTCCCCTTTGAGAACCTGGATATCCTGGCGGGGATCCCTCTGTCCCTGGACCATGAGGCCCTTTTTGATAAAATCATCACCCGCCGCCGGGGCGGGGTGTGCGCCGAGCTGAATACCATCTACAACTGGCTGCTGTACTCCCTGGGGTTCCAGGTGACCAGCTATAACTCCCGGATCATCTCCGGGGAGAAGGTGGAGTTCCGCCGTCACCGGGTCCTGGGGGTCCGGTTTGGGGACAAGACCTACACTACCGACGTGGGCTCCACCATGGAGTATGCCCGGATGCCTCTGCTGCTGGAGGAGGGGTTGGTCCAGGACGATGGCTCCTGCCTGTATCGGTATGAGCGGCACCCGGTCTACGGCTGGGTCCAGATGCAGAGAAAGCCCGGGCTGGACTGGGCCCCCGTCCTGGGTTTCACCGAGGAACCCCAGCTGGACGTGGATTTCATCACGCCCCTGTATTGGTTTGAGCAGCATCCGGCCTCCAACATGAATAAGGTCCCCCGGGTGTCCTATTACACCGACGACGGCATCGTTGCCGTCCGTGCGGCAGCCGGTTCCACCAAGACCCGCCACCTTGTGGAGCGGGCGGGCATCATCCAGGAGGCGGTGGATATCACCAGCGTAGAGCGGGAGAAGTCCTTGATTCGGGAACTGTTCGGCCTGCCCACGGATTATTAATCTTGATAGAATTTTCCTCCGGGGATGAGATCGCAGTCCCGGAAGAGGGCCTGGGCAGCAAAGGAATAGTCGCTCAGGCTCTTTGCTTTTCGGATGGCCTTCAGGGGTTTGTCTGCCCCCTGGAACATGACCCCCATGTAGAACCACAGCTCCTTCATTTTGCCTAAGACAGGGCGGTCCCCGAAGAGGGTCTCCTGATAGGCGGC
This sequence comes from Ruminiclostridium sp., assembly GCA_017435425.1. Classification (GTDB taxonomy): domain Bacteria; phylum Bacillota; class Clostridia; order Oscillospirales; family Oscillospiraceae; genus Evtepia. The sequence goes on along the minus strand of JAFSFC010000076.1, from coordinate 3,316 downwards.
CACCAACCGGTCATGGAAGGTCTGGAGTTCGGCCTTGTTCAGGGCCGGTCCGCCCTTCAGCTCCCGGGCCAGGGCGGGATTGGCCACAAAGCCCCGGCCGGCCATCACATGGGTGACCGAGGGGAAGGCGACGAAAAAGTCCCGGCAGTCCTGGGCAGAGTTCAGGTCCCCGTTGTAGCACAGGGGGAGGCCGGTGTGCTCGGCCGCATACCGGAAGGTCTCCATCCGGACCTCGCCCTTGTAAAAATCCTTGCGGATGCGGGGGTGGATGGTGAGCTCGTGGATGGGGTAGCGGTCATAAACCGCCAGAATATCGGCCCATTCCTCGGGGGAGTCGGCCCCCACTCTGGTTTTTACGGATACCTTGATGCCCAGGTCGGCGGAGAAGACTTCGTGGAAAAAACGGTCCATTTCCTGGGGCTGGGTGAGAAACCCCGAGCCCTTCTTCTTGGAAAAGACCGTGCCGGAGGGACAGCCCAGGTTCAGGTTGACTTCTTCATAGCCCATGTCCCGGAGCATCCGGGCGGCAGGGAGGAAGGCGGCGGCCTGGTTGGTGAGAAGCTGGGGGATCACCGGAATGTCCTGGTTGTTTTCGGGCAGCATATCCGAGAGGCCCCGGCCTGCCAGGGGGGAGTCCACGGTGGACGCCCAGAAGGGGGTATAGTAGGAGTCCGCCCCGGGAAACATTTCGTGGTGGAGATTTCGGAAGATATAGCCGGTGATGCCTTCCAGGGGGGCGAATGAAATGGTCATAGGAACCTCCTGTGGGTCGAATTGCATAGGATATACCACTATTATATCGGGCATCTCCCCGGATGAAAAGAGGAAATCCATCGGTTTGCTTGTCAAATGGGGGGAAAGTCGGTATAATAGAAACAGAGTTTACTACATCCCTAAGGAGGTACACACATATGGCAGATTGGAAAGACCTGAGCAACAAGGCGAAGAACCTGACTGTTGTCGGCATCGGCAAGGCCAAGGAGCTGGGCCAGACCGCCAAGCTGAACCTGGACAATGTCTCCGAGGAGGAGAACAAGAAGCGGATCTACGCTGAGATCGGCAAGCGCTACGTCCTGGAAAACCCCGTGGCTGAGGAGGGCTTTGAAGACTTCTACCGCCAGCTGGAGGAGATCGAGGCCCGCATCGCTGCCAACAAGGCCAAGCTGGAAGAACTGAAGTAAAACCTGAAGAGGGCGCAGCTTTGCTGCGCCCTCTTGTGTTGACAAAGGAGAAAACCATGATCGACATTGTGTTCAGCAACAGTGCCAAGGGAAGCCTGATGCAGGGGAAAAGCCGACGGAGATCTCCGGACAGACGGGATATCTATGCCTTTGAACTGGCCCTCAGTGTGGGGGATATCTCCGAGGATATCCCCGGCTCCAAGCGACAGGCTGTTCTGGAGGAGCTTGTAATGGTGGCCCTTCCCCAGGAGAAACCTCTGGCCGCCCGGTGTGTGGCTGAGGCCAGGGAAAACCTGGATGAGATCCTGACCCGGTCCGCCCAGGGGGAGGAGCTGCGGATCTGGACCAGCGACTGCCCGGATGATCGATGCGGCCTGGTCTGGCTCCTGGCCCAACTGGACGGGAAGGAGCGCGGAAAGGTCTGGCTGGTGAAGTTGCCGGACTGGGTGGCCCGGCCGGATAACACCCTGGTGCGCTACCGGGGCTGGGGTGAGGTGGAGCCTAAGGCCTGGGAAGGGCTGTCTGCCGGTCGGCAGGAGGTCCCGGCCATCCTGTTCCGAGCCTGCCGTCAGGAGTGGAGGACACTCCAACAGGAGAACGCCCCTCTCCGGGCGGTGGTGAACGGAACACTCATGGGGGTTCCGGAAACCTTCTATGACCACGTCCTCCAATGGGCCCTGGACCGCCAGCCTGAGGAGTTCTCTGTGGGGCATCTTTTGGCAGAGACCCTGTCCCGCCAGTTGGGGATCGGGGATGGCTGGTTTGCCCTGCGAGCGGAGAAACTCATCCGGGAAGGAACCCTTACCGTGGTAAAAGAAGCCCCGCCTGGAGACATTCTCTACCGCCGCATCGTCAGAAAGACATAAGCCTCGCAGGGTTTCGTTGCGGAGCAACGAAAAAAGATGAAATTCGTTTTCCGGCGCGACATGTGCGTGCCGGAAAACTCTTCTTGGCCTGTCAGTGTGCCCGAAGGGCGCGTGCAGCAGGCCGCAGAAAACAAAAAACAGAGTGTACTCAAAGAGTACACTCTGTTTTCATAGTCAGATGATGCGGCGTGCGCCCAGATAGTAGTCAGAATCGTAGTAGCTGGAATACAGGCTGTCGATCTTGACGCCGCTCTGGGGGGTGGAGGCGTGAATAAAGTTGCCCTCACCGATGTACAGACCCACGTGGGTGGGATAGGAACCGTTCTTGGAGAAGAACACCAGGTCGCCCAGCTGGAGTTCGGCCTTGGTGACGGCGGTGCCGTTTTTGATCTGGTCTCTGGAGGAGCGGTTCAGGCTGTAACCGAACTGCTTGTACACATACCAGGTCAGGCCGGAGCAGTCAAAGGCGTTGGGGCCTTCCTCGGCATACACATAGGGGTAGCCCTTGAACTGGAGGGCATAGCTCACGATGCGCTGGGCCAAGTCGCCGTCAAAGGACTCGGGGGGCTCAATGGTGCCGATCTCCACGCCGATCTCGTGATCCTTGTCAGGGGTGGGATCGGTCAGGATGCCGTTCTGATCCCGTTCCAGGATATAATCAGCAGAGACATAGCCGGTGCGGCCGTTGTAGCAGATCTGATACCAGCCGTTGGTCTTGCCGGTGATGGCATACTGGGTGCCGTCGGAGACGGTGGCCAGGATGGGGTAGCTGGTGCCGGGGCCCTGACGGACACGGAGGCCGGAACCCTCAGCGGAGACGTAGCCGTAGATGGTGTTGTTGGGGCACTGGGTGTCCACGGTGGCAGAGGTCTGGCTGCCGGTCTCGTCCTGGTAGGTCACTTCCACGGAGCCGGTGGCATCCTCGGGGGTGACGGTCACAGCGGTGTCGGCAGAGGTGACGGTCTGGGTGGCGGAGACGGCGCCGGAAGCGCTGTTCACCCGGATGGCGGTGGTGGTGTTGTCGTTGGGTGCTGCCATTGCGGAAACGGACAGCAGGGTGGAGGCCAGCAGGGTGCAGGCCAGGATGCGGCTGAGTAAGGTCGTTCTCTTCATGCGGGCCACCCTCAGCGTGCGGAGAGGGCTCTGTTCAGCCAGACGGTTGCGATGTCGATGGCGGAATACAGGCTGTCCTTCTCACTGCGCTTGACCACGCGGTCGCGGCCCTTCAGGTCGGGATCGGTGAGCTGGAGCTGGATGCTGACCTTGCTG
>JAFSFC010000075.1 GCA_017435425.1 Ruminiclostridium sp. | reverse complement strand
TCTTCAGGGTGCCGGTCATCTTGGAAATGACCTTGGCGGAGCACTGGTATTCCTTGCACAGATCTTTATACTGGCGGACCATACATTCGTTTCCGCCCAGGATGACGACACTCATGGGAACTCTCCTTTCTTTTGTTAGCCTTTGCTAACTTTTGGGTCAAAGGGAAGCGTCCCGCAGGACGCCGGATGGTTCTATTCTGTTCAAAAATAAGAGCTTTATTCACGTTAGCCTTGGCTAACTGATTGAGAGTTTACCATGCTCTTCCTGATTTGTCAACCCCTAATTTGCAACTTTTTTTGTGGGATGATAGGGGGAGGAGAAATCAGCCTTCCGTCTTGCTCCGGACTGTCCAACGTGGTAAAATAAAATGTTAAGAAATCCAACGAGAGAGGAGGGTCCCCCGTGGCGCTTCCCAAACCCCGCTGGCGGGACCCGGTCTTCTGGTCCATGGCCATGCGGCTGGCCCTGCCTGTGGCCATCCAAAACCTGCTCATCAGCTCCTTCGCCCTGGTGGACACCCTCATGGTGGGCCAGCTGGGTGACGTCCCCCTGTCGGTCATCGGTATGGCAACCCAGTGGGCCTGGCTGCTGAACATCTGCCAGTTTGGCTTCTGTTCCGGGGCCACCCTGTTCTACGCCCAGTACTGGGGGGTGAAGGACGTCAAGGGCATCCACCGGGTCTTCGGCATTGCCATGTCCCTGGTGATGGTCCTCTCCTTGATTTTTACTGCCATCTGCGTGGGGGCCCCGGCGTGGGCCATGTCCCTTTTCAACCGCACCCCCGAGGTGGTGGCGGAGGGGGCCGCCTACCTGCGGATCGCCGGCTGGTCCTATGTGGCCCAGATGGCAGTGAGCATGATCGGTGCCCTCCTCCGGTCCACCGGCCGGGTGAAGCTTCCCATGGTCACCGCCTGCCTGACCACCGTTCTGAACATCGCCCTGGACTACGCCATGATTTTTGGCAAGTGGGGATTTGAGCCCATGGGGATCGCCGGTGCCGCCTGGGCCACCTCCATCTCCGCCTGGGTGGGCCTGGCCTTTGTGGTGGCGGTGTCGGTCTGGCAGAAAAATATCCTCATCGGCCCCATCAAAGAGTTCTTCGACTTCAACAAGGGGATGCTCACCGAGTACTTCCAAAAGGCCAACCCGGTGGTCATCAACGAGGTGGCCTGGGGCATGGGTACCGTGGCCCTGAACCTCATCTACTCCAACCTGGGTTATGAGTACTATGCGGCGGTGACCATCGTCCGCACCTTTGAGAACATCGCCTTCTCCCTGCTCATCGGCCTGTGTTCGGCCTGCGCCATCATGGTGGGCAACTCCGTGGGTGCCGGCAACATCCACCAGGGGGTGGAACAGTCCCGCCGGTTCATGGTGGCGGAGCCTGCCGCCTCCGGCATCCTGGGCCTGATCCTCATCGCTGTCCGGGAACCCCTCATCCACCTGTTCAACACCGGCGGGGCCCTGTCGGAGATCACCTACACCAGCGCCATTTACATCCTCATCATTTACTCCGCCCACATGACCATCCGGAATATCCCATACATCGCCATCGTGGGCATTTACCGGGCCGGGGGCGACACGGTCACCGGTGTCAAATACGACATGGGCTGCCTGTGGTTCCTGTCCGTCCCGGTGACCTTCCTGGCGGCCTACGTGTTCCACCTGCCCTTCCCGGTGGTCTACGCTTTGATGCTCATTTCCGAGGACTACATCAAAACCTGGCTCTGCATCCGCTATTTCCGCTCCTGGCGGTGGCTCATGCCGGTCACTCAGGAGGGCCGGGAGGCCCTGAAAACCTGGAAAGAAACCTACGACATTGCATAACATAGAAAAGGAGGACCCCTCATGGACCTGAAAGGAAGACATTACACCTGGTTCCAGAACCGGGAATGCGAGTATTTCCCCTGCCACAACGACGTGAAGGAGGAGGACTTCAACTGCCTCTTCTGCTACTGCCCCCTGTACCGCTCCCCCAAGTGCGGCGGTGCCTTTGTGATGCGCAACGGCCGGAAGGACTGCTCCTACTGCCTGCTGCCCCACAACGACGAGAGCTACGCCTACATTTCCGCTAAGCTCCGGGAGGAAGGGATGTTCCCCGAGAAGAAATAATGGTTTGTGACACTTGCCCGAAGGGAGGGGATTCCCGACGGGCAAGTTTTCTTTTCTGTCCCAGGAAAAACCCGTGAAAATTTCCATCCGGTATGGTACAATATACTATTATTGTGGAGTACTGTGCCCATAGACAGACAGAGGAGGAACACGCCATGTCCGCACGAGAAGAATTCATTGAGATCTTTCGGGAAAACATCCACCGGGAGGGTTCTGAGGCCCTGCTGGACTACCTCATGAACAAGAGCGACTTTTTCACGGCTCCGGCCTCTGCCAAGTACCACGGCGCCTATGCCGGGGGCCTGTGTGAGCACAGCCTGAATGTCTATCACTGCCTGGCCGACTACCTGTCCCGGGAGCGGGTCACCGACCTGTACGGCCTGGAATACAGCCCGGAGTCCATTGCCCTGGTCTCCCTGCTCCACGATGTGTGCAAGATCGGCTGCTACAAGCCCTCCACCCGTAACGTAAAGGGGGAGGACGGCCGATGGACCCAGGTCCCCACCTACACCTTTGACGATCCGCTGCCCTATGGCCACGGGGAGAAGTCGGTTTACATCGTCAATGGGTACGTCCGCCTCACCCGGGAGGAAGCCATGGCCATCCGCTGGCACATGGGCTTCTCCGGCACCGAGGACAGCCGGACGGTGGGCAAGGCCTTTGCCAAGTACCCCCTCGCCTTCGCCCTGTCTGTGGCCGACATGGAGGCGACCTACTTCCTGGAAGAGGAAGGAAATCCATTTTAATCTAGGGCTTCTTCAGAGAGCCTCTGCCTCCCCTGTGTAAGGGGAGGTGGCTTCGGCGCAGCCGAAGACGGAGGGGTTGTAGCCTGCCGATACGGTACAATCCCTCAGTCAGCGCATAGCGCTGCCAGCTCCCTTTGCACAAGGGAGCCTTTGGTGCTGTTGCTTATCCGATTTTCGACAGCACGGAAGAAGCAAGAAAGGAACCAACATACCCATGAAGAGCTTTCAGTCTCTTGGGATCCGGGCGCCCATCCTGTCGGCACTGGCCGACTGCGGCTATGAGACGCCCACTGTGATCCAGGAAAAGGCCATCCCGGCAGGCATCATCGGCCGGGATGTGCTGGGCAGTGCCCAGACCGGCACCGGCAAGACCTGTGCCTTCGGCGTGCCCATTCTCCAGAGGCTGGCCAAGGGCGGGAAGAAGAAGGGCATTCGGGCCCTGATCCTCACCCCAACCCGGGAGCTGGCCATTCAGATCGATGAAAATTTAAAAGCCTATGGCAAGAACCTCCCCCTCACCGAGGCCGTCATCTTCGGCGGCGTGGGGCAGGCTCCCCAGGTGGAGCAGATTAAGCGGGGAGTTGACATCCTCACCGCCACCCCCGGCCGCCTGCTGGACCTGGCCGGTCAGGGATTCCTGGACCTGTCCGCCATCGAGATCTTCGTCCTGGACGAGGCCGATCGGATGCTGGATATGGGCTTCATCCATGACGTGCGGAAGGTCATCAAGCTCCTGCCCGAGCAAAAGCAGACCATGTTCTTCTCGGCCACCATGCCCCCGGAGATCATGGACCTGGTGGACTCCCTTCTCCACGACCCGGTGAAGGTGGCCGCCGCGCCCGTGTCCTCCCCCGTGGAGGTCATCCGGCAGGAGGTCTGCCTGGTAGATCGCGGCAACAAGACCGCCCTGCTCATCCAGCTGCTGGAGGAGGAGCAGGTGAAGAACGCTCTGGTCTTTACACGCACCAAGCACGGGGCCGACAAGGTGGCCCGTGACCTGGTCAAGGGCGGGGTCACCGCCGCCTCCATCCACGGCAACAAGTCCCAGACCGCCCGCCAGGAGAGCCTGCGGAAGTTCAAGGCCGGGGAGCTCCAGGTCCTGGTGGCCACCGACATCGCCGCCCGTGGCCTGGACATCGAGGAACTCTCCCACGTGTTCAACTACAACCTCTCCGAGGTCCCCGAGACCTACATCCACCGGATCGGCCGCACCGGCCGTGCCGGTCACGGGGGCACCGCCATCTCCTTCTGCGACTATGGCGAGCTGCCCATGCTCAAGGACATTGAAAAGCTCCTGAAGAAGCCCGTTCCCCGCCGGGAGCACGACTTCCCTATGGAGGTCTTTGAGGCCCCCAAGAAGGACGCCAAGGGCCGCCCCATCAACGCAGAGGACGCCGAGGCCCGGCAGGCCGCCCGGGAGAAAAACGCCGCCAGAAAGAAAGCGGCTGCCGAAAAGGCTGCCGCCCAGAAGGCCGCAGAGGAGGCCGCCCCTCTGGCAGAGCCTCCTGCCCCGGAGAAGAAGAGTAAGAAAAAGAAGAAGGCCAAGGCCAAGGCGGAATCCGCCCCTGTGGCAGTGGAGGCCCCTCCTGTGAAGAAGGAAAAGGAGCGGCGGACCTTCCCCCACGGCAAGCAGAACCTGGGCAGCCTCCAGGACTTCCTGGACAGACAGCCGGACCCCGATCTGGCTGTGCCCTACACCCCCCACCGGAACCCCCTGGAGGGGGAGGTCATCATGGACGCCACCGCCCGGCTCCTGGCCTCCAAGCCGGTCTATCGTTACTACACACCCCCCAAGCCTGCCCCTGCCCCCGAAAAGAAGGAGAAGAAGGGCAAGAAGAAGGGGAAAAAGGAGGAACAGAAGGCCAAGGCTCCTGCCTCTGTGAAGCCCGCCCTGCCCCAGGAACCCGACCGCCGGGAGCCCCCCAAGAAGGGTGCCCCCGTTCCCGCCGGCAAGAAGGAGAAGAAGCGGCCCGGCCGAAAGGACCGGATCCCTGCCCGGGTAGAGGCCCCTGCCAGCCGACAGAAGGACTCCACCGAGCAGAAGAGCCTCATGAAGCCCTTCTATATCAGCCATGATTAAGGAAGAAGACTGGAAGGCCCGGTACCACGACCCTGCCGTGGAGAAACGCCGGAAGAAGCGCCGCCGCCGGAGAAGATTTCGCCGGTTCTGTACCTTCCTGGTGGTGCTGGCCCTGCTGACGGGCTGGTTTTACTGGCAGCAGGAGGGATTGTCCACCGAGACCATCTCCGTGGAGTCCGCCCCCGACGGCTTTGCCGGTTACCGTATCGCCGTGATTGCCGACCTTCACGGCAAGGAATTCGGGGAGGGAAATGAGCGCCTGCTGGACTTTGTGTCCGGCCTGGAACCCGACCTCATCGCCATGGTGGGGGATATCATCCACGAGGAGAGCCAGCTGGCCATGATCCCTGCCGTGGCAGAGGGCCTGGCCGCCATTGCCCCCACCTATTACGTCACCGGCAACCACGAGTGGGCCGCCGGGGTGGTGCCGGAGCTGGAGCCCCTGCTGGAACAGTGCGGGGTCAACGTCCTTTCCAACGAGTACCTGGTCCTGGAGCAGAACGGGGACCGGCTGGCCCTGCTGGGCTCTGAGGACCCCAACGGCTACGCCAACCAGAAGACCCCGGGGCAGCTGGCCGACCAGGTGCGCAGTGAGCAGGGGGAGATCTACCAGATCCTTCTGAGCCACCGGAACAACAAATACGAAGACTACGCCGCCGCCCGGGTGGACCTGACCCTGGCAGGCCACGCCCACGGGGGTCTCATCCGCCTGCCGGGCACCGACGGCCTCATCGGCCCCAGCCGGGAGTTTCTGCCCGACTACACCGCCGGTCTCTACGACCTGGATTTTGGCCAGATGGCGGTCTCCCGGGGCCTGGGGAACCAGTCCCCCGCTTTCCGGCTGCTGAACCGGCCGGATGTGCCCCTGATCATTCTGGAATAAGGGGCAGCGATTGACACTAGAGAAAAGAAAGAAGTCCTAACCATGAACCGCAAGCAATTTGCCCGAGGTCTCCGCACGGGTATCCCCATTTCGTTGGGCTACCTGGCGGTGTCCTTTACCATGGGCATCACCGCAAAAAATGCCGGGCTGTCCGCCTTTCAGGCCACCCTCACCAGTCTGCTGGTGAACGCCTCGGCCGGTCAGTACGCCGCCTTTACCATGATGGCGGCCAACAGCGGCTTTCTGGAGCTGGCCATCATGGAGGCCGTCACCAATGCCCGCTACATCCTCATGTCCTGCGCCCTGAGCCAGAAGCTGCCCTCCACTGCCAAGCTGTGGCAGCGGATGACCATCGGCTTCAACGTCAATGACGAGATCTTCGGCATGGCCATCGCCGAGCCGGATAAGCTCAACCCCTACTACTACTTCGGCATGATGGCCATTGCCATGCCCGGCTGGGCCCTGGGCACCTTCCTGGGCACCTCTGTGGGCAATATCCTCCCCGGCAGTGCCGTGAGCGCCCTGAGCGTGGGCCTGTACGGCATGTTCCTGGCGGTCATCATTCCTGCTTCCAAGAAGAGCAAGATCATCCTGGGGGTGGTCATCGTGTCCATGGCGGCCAGCTTTGCCATGGAGGTCATCCCCCTGTTTGCAGCCATCGCCTCCGGTACCCGGACCATCCTCCTCACTGTGGTCATCGCCAGCGCCGCTGCCATCCTGTTCCCCGTGAAGGAAGAAGCCAAGGAGGAGGCCGAACATGGAGCATAACACCTACATCTACCTGGCCATCGCTGTGGTGGCCCTCACCACCTATCTGGTCCGGGTCCTGCCCCTGACCCTCATCCGGAAGGAGATCAAGAACCCCTTCATCCGCTCCTTCCTGTACTATGTCCCCTATGTGACCCTGGCGGTCATGACCTTCCCGGCCATCATCTACGCCACCGACAGCATCTGGTCGGGCATTGCCGCCCTGGTGGTGGGCATTCTGGTGGCCTGGATCAGCGGAAATCTGTTTATGGTGGCCCTCTCCGCCTGTGCGGTGGTGTTCATCGTGGAGATGCTGATTTTTTAAGAAATAGTCTACGAAACATGGAGACAGATACCATGGACGAGATCAAAACCATACCCATCCGAACCTACGAGGCCGGGTCCTACGACGTGGCCGTGGTGGGTGCCGGTCATGCCGGCATCGAGGCCGCCCTGGCCTGCGCCCGGCTGGGCCTGCGGACCCTGTGCTTCACCATCAATCTGGACGCCGTGGGCAACATGCCCTGCAACCCCGCCATTGGCGGCACCGGTAAGGGCCATCTGGTCCGGGAGCTGGACGCCCTGGGGGGCGAGATGGCCCGGGCGGCCGACCAGGCCTGCATCCAGTACCGGGTCCTGAACCGGGGCAAGGGACCTGCCGTCCACTCCCTCCGGGCCCAGGCCGACCGCCGCCTGTACCAGAGCATCATGAAGCACACCCTGGAGAAGGAACCCAACCTGTGGGTGAAGCAGGGGGAGGTCACCGACCTCCTCACGGAAAACGGCGCTGTCACCGGCGTTCAGACCGAGACCGGGGCCATCTACCGGGTGAAGGCCGCCGTCATCTGCTCGGGCACCTACCTGGGCAGCACCACCATCGTGGGCGAGGTGGTCCGCCGCAGCGGCCCCGACGGGATGTTCGGGGCGGATTCCCTGACCCGGAGCCTGCTGAAGGCGGGGCTGACCCTTCGCCGGTTCAAGACGGGAACCCCGCCCAGAGTCAACGCCCGGTCCATCGTCTTTTCCCGGCTGGAGGTCCAGATGGGGGATGACCAGGTCATCCCCTTCTCCTTTGAGACCGAGACCCCGGGAGAGAATCAGGTCTGCTGCTGGATCACCTACACCAACCAGAAGACCCACGACATCATCCGGGCCAATCTGGACCGTTCCCCCCTCTTTACCGGTACCATCGAGGGGGTGGGCCCCCGGTACTGCCCCTCCATTGAGGACAAGGTGGTGCGGTTCTCCGACAAGGACCGCCACCAGCTCTTCCTGGAGCCCATGGGCCTGGACACCGAGGAAATTTACATCCAGGGCTTCTCATCCTCCCTGCCGGAGGACGTGCAGATCCAGATGATGCACACCCTGCCCGGCCTGGAACACGCCGAAATGACCCGCCCGGCCTACGCCATCGAGTACGACTGCGTGGATCCCACGGAACTCTTGCCCACCCTAGAGCACAAGAGGGTCTCCGGTCTCTACGGCGCCGGTCAGTTTAACGGCTCCTCCGGCTATGAGGAGGCCGCCGTCCAGGGCTTTGTGGCCGGTGTGAACGCCGCCCTGAAGATTTTGGGCCGGGAGCCCCTGATCCTGGACCGGAGCCAGGGCTACATCGGCGTCCTCATCGACGACCTGGTGACCAAGGGCACCAACGAACCCTACCGCATGATGACCTCCCGGACGGAGTATCGACTCCTCCACCGCCAGGACAACGCCGACGAGCGCCTGTGCCATGTGGGCCACGCCATCGGTCTGGTAAGCGACGAGCGGTACCAGCGGGTCCTGGAAAAATATCAGAACGTAAAGCGGGAGCGGCACCGCCTGGAGCACAGCGGCGTGGCGGCCTCCCAGGCCCTGAACGACCTGCTGGCAGCCAAGGGGGAGCAGCCTGTGAAGAACAGCTGCCGTCTGGCAGATCTTCTCCGCCGTCCCCGTTTGACTTACGACGACCTGGCCCCGGTGGACCCCGACCGGCCGGACCTTCCTAAGGCGGTCACCGAGCAGGTGGAGATCTCCATCAAGTACGAGGGCTACATCGCCCGCCAGCAGCGGCAGGTGGAGGAGATGCGCCGCCTGGAGGGAAAGCTCCTGCCGGCAGACATCGACTACAACGACCTGTCCGGTCTGCGGCTGGAGGCCCGCCAGAAGCTCAACGAAATCCGTCCTCTGAACCTGGGCCAGGCTTCCCGTATCTCCGGAGTCTCCCCGGCAGACATCGCCGCCCTGATGATCTACCTGGAGCGGCGGAGCCAGTAAAACTCCCCATAAGGAGAGATTTCTATGACTTTGACCAACGTAAAAGGCAACACCTGGGTGGCAGACGGCCCCCAGCTCATTGGCCTGTATGTAATCGGTGACAAGTGCGTCATACTGGATCCCGGCAGCGGCAAGCTCCAGGCGGACCTGGACGAGACCATCCGCTCTGCCGGGTGGGCCCCTGTGGGGGTCATCTGCACCCACATGCACTACGACCACCACGAGGGCACCAAGTACTTCCGGGAGAAGTACGGGGCCCTGTCCTGCCTGCCCCAGCTGGAGGCTGACATCGTCCGCTGTGAGCAGAGCCTGAAGAACCACCTCTTCAACTTCACCATGGGCCTTGTCCGGACCTATCCCCGGCTCCAGGCCCTCATCGGTCCTGTGGACCGGGTCATCGAGTTCGGGGAAACCGAGATCGACTTCTGCGGGGCCAAATTCGGCATCGTCCGCACCCCCGGCCACTCCCCGGACCACATCTGCATCGTCACCCCCGACAACGTCTGCTTCGCCGGTGACACCCTCATGACCGAGGAAATTCTGAAGGACTCCATGGTCCCCTTCGTCTACGACATGGTGGACGATCTGGCCAGCAAGGAGCTCATGAAGACCCTGGAATGCAACGCCTTCATCTTCTGCCACAAGGGTCTGGTCTATGGCTCCGTGGCTGACCTGGCCCAGGCCAACATTGACCGCATCCGCCAGCAGCTGGCTGCCATCACCAAGCTGGTGGACAAGCCCATGACCTACAGTGAGTTTTACGCCGCTGTGGTCACGGAAATGGACCTGCCCGTGGGCCATCCCCACCGGGCCCAGCACCTGGAGCGGTACATCCGCCCCTACCTGGAGTACCTGGTGGACACGGAAGCCATCGAACTCATCGATATAAACGGCGCCCCTGCCGTCCAGCCCAAGGGGTGGAACCATGAATAAAAAGGTGGTTCTGGGGCTGTCCGGCGGTGTGGACTCCGCCGTGGCAGCCTGTGTCCTGCTGGACCAGGGCTGGGAGGTCCACGGCCACTGGCTGGACATCGGCCTGGGGGGCCGGGAGGATGCCGAGGCGGTCGCTGCCCGGCTGAACATCCCCTTCTCCGCCGGGGACATCCGCCAGGAACTGGAGGAGCAGGTCATGGGCCCCTTCCAGCGGGACTACCTGGAAGGGCGGACCCCTCTGCCCTGCGCCCGGTGCAACCCCACCGTGAAATTTCCTGCCCTCTTCCGGTGTGCCGATGCCATCGGGGCGGACTTCGTGGCCACCGGCCACTATGCCCAGATCGACGGGGAAGCCCGTCTGACCCGGGGTGCCCACCGGAACGATCAGGCCTATATGCTGGCCCGTCTCCCTAAGGAGATGATCGGCCGTTTGGTCTTTCCCATCGGCGGCCTGGAAAAGACCCAGGTCCGGGAGTTAGCCCACCAGTACGGCATCCCCGTGGCGGACAAGCCCGACAGCATGGAGATCTGCTTCATCCCCGACGGGGACTATGCCGCCTGGCTGGACGCCCACGGCACTACGCCGCCCCCCGGAAACTTCGTGGACCGGACTGGGAAGGTTTTGGGCCGACACAAGGGCATCCATCACTACACCATCGGCCAGCGCAGAGGCCTCAGCATCCCCGCCGGACACCGGCTCTTTGTTTCGGAGATCCGCCCCCAGGACAACACGGTCATTCTGTCCGACGGCTCCGATCTCATGGCAGACCGGGTGTGGGGGGAGGACCTGAACCTGCTGGCCCATCTGGTGGAAGGGGACGAAATCACCGTCCGCCTGCGCCATTCCAAGCAGGAACACCCCGCCATCTTCCATCCCACCCAGGATGGGGCAATGCTGGAGCTCTTGGAGCCCGCCCGGGCCCCCACCCCGGGACAGCTGGCGGTTTTCTATCAGGGGGATATCGTCCTGGGCAGCATGTGGATCACCGCCGCCCGGCGCATCCAACCCGAATAAAGGAAAGGAGGACAAAGCATGGAACTGGAACACGTGAAAGGGAACACCTGGGTCCTGAAGGACTGGGAGCTGATCCCTTTGTATAAGCTGGACGACCACCGCTGCGTCCTCCTGGACACCGGCCTGGCTGAGCAGCGGGAGGCTCTGGACAAGGCCCTGGAAGAGGCCGGTCTGACCCCCGTGGGGGTTTTGTGCAGCCACGCCCACATCGACCACATGGGCAACAACGCCTTTTTCAAGGAGAAGTACGGCACCCAGATCGCCATGTCTTTGGGAGAGGCCGCCCATCAGTTTTCCTACCTGGCCATGGGGGTGCCCAACTACATCCTCTCGGTGGGGGACCTCATGTCCTCCTCTGCCCACGGTGGGACCATCCATCTGGCCGACCGGATCATCCTGCCGGGAGAGACCACCATCGAATTCTGCGGGGCAGAGTTTGAAATTCTGCCCACCCCCGGCCACACCAGCGACCACATCTGTGCCAAGACCCCGGACAACGTCCTGTACCTGGCCGACGCCATGATGACCGGCCGGACCCTCCACCACTCCAAGTTCCCCTACGCCTACGACATGGGGGCCTATCTGGACTCCATGCGGGAGCTCCGGTCTGTTCCGGCGGACAAGTACATCGTGGCCCACTACGGCATCTACGACGAGATCTTGCCCCTCATCGACATGGAGGCCCGGTTCCTGCGCCAGCGGATGCTGGACCTGCTGGACCTGGTGGAGGGCTACACCACCCCCAAGATGATGGCCTCTGCCATCTGCCGGGCCTATCATATCAACGCCCATTCCGTCCGGGACCTGGGCTACTTCGAGGCGGCCAGCCTGTCCTACATCAACTACCTGCGGGAGCTGGGGGAGCTGGAGGCCTACATCGAGGACAACATGATCCTGTATCGCCTCACCGACCAGGCCAAGACCCGCCGGGTCAGGGAAAGCGACCTGCCCCCCACGGGGCTGTTTCGGTAGAAAATAAGGCTCCCCTTGATAGGGGAGCTGGATGCGAAGCAGCCTGAGGGGTGCTATCCTGGCAGTTGAAATGTCGTACCGATACGATGTTTTTATCGTTCCGATCACACCCCTCCACCACTTCGTGGTCCCCCTCCCCTCTAAAGGGGAGGCTCATCCTGCATACATACGAAAATCCCTTCCGAAGCGGAGCTTCGGAAGGGATTTTTTGCATCTTATTGGGCCGTCAGCTCGGCTTTCACCAGGTAATCCATCACCCAGTCCTGGATTTCTCCGGAGAAGGTCATGTGGGCCACGTAGTAGTCGGTGGTCCGGGCATCACTGTGCACCAACTCCAAAATCCGGTAGCCTGTGTCCTGGCTGTCGGCGTCGTAGATGGCGTAGCAGTACTCTGTCAGCAGATTCGTCAGAGGCAGACTGTCTGCGTTGGGATAGTAGTCCAGTACTTCATCTGGGGGGATGAGACAGAACTGGAACCCATCCACGGTTTCGGTCTCCGGCCAGGCGGAGGAGAGCAGGCTGGTCCAGGTGGCGGTAAAGGTGGTGGGCTGGACGGTGAAGGTACCGCTGTAGGACCAGTCGTCAAAGGTATATGCTTCGGACAGATGGAGGACCTCGGTGGTCTTCAGGGTGTCCAAGGCCTGGGCGGCCAGGAGCTTTCCGGCGGACGCCTGCATCTGGTCGTAGAGGTCCTGGAAGGAGGGTTCCGGGTCATCCTCGGTGGTGGTGGAGCCGCCGTTGCTGCCAAAGAGGGTTCCATAGTTCCAAGAGAAGGTTTCCGCATTGCCCACCAGAGCCAGTAAGCATCTCCCGGCATCGCTCATGTAAGTGTGGAAGGCCATGTCCTGGTCCCGAAGCATGGGGCCACGCTCAAAGTTCAGAAGGATCCCGTAAGGCTCCGTGGTGGTCTGGAGCTCCATCATGTAGCCGTAGGCTCCCACCACCTCCGGGATGCCCAGGGCCTGGATGAGGGCCCCCACGGCGGAGGCATCCCCCACATAGGGGGTTTTCCTAGCAAGCAGCTCTTCCGCCCGGCCGGTCTCGGCATAGAGTTCCATGTCCTCCGTCCAGGCGATGAAGTCCGGGTCCTCCCTCAGGGCCGGGTCCATGGTGGCCGTCTTTCGGATGTTGGAGTAGCCGTCGTGGTTTACCCGCACCAGGGTGAGGGTGTCCGGGTGGAAGAAGAATGTCGTTCCCTTGTTGGCGTTGGTGAGCTGGATGGTGTTGTCCGCCAGCTCTACAGTGTCGATGTCCTGGTACTGGGTGTGACCGTAGTCGTGGAGGATGTCTACCAGGTCGTTGCGCAGGTTGTCAGACAGGGGGGTGATGGTGTTTTCTTTGATGAGGCTGCCCTGGGTCAGGGCCACGCCCTCATACTGCCCCGCCCGGTCGCCGGGATCGGCCAGGAGGATCAGGGAAACCAGAAGGCAGACCGCCATGGCGAAGAGGCCGATCCAGATGCCCGGGTGCTTGTAGTCCAGCAGGTTTTTCACCCGCTTTTTGGGGTTCTCCTCCCCGAAGGCCAGGGGGACGGCCTGGGGCAGGGACTTCTCCCGGCCCACGTGGAGGAGGGCGGCGGCGTAGCCTGCCTTGTCCGCCCGGTCAAAGGACCGGATGACGGCCTGGTCGCAGGCGGTCTCAATGTCCTTGCCCAGGAGCCAGTAGGCCAGCCATAGAACGGGGTTGAACCAGTGGGCGCACAGAGCCAGGCAGAAGAGGGGTTTGACCAGATGGTCCAGCCGCCGGATGTGGGCCTGCTCGTGGAGGAGGACGTAGGTGCGGTCCTGCTCCTCCAGTCCCACCGGCAGGTAGATGCGGGGGCGGAAAAAGCCGCAGACGAAGGGGGTGTCCACCCGGTCGGTTTCGTAGATGTTGTCCCGGACCCGGACGGCGTCAGCCACCCTTCGCTGGAGCCGGGCGTAGGAGAGAATGATCCACAGGCCCATCCCGGCGCAGCCCACCGCCCAGATGGGCAGGAGAGCCTGGGTGAGGGTGGGGGCGGTCTCTGCGGGGGTCGCCCCAGGGTTTGTGGGCGTGACCGGTTGGGGGGAGGTGGTCTCTGCCTGGACCCCGGGAAGGGGCTCCTCCGGCAGGGGGAGGGTGATGGTTTCATAGGTCTCGGTGGTGATAGCCTGGGGCATGATGCTCACGGGGGCCTCGAAGCTCACCGGGCAGACCATCCGGAAGAGGACCACCAGCCACAGCAGGCAGGTGAGATACCGGGGGGCCTTTTTCAGGGGGAGCCGGAGGACCATGACCACAAGGGCGGCGATGGCCGCCGTGGCCGACATGGTCAGCAGGGTGTGGAAGAATTGTTCCATGGGGGAACCTCCTTTCTTATCAGGCTCCCTCTGACGAGGGAGCTGGCATGGCGAAGCCATGACTGAGGGAGAGATAACGGGAGTGAAAGGGTTTTGGTGTCCTTACCGTTTCGGTATCTCTCCCTCCGCCCCTTTGGGGCACCTCCCTCGTCAGAGGGAGGCGATGAGAAACTCACGGAGACATATCCTTCGGGCTGTTGTACCCGATCAGGTACTCCTCCAGGGACTGCGCCTTTTGAGTGCTGTTATACTCCCAGGTGCAGCCCTCGGGGCCGGGATATTCCCAAACGATGTGGTAGGCGTCCTCCACCAGATCAATGATTCGGGCGGAGGCCCAGAGGAGATACTCGTTTTTCTGGGCTTCGATCTCCTCCGGCGTGTAGACCGTCTCAGCCTGGATGGTGATGGTGTTGGGAGAAGTTTTCAGGGTGTAAGGGCCGACCACATCGCCAATGTACAGCTCGTTAAGAATGTGCCGGGCCTTTTCTACAGTATCTACCCGCCGTTCGTAAAGATGTGCGGGGATGACGGAGGACAGGTAGACCTCCAATCGGGTCATCCAGGACTGGAAGTCCGGGTCGGCGGCCAGATCAGGATAGAAGACCATGCTCCAGGTGCCTGCGTCTTCATCAAAGTGGGAGAGAAGGTAGCGGCCGTCGGAGGAGAGGAGCAGAGAATACATGTGGGACCCGTCCAGATTGTAGAAGCAGATATCCTCCAGCTTTCCTGCGATCAGGTCGTAGGAGCGAACCCCTGTGGCATCCACCCCTGTGAAATCCTGCTCAGGGTCGTGGGGGTGGGTCTCCAGGATGATCAGCAGATCCCGAAGGAGACTGTCCGGGCAGGTGTGGAAGGCGCTGATGTTGTGGGTCGAGCCGACAAGGACGTTCCGGGAATAGAGGATCTCCCGCAGGTCACCGACCATGATCTCCACACCCTCAAAGGTGAGGGGGCCATTCTGGGAGGGGGAGTACTCCCAGCTGAGTTCCTGCTCGTCCAGATGGGCCCGCAGGTCGGCCTCCCATGTCTGGAAATCTTCCTGGAGGGCCAAACCGGGGATGTAGGCGGCCTGCAGCTGAAGTTTTGTGGTTTGGTCTGCATCAGCAAAAGTGATGCGTTCCAGATATCCGTCTCCGTTGTCCCGGAGACCGAACGAGAACTGCGTGTTATGTTCGGGGGAAGACAGCGTAAGGCCGTATAGCTTCCCGGCGATGGAACGGGTCCCCGGCGGATCCTCCATCTGGTTTTCGTGGACGTTGAGGAGGATGGGAAGGGTGTATTCCTGGTGGCCGTATTTTTCCAGAAGATCCACCAGCCGGGAGACCAGGTCTTCGGGAAGTTCCCCGGTGACAGGGGTGGTGTGAGCGGAGCCGTCCTCCTCGGGATAGAGATATCGAGAGTGGAAGTAGCTGGCCTGGGTGATGGGCACCCCTTCCAGACTCTCTCCCTGTTGGGAGTCAGCCAGCAGCAGGAACCCTGCCCCTGCGCACAGGACGACAGCCAGAATGACAACCCAGAAGGCGGGCTTCTTGTAGTGCAGGACCCCCTTCACCCGGCCTTTGGCGTTTTCTTCCCCGAAGGCCAGAGGCACCGCTTGGGGCAGGGACTTCTCCCGGCCCAGACACAGGAGGGCGGCGGCGTAGTCGGCGGTGTCCTGCCGGTCTAGGTCCCGGATGACCCGCTGGTCGCAGGCGGTCTCCAGGTCCCGGCAGAAGAAAATGTATGCCAGCCACAGCACCGGGTTGAACCAGTGGAGGCACAGAGCCAGCCAGAAGAGGGGCTTCATTAGGTGGTCCAGCCGCCGGATGTGGGCCTGTTCGTGGCGGACCACATGGGGGACAAGGGCGGGGTCCAGCCCTGCCGGGAGATAAATACGGGGTTTGATAAACCCGCAGACGAAGGGGGTGTCCACCCGGTCGGTCTCGTAAATGTTGTCTTGGATGAGAACGGCGTCAGCCACCCTGCGGCGGAGCCGAGCGTAGGAGATCACCGCCCACAGGGCCATGACCCCAGCGCCCGCTGCCCAGAGGACAAAGAGGGGGTCGTACTGGTCGGTGGTGGGGGCCATCAGCTCCACGGGAGGCTCCTGGGCCTGCTGGGGTGGGGTCTCGTCGGGACTGTCCACGGGGACGGCCATGACGGGATAGGGCATGGCCTGATGGGCAATCTGACCGCTGGTGATCTGGTCGGGCACCAGGCTCACCGGGGCCTCAAAGGTCACGGGGCAGACCATCCGGAACAGGACCACCAGCCACAGGGCGCAGAGGATGGCCCGGGGGGCTTTCCGCAAGAGGAGCCGCAGAAGCATCACGGCCAGGGCGGCTACGGTGGCAGCAGCGGTCATGGTGAATAAGGTCTGGCAAAATTCAGTCATGGGGGTTCCTCCTTTCGGGAAATCACCAGTAGACTTCGGGAACACCCTGGAAGACATACTCCAGGGAACCGTCCGCCCGGTAGTGAGCAAGGAAAAGGTCGTCGTCCAGCTCGTAGACCCGGTAGCCCGTGTCTCGTCCCTGGCTGTCGTTGACGATGGTGCGGTATTTTATCTGGTAGCGGTCCAGGTCCAGCGCCACCTCCTCCGGGAATTCGCCGGGGGACAGGGGAGCGCAGTCATAGAGGGGGTCATGGGCGATGCGGTCTTCGGCAAGGACCCGAGGGGAGCCTTCCGGAGTAAAGACCAGGTCTGCGCTGAATCCGGCGTGGCCAAGGTGCCAGCCGCTGTGTTGGTACAGAGAGGAGAGGTCACCGTTTTCCGCGGCTCCCGGCAGGTCCGGGGCCAGGTAAAGGACCTGGGTGGTGTAGTACCAGGTTTGATCCAGCCGCAGGCGGCTGGCTGCAGCCTCCATCTGGCGATACAGGCCGCGGAATTCCTCTTTGGACTGGGCGGCACCTTCGAAGGAGGGAGTCATGGCCCAGTCCCCCAGGGTGTTCTCCCGGCTCCACTGAATGGGGGCAGTGTTGGTGGCCAGGGTCTGGAAGGAGAGGGAGAGCAGCCAAAGGTATTCCTGCAGGGCCTGCTGCTCTCGGTGCAGACCAGGGATTCGCTGGAGCTGGACGGACAGAGGAAAGGGTTCTGTGGAGGTGTCCATCTCTATGGTGTAGGACCCCAGCATCTGCCAGAGGGGGTGCAGCAGGGACTCTGCCTCAGCCTGCTTGGTCAGGGGTCCGGCCGTGGCATAGAGGGCATCGGGACGATCTTCCCAGAGGAACTGGTCCAGTCGAGTCAGCCAGGCCTCGTATTCCTCGGAAAAGGCGGGGGACAGAGCGTAGTATTGGGCGTCGAACTGATCCCCGCCGGTATACTCGGAGATCTGCAGGCATACCTGGTCATCCTCTCGGTAGAGGAGATAACTCCGGGCGGGAAGAGATCCATCGCATTCCAGGAGGGTCAGCCCGTTCTGTTCATAGGGGGAGGCCTCCGGGCGGGAGATCTCCTCCTTGGTAAGAAGATAGGGCTTCAGGAGTTGGATGGCCTCCGCCTGAAGCTCCTGGGGGAGGTGGACAGGGGAGCCCTCGGCCCAGGTGCAGCTGTCGGTAACCTTGCGTCCCTCCAGGTAGTTTTCGGAGGAGCCCAGGAGCAGGAATCCCGCCCCAATACACAGGACGACAGCCAGAATGACAACCCAGAAGGCGGGTTTCTTGTAGTGCAGGACTCCCTTCACCCGGCCCTTGGCGTTCTCTTCCCCGAAGGCCAGAGGGACGGCCTGGGGGAGGGAGCGGTCCCGGCCCAGACACAGGAGGGCGGCGGCGTAGTCGGCGGTGCCCTGCCGGTCCAGATCCCGGACCACCCGCTGGTCGCAGGCGGTCTCCAGGTCCCGGCAGAAGAAAATGTATGCCAGCCACAGCACCGGGTTGAACCAGTGGAGGCACAGACCCAGCCAGAAGAGGGGTTTCATCAGGTGGTCCAGCCGCTTGATGTGGGCCTGCTCGTGGCGGACCACATGGGGGACCAGCTGAGGGTCCAGCCCCACGGGGAGGTAGATGCGGGGGTTGGCGAACCCGCAGACGAAGGGGGTGTCCACCCGGTCGGTTTCGTAAATGTTGTCCTGGATGAGAACGGCGTCAGCCACCCTGCGGCGGAGCCGAGCGTAGGAGATCACCGCCCACAGGGCCATGACCCCTGCTCCGACGACCCACACGCCGAAGAGGATGCTGTAGGGATCCGGCTGGGTGGTTTGGACCGGGCCTGTGGGGGTGACGGGTTCGGGTTCTGTGGTGGGGGTGACGGTCCTGGTGGGTTCTGCCGGGGCAGGCAGGACCTGCTGGGTCACATCCCCGCTGGTGATCCGGTCGGGCACCAGGCTCACGGGGGCCTCGAAGGTCACCGGGCAGACCATCCGGAAGAAGACCACCAGCCACAGCAGGCAGACCAGCTTCCGGGGAACTTTTTTCAGAAAAAGCCGCAGGACCATCACCACCAGAGCCGCCACGGTGGCAGCAGCGGTCATGGTGAATAAGGTCTGGCAAAATTCAGTCATGGGGAGGCCTCCTTTCAGGGGAGTGCGGGGGGATCAAAAATAGGTCTCCTTGATCTCCTTCACGTGCTCCACCACGTGGTAGAGGTCGTGGGAGTAAGGGCGCTCGGTGAGCCGCAGGAGATACATGAGGCGGTCTTTCTGGCCTTCCCAGGTCTCCCAGTTGGCCAGGTAGACCCCGTCCTGGGCTACATAAATGCCGTACCCCGAGGGGGTCAGATGGGCCATGGGGTCCTTGGCATCCAGATTGGGGGCGGCGGTGCGGTAGGCCGCCTGGATGCCCCGCCCTGCCAGCAGATCGGCGGCGGGATCTTCGGGAGAGGGAACCGTGAAGTCCTCCGAGGGCTGGTAGACCAGGGGATAGTGGGCGGAGGAGCCGTTGGTGCCGTAGGCGTGGGCCAGGAAGTCCGGGTGGAAGACCACGGAGCTTCTGGCCGGAGCCAGGTCGTCCAGATCGTGATACCCGCCCAGGTCGGAAGCCTGGTAGAGGACCTCTGCTACCTGGAAGGCGGGTCGGTAATGGACCTGGGACCAGGTGGAGTAGTAGGTGCTGTTCAGGCAGATGGCGTCTGTCCACCATAGCTGCCGCTGGGCGTACAAGGTCCGGAATCCCTCCTGGTCGTAGAGTTCGGGCAGGCCGGTGGTCAGGCTGCCCCAGCCGTCGGGGTAGAACCAGGAGACCTCTCTGACGTGGCCGTTGCTCAACGCCAGGAAAACTTCCCCCCAGTAGGTGAGGTGCCAGTCGATCAGCTGCCGCTGGGTGTCGTTGGCGGGCTGGGTCTCCAGGTCCAGGACCAGAGCGTATCCCTTCCAGTCCTCATACAGCTGGAAGGTGTAGGGACCGGCGTAGTCCTGGATGGGGAGGGCCTCCAGAATGGTCTGGAGGTCTCCGTTTTGCAGGGCGAACAGGGTATCGGCCTCCTGATAACCCACCAGGGCGTAGGTCTGGTCCCACCAGGCGGACCATTCCCGGACGCAGGAGGCGTCGTTGTTTACCTCCATGGAAAGGGGGGCAGAGCGGAAGGTCCCGCCCTGGTCCTTCACCAGACGGGGGGATTCCGGCCCCTCTAAGATCACATGGTAGGAGATAGAGGCGTCCGGATGGAAGAGGGTGACCGTGCCGTCGGGCAGAACGGGCGGCTCACAGGGGGTATAGCTGCCCCGGTCAGTCCACTTCAGCAGACGGACCAGTTCCTCGGTCTGTTCCTGGGGGAGGGGGATGGATTCACCATCCTGCAGAATTTCACTCTGGGAGATGGGGTTCCACTCCAGATAGACCGTGTCGCTCTCCGGGTCAGCGGCCAGGAGCAGAAGGAGGCCCACGCAGGCCAGTCCGGTCAACAGGACCACCCAGAAGGCGGGCCGCTTGTAGCGGAGGAGGGCTTCGATGCGGTGCTTGGGATTCTCCTCCCCGAAGGCCAGGGGAACGGCGGCGGGGGGAGAGGGCCGCCAGCTCACATGGAGGAGGGCGGCGGCATAGCTGGCGGTATCTGCCCGGGAGGCATCCTTGGTGGCCGCCTGGTCACAGGCGGCTTCCATATCCCGGCACAGGAGCCGATAGGCCAGCCACAGGACAGGGTTGAACCAGTGCAGGCACAGGGTCAGCCAGGCCAGGGGCTTGGCGATGTGGTCCAGCCGGTCAATGTGGGCCCGCTCATGGCGAAGGACATGAGGGATGTCGGCCTGATCCAGGGTCACGGGCAGGTAGATCCGGGGATGCTTCAGTCCGCAGACGAAGGGGGTCTCCACGGCGTCGCTGAGGTAGATGTTCAGATCCTGATGAATGGCCTCGGCGGTGCGCCGGGTGAGCCGCCGATAGGAGACTGCCGCCCACAGGATCATCCCGCCGCAGCCCAGGGACCACAGGATAAACAGGACCAGGGACCAGGAGACGGCAGGTTCCGGTTGGATGGAGTCTGCCGGGAGGGTCGGGGCCGGAGCGGACTCCGCCGGAGGGGTGGGTTCAGTCTGGATGGGGGCAGCGGTTTGGGTCGGTGGGGTGGGGTCCGGCAGGATGACCTGCTGGACCAGGGTGCCCTCGGTGATTGCTTGAGGTATGAGGCTCACGGGAGCCTCGAAGGTCACCGGGCAGACCATCCGGAAGAAGACCGCCAGCCACAGCAGGCAGGTGAGATACCGGGGGCCCTTTTTCAGGGGGAGCCGCAGGGCCATGACCGCCAGGGCGGCCACGGTGGCCGTGAGGCTCATGGTGAGCAGGGTGGTGCAGAATTGTTCCATAAAAGCCTCCTTTCTCAGGGGCTCAAGGGCTTACCGCTGGTTCCGGTACTCCTCCAGCATTTTTTCGATCTCGGCGGCGTCCTGGTCGCTGACCGTGCCGGCCTTCAGAAAGGCGGCCATAAAGCTGGGCAGGGACCCGCCGAAGGACCGCTGGAGGACCTCCTGGCCGTCGGCCTGCTGGACGGTGGACCGCTCCACCAGGGAGGTGACCACGGCGGCCTCGTTTTTCAGGCAGCCCTTGTCGCACAGCCGCTTGATGACCGTGTAGGTGGTGGTCCGCTTCCAGCCCAGGCTGGCCTCGGCCAGCTTGCACAGCTGGGCGGAGGGAACGGGCTCGGCCTGCCACACCAGCTCCAGGAGCCGGTGGTCGGCCAGGGTGAGGGAGAGATTGGGTTTCATATAGGATCCTCCTTTGTCGAAGGTTTTAGACAAGTCTAGTCTAACGGTTTAGACAGCATTTGTCAAGGGGGTTCCTGGGATTTTTCCTGTCCTGTGACGGACAACGCCCCATGAGTCTATCTTTTCCCTTGAAGAATCTGCCGTTCTGGGGTATACTAAAGGGTAATTTATTTTAACAAGGAAAGGAATTCCTCCTTATGGCACATATGAAAAACTACACCCCTCCTGTGGGTGACGAGATCATCCTGATGAAGATGGGCGAAATGGTCCTGAAGGGCCTGAACCGCCATCACTTCGAGGACCGCCTCATGTCCAACGCCCGCCGCCGTCTCCAGCGATACGGCAAGTTCCGCATCTATTCCCGTCAGTCCATTACTTACGTGGAGCCCCAGAGCCTGGACTGCGACATGGACGGGGCCTTTGAGACCCTGAAGAACCTCTTCGGCGTGGTGGGCCTGTCCCGGGCCAAGGCCTGCGACAAGACCCCTGAGGCCATCCTGGAGACCGCCAAGACCTACCTGTATGACGACCTCATGGAGGCCGAGACCTTCAAGGTGGAGTCCAAGCGCTCCGACAAGTCCTTCCCCATGTCCTCCATCCAGCTGTCCCAGTTCGTGGGCGGCGAGCTGGACGAGGCCTTCGAGCACCTCCGTGCCGACATGCACACCCCCGACGTGGTGGTCCACGTGGAGGTCCGCGACTTTGCGGCCTACGTCCACGCCAACACCACCCCCGGCGCAGGCGGCCTGCCTGTGGGCGTGGGCGGCAGAGCGGTCTCCCTGCTGTCCGGCGGCATCGACTCCCCCGTGGCATCCTGGATGATGGCCAAGCGGGGCCTCTCCCTGGAAATGGTCCACTTCTTCAGCTATCCCTACACCTCCCCCGAGGCCAAGGACAAGGTCCTGGAGCTGGCCCGGCTCATCACCCCCTGGTGCGGTCGTATGACTGTCCATGTGGTCCCCTTCACCGAGATCCAGGAGGAGCTCCGCCGCTCCTGCCCCGAGTCCCTGTTCACCCTGCTCATGCGCCGGTTCATGATGCGTATCTCCGAGCAGGTGGCCCTCCGTGTGGGCGCCCATGCTCTGGTCACCGGTGAATCCCTGGGCCAGGTGGCCAGCCAGACCATGGAGGCCATGGCGGTGACCAACGCCGCCTGCAGCCTGCCTGTTTTCCGTCCTGTCATTGGCATGGATAAGGAGGAGATCATCCGCATCGCCCGGAAGATCAACACCTTCGAGACCTCCATCCTGCCCTATGAGGACTGCTGCACCGTCTTTACCCCCCGCCACCCCAAGACCCGCCCCTCCATGGAGGAGATCCTGGAGGCCGAGGCCAAGCTGGACATGGAAGGCCTGATCCAGCGAGCCATGGACGGCATCGAGCGGGTCACCGTGGAGTGGGAATAAAACCATGACATTTTAGACCCGCATTGCTGGGCTCTAAAATGTGTTTTTTGCACGCAGCTCAGCGCACGGGCCAAGGCCCGCACGTTCCCTGCGTGAGCAGTATATTTTCCGACGTACACGCCGCCGGAAAATATGATTTGATTTTCTTCACGGCCTAAGGCCGTGAACTCTGCGAGGCGTCAGAGAAAGGAGACCCTATGAGCCATACCGCTGAACTCATTGCCATCGGCACCGAGCTGCTGCTGGGAAACATCGCCAACACCGACGCCCAGATGATCTCCGAGGGCCTGTCCGAGCTGGGTATCAACGTCTTCTACCACACGGTGGTGGGGGATAACCCTGAGCGGGTCCGCCAGGCGGTGGACATTGCCCGGACCCGTGCCGATATCATCATCACCACCGGTGGTCTGGGCCCCACCTGCGACGACCTGACCAAGGTGGCCCTGGCGGAGGCCTTCGGCAAGAGCCTTTTCTTCCACGAGCCCTCTGCCCAGCGCATCCGGGACCGTTTTCTTCAGATGGAGCGGCCCATGACCGAAAATAATCTCCAGCAGGCCATGCTCCCTGAGGGCTGCACCGTGCTGGAGAACGACTGGGGCACTGCCCCCGGCGTGGCCTTCGAGGCCGACGGGGTCCACGTGCTCATGCTCCCCGGCCCGCCCCGGGAGTGCGAGATGATGTTCCGCCACCGGGCGGTCCCCTATCTGAAGAACCTGTCCGACGGTGTCATCGTCTCCCGGACGGTGAAGACCTTCGGCATCGGCGAGTCCGCCGTGGAGGACAAGCTGCGGGACCTGATGAATGCCCTCCACAACCCCACCCTGGCCCCCTATGCCAAGCCCACCGGCACCGAGCTGCGGATCACCGCCCATGCCGACACCGAGGAGGAGGCCTTTGCCCTCATCGCTCCCGTGGAGGAACAGGTGAAGGCCATCATGGGGGACTATGTCATCGGCGTGGATGTGAACTCCGTCCAGGAGGTCTGTTTCCACCTCCTGCGGGAAAAGGGGTTGACCCTGGGCACCGCCGAGTCCTGCACCGGCGGCCTCATCGCCAAGCTCATCACCGATCTGCCTGGGTCCTCCCAGGTGTTCATGGGCGGCGTGGTGAGCTATACCAACCAGGTAAAGGCAGGTCTGCTGGGGGTATCCTGGGACCTGTTGGAGGAGTACGGTGCGGTCTCTCCCCAGGTGGCCGAGGCCATGGCCCGTGGGGCCAGGGAGGCCCTGGGCTGTGACATTGCCGTGTCCGCCACCGGTGTGGCAGGGCCGGATTCCGACGACCGGGGCAACCCGGTGGGTCTGGTCTACCTGGGCCTGGCCTGGGAGGACCAGTGTATCGTCCGGGAGTTCCACGCAGGCCGCGGGGATCGGGAGCGAGTCCGCCGCATGGCGGCCGGCACCGCCCTGGATATGGTCCGCCGGCACCTGACCGGAAAACTGTAAACGCAAAAAGGTCGTGCTGCATGTGCAGCACGACCTTTTTTAGTGACTCGTAGAGTTTTGCCGCAAAGCGGGTCCCAAACGTCTCATCTTACGGGAAGGGAGAACCGCCATTACGTTCCTTGCTCATCAGGTATTTTCCGGTGATTAAGCCGTTCTCATCCAAATCGTGGTGGATGGAGTAGTCTGCCCAGACATACATCTCCGCTTGCTTGACGTATTCGACGGTGGACATGAGATTTTTCCACTGATCCTTGACCATGCCGTCGCAGGCGGGACCATAGATGTAGTCTTCATCGATCATCAACCAGGCTTCCGGCATGGGGTTCTCACTCTGTTCGAAGGAGAAGTTTTCGGGGTCGCTCATGTCCATGCGGCACAGATAGTACCGGCCGTCGGCTTCCTGGGTAAAATACAGATAGTGGCCGTCCAGGATGGGATGGTAGGAGGGGGCGTCGGTGAGGTTCAGCTCGGTGCCGTAGGTGGTGTTGTAGAGGTGGAGGGACTCGTTATCGGCATCGTCCTGGAAGATCAGCCAGTCGGAGCTGATGAAGTAGGGGTAGTAGATCTCCTTATTCACCACGGTCTGCATGTCCTTGCCGTCCAGGTCGGTGGAGACCAGGCAGTAGTCCTCGTCGGTGAAGTACAGGCGGTCCTGATGGGTAAACAGGTAGTCACAGGCCCCCTGGTAGAGGGTCTCCTTGCCGGAGCCGTCCAGCATCATCCGGCAGATGGCGTTGCCGTTCAGGGTGTAGTACAGATGATCCCCGATCTTGGTCAGGTAGTTGGCCGGGCCTCTGTCATCCAGCACGGTGGTCTCCTCAAACTCGGGGAAGTCGCCCGTCATGTAGAAGGGGGTGGCACCCAGGCTGCCATCGTTGGAGGCAGTATGGGTCAGGCCGTAGAGAACGTTGTCCTCGATATAGTACCAGCCGAAGCCCATGAAGTTGCCCATGGTGTAAGTCTCTTCGATGGTGAAGTTGGGGTCATAGGTGGCCCAGGGGTTCTTGCCCAGGGAGGCAGGCATCTCCTCCTGGTTCACCAGGGTGAAGAAGGTGCCCTCGGTCAGGGTGAAGGTCAGGATACCGTCGGCAAGAGAGGCGGTGACCGTTTCCCCCATCATGTCCAGCTTGTAGCCGGTTTCGGCCTCGGTGTAGGTGCCGGAGATGGGTTCTTCAAACATGACGCCGGTAAAGGTGTTGTCCTCTTGGAAGGCCAGGGTCAGCACGGCATCTCCGGGGCCAAAGATGCCGGTCATGTCCTCGTTGGTGAACTCGGTGCCCTCCATGACCATGGAGTCCGCCACCCAGTAGCCCATGGTGAGGGCGTTGCCGGGGACAGAGGTCTCACCGCCACCACCGCCGCAGCCGGACAGCAGACCGGTGAGCATGGCCAGAGAAAGGATGCAGGCCAAAATCTTCTTCATAATCAATTCCTCCCTTTTCTATGGTTGTGTACACAACCATCCTACCCCATTGGGGAAGGAAAGGGATTACCCCTATGGGGTAATTTCAAGGGAAATGGGGTAATCTTTGCAAAAAAACGGGACCCGTGATGGGTCCCGTGATCGGTTATACGCGGTAGATGTAGTTGTCTTTCCGGGGGTGGGGCTTTGGCAGGTCCCCGGCACGGTAGCCCAGGATGCAGTTGCCCACGCCCACGTAGTCCCCTTCGATGCCCCAGGCCTTCAGCATGGCCCGGCCTTCCTCGGTGGTAAAGACCTCCTTGGCCCGGTGGATCCAGCAGGAGTCCACCCCCACGGCATGGGCGGCGTTCATGAGGTTGCCCATGACCAGGCAGCCATCTTCAAACCAGGTGAAGCTGGCCCGGTCGGCCAGGACGATGACCACGGTGGGAGCGCCGTAGAAGGGGTCGATCTCCACGCCCATGACAGCGGCGTTCATCTTGGAAAGCTTGGCGATGGTCTCCTTGTCCTGGACCACCACCATGATGGCGGACTGCTTGCCCATGCCGCTGGGGGCATAGGTGCCGGCCTCCAGAATGGCCTGGAGCTGCTCTTCGGAGATCTGCTCCGGCCGATAGGCCCGAACAGACCGTCTCTCTTTCAGACTACGGATGACTTCGTTCATTGTTCGGACCTCCTATTAAAAAGCTTCGCAGAATTTTCCTGCTTTAGCAGGAAAACAAGATTTAATCATGATTTCCCATGACATGTGCATGGGAAATCATACTGCTCGGCATGAGAGTGCCCGGTTCCCGGGCGCGGGTCATGCCGCAAATCACTTTTGGGAGCCCAGCGAAGCGGGTCCCAAAAGTCTGTCTTTTACCAGATACACTTAACCTCACAGGTCAGCTGCTTCCCATCCACCTCAGCGGTGATGACGGCGCTGCCCTTGGCCACGGCGGTGACGGTGCCGTCCTCGGCCACGGTGGCCACGTCGGTCTTGGCGCTGGACCACTTGACGGAGCCCTCTGCGCCGGTGACCTGGAGCTGTTTGGTCTTGCCCTGGCCGTCCAGGGTCAGGGTGGATGCGCTCAGAGCGGGACCGGCGGGGGCAGCCTCACCCTCAGCGGCCTCGCCTTCGGCGGGCTGAGCGGCGGCATCCTCCCAGGCGCAGTTCACCACGCACTGGGCGGTCTGGCCGTTCTCCAGGGTGGCGGTGATGGTAGCCAGGCCCTTGGCCACGGCGGTGACAGTGCCGTTCTCGTCCACGGTGGCGATGGCCTCGTCGCTGGTGGTCCAGGTGACGGGAGCGCTGGTGCCCTCAGGGGCGAAGATGGGAGCCAGGGTGGCGGTGGCACCGGCTTCAGCAAAGGTGACCTCGGTCTGCTCCAGGGTGATGGTCTCTGCATCGGCAGACTGGCTGCTGAACAGGCCGTCAGAGAAGGCGGGACCCAGGGTCTTGACCACGATGAAGGCAGCGGCCACGATGAGGACCAGAGACAGGATCACAGGCAGGATGGACTTCTTTTTCTTCTTGGGAGCCTGCTTCTTGGGGGCGGGGACCTCCTTGGTTTCGGGGATGGGTGCGGCCACCACGGGGGCTTCGGCCTGAGCCTCCAGGGTCTGGATCTCTTCTACAGGCAGGACCTGGGTGGGGGCCTCATCCACGATGGATGCTTCGGCCACAGCCTCTGCCACTTCAGCGGTGGGGATCACGATGGTGGGTTCCTCTGCTGCGGGAACCTCGGGCTCTGCCGCAGGGGCATCCTCTGCGGGGGCGACCTCCACTGCAGGGGCATCCTCGGGCTGGACCTGGGGTTCTGCCTCTGCTTCCACTTCCACCACAGGAGCGGCGGGGGCTTCGGGAGCGGTTTCCACGGCGGGCATTTCGGGGGCCAGATGTGCGCCGCCCTCTGCGGGGACCGCAGACTGGACGGGCTTCTTCAGCTGGCTGGGAGCCACAGCGGGAACGGGGCTGTCGGCCAGCATGTCACGGATCTCGCTCAGGAGGGCATCCAGGTCCTCCTCGGTCTCCACGGGCTTTTCCACGGGCACAGGCTCTGCCTGGACGGTGACGGCGGGCTGGGACTGGACGGACTCGGCCAGAACGGGTTCGCTGGCCACCTCCACCACAGGGGCGTTGGGGGCCATCTCCAGCTGGCGCAGGTCATCCCAGGGACCGGGCTCAGCGGGGGTCTCCGCAGGGGCGGGGACTTCTTCCACAGGAGCTTCCGCAGCGACGGGCTCCTGAACGGGGGCAGCAGGCTCTGCCACAGGGACCTCCTGGAGGACGACGGCCTCGGGAGATTCTGCAGGGATCTCTGCCAGCTCAAAGGTCTCCTGGGTGGGAGCCTCGTAAGAGTCGGCGGCATCGAAGATGGGATCGGGCTCACCGGCGGCCAGGGCGGCTTCCCGGGCCAGGCGGTCACGCTCCCGCTTGCGCTCGGCGGCACGGGCCTCACGCTCGGCCTTGAAGGCCTTCTTCTCCTCCTCGGTCATCTCGCTGGTCTTCTTGCGGGTGGGCTTGGAGAAGAAGAGGGATTCCTTCTTCTTGGGGGCGGACTTGGCAGGGACCTCCTCCTCAAAGTCCCGGACAGGGGCTTCCCGTCGGGCGGGAGCTTCCCGCCGGGCAGGGGCTTCCTTGCGGGGAGCAGAGTCGGCAGGGCGCTTTTTCTTCTTTTCGGGCTCGGCGCCGAAGATGCCGCCCAGCTTCTGCTGGCGCTGCTTCTTGCGCTCGGCCATGCGGCGCTCCTCCTCCTGGCGGCCCACGTCGCAGAAGGGGCAGTACTTATAGGTCACAGAATAGTACTCACCACAGTGGGGGCACTGCACCGTCTGACTTCTCAGGGTGATCTGTTTGGTTTCCATTTGGTTTCCTCCTTCCGGGCTGGTTTCAGCCCAACAGAAAACACGTCTATCATTACATTTTGGACATGATACTCCATAATAATTCGTTACATTGTACCACAATGGGCCTGCCATCGTCAACTGTCAGGTTGCCAAATGGTAAGGCGGAAAGAAACCTTTTGTGGAAAAGATTGGGCTGATGGGGCGATTTTCCCGAAAGGATTGGGAAAAAACCCGGCTATTTGGCTATATTTTCATCCTTTTTCCATTGACAAAACACCCGTCCATCCGCTATTCTAGGGACAGCATAATTTTATATGTATGCACGATGAAGGGAATAAGCTTTTGAAGTTCTCCTTTTCAGAGAGCAGCCGGCTGGTGCGAGGCTGCAGGGAGCCGAAAGCGTCTCACCCCGGAGTGTGAGCTATTTGAGTGGGCGTTGACAGACGCCAATAAGAGTGGTACCGCGGAGAAGTTGTCTTCGTCTCTTTGGATCTTTGGAATATCCAAACAGACGGAGATTTTTTGTTATATGGACCTTTTTCCGCCGGTTTTGATAATTGGAAAGGATGACCCGCATATGAAGAATTATACCAAGTATCGTCCCGGGTACTATATGCCCCCGGAGACCTGCATGGATTGGGTGAAGAAGGAGCGCATCACCGAGGCACCCGACTGGTGCAGCGTGGACCTGCGCGACGGCAACCAGGCCCTCATCACCCCCATGAGCCTGGAGGAGAAGCTGTCCTTCTACCAGTTCCTGCTGGACCTGGGCTTTAAGGAGATCGAGGTTGGCTTCCCCGCCGCCTCCGAGACCGAGTATGAGTTCCTGCGCACCATCATCGAGGAGAATATGATCCCCGACGACGTGTGGATCCAGGTCCTCACCCAGTCCCGCCCCCACATCATCAAGAAGACCTTTGACTCCATCAAGGGTGCCAAGAACGTCATCGTTCACCTGTATAACTCCACCTCCTTTGCCCAGCGGCAGCAGGTCTTCCGCCTGCCCGAGGACGAGATCGTGAAGATCGCAGAGGAGGGTGCACGGGCCTTCAATGAGTACGCCGAGAAGATGCCCGAGACCAACTTCCGCTTCGAGTACTCCCCCGAGAGCTTCACCGGCACCGAGATCGAGTTTGCCGAGCGGATCTGCAACGCCGTCATCGACATCTGGAAGCCCCGTCCCGAGCGGAAGGTCATCATCAATCTGCCCGCCACCGTAGAGATGTCCATGCCCCACGTGTACGCCCAGCAGATCGAGTACATGAGCAAGCACCTCCATGACCGTGAAAACGTCATCATCTCCATCCACCCCCACAACGACCGTGGCACCGGCGTGGCCGCCGGCGAGCTGGCCCTGCTGGCCGGCGGTGACCGCATCGAGGGCACCCTCTTCGGCAACGGCGAGCGCACCGGCAACGTGGACATCGTCACCATGGCCATGAACATGTTCACCCATGGCGTGGACCCCAAGCTGGACTTCTCCAACATGCCCCACATCGTGGAGTTCTATGAGAAGCTCACCGGCATGCACGTGGGCTACCGCCAGCCCTACTCCGGCCACCTGGTCTTCGCTGCCTTCTCCGGCTCCCATCAGGACGCCATCTCCAAGGGCCTGAAGTTCCGGGAGGAGCAGGACGAGGACTTCTGGACCGTTCCCTACCTGCCCCTGGACCCCCACGATGTCAACCGTGAGTACGAGGCTGATGTCATCCGCATCAACAGCCAGTCCGGCAAGGGCGGCATCTCCTACATCCTGGAGCACAACTTCGGCTACGAGCTGCCCAAGGAAATGGCCCAGGAGGTGGGCTACTTCATCAAGGACATCTCCGACCACGCCCACAAGGAGCTCACCCCCCAGGATATCCTGCTGGCCTTCACCCACGAGTACCAGAACAAGGATATCCCCATCGCCATCCAGGATATCTCCTGGATCCGCGAGAAGGGCACCACTGTGGCAGACGTCACCCTGGCCATCAACAACGAGGTCTACTACCTCTCCGCCCGGGGCAACGGCCCTCTGGACGCTGTGTCCAACGTGCTGAAGCTGGCCAGCCCCAACATCAACTACCAGTTCGTGGACTACGAGGAACACGCTCTGCAGACCGACTCCGACTCTCTGGCTTCCGCTTACGTCGTCATTGCCGACGACCAGGGCAAGCACTACTGGGGCGTCGGCGTGGACAGCGACATCACCATGGCGTCCGTCTACGCACTGGTCACCGCCATCAACCGAGAGAACAAGGACAAGCAGTTTATCCCCACTGTTGACTGAACATACACATCACCAAATTTGAGGAGGTTTTCCCTATGGGAATGACAATGACGCAGAAGATCCTGGCTGCCCACGCTGGTCTGCCTGAGGTCAAGGCCGGTCAGCTGATCCGTGCCAAGCTGGACATGGTCCTGGGCAACGACATCACCTCTCCCGTGGCCATCCGGGAGTTTGAGAAGGAAGGCTTTACCGGGGTCTTCGATAAGAGCAAGATCTCCATGGTCATGGACCATTTCACCCCCAACAAGGACATCAAGGCCGCTGAGCAGTGCCTCCAGTGCCGCACCTTCGCCAAGCGCTTCGACATCGACAACTTCTACGATGTGGGCCAGATGGGTGTGGAGCACGCCCTGCTGCCCGAAAAGGGCATCGTGGCCGCCGGTGACTGCATCATCGGCGCCGACTCCCACACCTGCACCTACGGCGCTCTGGGCGCCTTCTCCACCGGTGTTGGCTCCACCGACATGGCAGCCGGTATGGCCACCGGCGAGACCTGGTTCAAGGTCCCCGAGGCCATCAAGGTCCACCTGACCGGTAAGCTCCAGCCCCGGGTCAGCGGCAAGGACGTGATCCTCCACCTGATCGGCATGATCGGCGTGGACGGCGCCCTGTACCAGAGTCTGGAGTACTGCGGTGAGGGCGTTGCCTCCCTGTCTATGGACGACCGCCTGTGCATTGCCAACATGGCCATCGAGGCTGGTGCCAAGAACGGCATCTTCCCCGTGGACGAGACCACCATCGCCTACATGGAGGGCCGGGTCAACCGTCCCTGGACCGCTTACGAGGCAGACCCCGACGCAGAGTACGTCCGCACCATTGAGATCAACCTCAGCGAGATCGAGCCCACCGTCTCCTATCCCCACCTGCCCGAAAATGCCCGTCCCATCTCCCAGGTGGAGGACATTCAGATCGACCAGGTCATCATCGGCTCCTGCACCAACGGCCGTCTGGAGGACATGGCCATCGCCGCTGAGATCCTCAAGGGCAAGAAGGTGGCCGATCACGTCCGCTGCATCGTCATCCCCGCCACCCAGCAGGTCTTCCAGGACTGCATCGATCTGGGCTACATGACCACCTTCATCCAGTCCGGCTGCGCCGTCTCCACCCCCACCTGCGGCCCCTGCCTGGGCGGCCACATGGGTGTTATGGCCAACGGCGAAAAGTGCGTGGCCACCACCAACCGCAACTTCGTGGGCCGTATGGGCGGCATCACCTCTGAGATTTATCTCGCAAGCCCTGCTGTTGCTGCCGCATCCGCCATTGCCGGTAAAATTGCCGATCCCAGAGAAGTTTGACATTTGGAATGAGCAAGTAACTTGCCCTTCGCTCGTGACCATTGTGAACGGGGGAGGCAAGCTGCCTATAGAGAGTGGGCTCATTCCAAATGTGAAGGGCTGCACTCCGTTCAGCGCACGATTGGGGCACAGCCCCAATCGCACGTTCTCTTCGTGAGAAGTGTTTTTTGCCCGGCGCATGTCCGTGCAAAAAACTGACTAGATTAGCTTTCACCGACTGCGGTCGGCGAAACTCTGCGAGGCTTTTCATAGCCTCTGAATGGAGGATAACCAATCATGAATGCAAAAGGTTTTGTACATAAGTATGGCGATAACGTGGACACCGACGTTATCATCCCCGCACGTTACCTGAACATCGCCGACAAGAAGGAACTGGCCACCCACTGCATGGAGGACATCGACACCAACTTTGTCAACGTGGTCAAGTCCGGCGATGTGATGGTGGGCGGCTTCAACTTCGGCTGCGGCTCCTCCCGTGAGCACGCCCCCATGGTCATCAAGGAGTCCGGCATCTCCTGCGTCATCGCAAAGACCTTCGCCCGCATCTTCTACCGCAACGCCATCAACATCGGCCTGGCCATCATGGAGTGCCCCGAGGCCAGCGAGAAGATCGAGGCAGGCGACGAGGTGGCCGTGGACTTCGACACCGGCGTCATCACCAACGTCACCAAGGGTGAGACCTACCAGTCCCTGCCCTTCCCCGAATTCATCAAGGAGATCATCCAGGCCGGCGGCCTGATGGCCTCCATCAAGGATAACCAGTAAGGGAGGGCACCGACATGAATTACAATATCGCTGTGATCCCCGGCGACGGCATCGGTCCCGACATCGTGGAGCAGGCCGTAAAGGTCATGCACAAGGTGGGCGACAAGTTCGGCCACACCTTCACCACCAAGACCGTCCTGGCCGGCGGTGCTGCCATCGACGCCACCGGCGGCTGCCTGCCCCAGGAGACCATCGACGTCTGCAAGGCATCCGATGCTGTTCTGCTGGGCGCCGTGGGCGGCCCCAAGTGGGACAACCTCCCCGGCGGCGAGCGCCCCGAGCGCGCCCTGCTGGGCATCCGCAAGGAGCTGGGCCTCTTTGCCAACATCCGTCCCGCCGTCATCTTCGAGGAGCTGGCTGACGCCTCTCCCCTGAAGGCCGAGATCCTCTCCGGCGGCCTGGACATCGTGGTGGTCCGTGAGCTCACCGGCGGCATCTACTTCGGCGAGCGAGGCACCAAGGAGACCGACATGGGTCCCGCCGCCTACGACGTGGAGATGTACTCCGAGGGTGAGGTCCGCCGCATTGCCAAGGTGGCCTTCGACATGGCCATGAAGCGCAACAAGAAGGTCACCAGTGTGGACAAGGCCAACGTGCTGGACTCCTCCCGCCTGTGGAGACGAGTGGTGGAAGAGGTGGCCAAGGACTATCCCGAGGTCACCCTGAACCACATGTACGTGGACAATGCCGCCATGCAGCTGGTCCGCAACCCCCGTCAGTTCGACGTGATCGTCACCAGCAACATCTTTGGCGATATCCTGTCCGACGAGGCCAGCCAGATCACCGGCTCCATCGGTATGCTCCCCTCCGCCTCCCTGGCAGAAGGCAATTTTGGCATGTACGAGCCCATCCACGGATCCGCCCCCGACATTGCCGGTCAGGACAAGGCCAACCCCACCGCCACCATTCTGTCCATCGGCATGATGCTGCGCTACACCTTCGGCCTGGGCGCCGAGGCAGACGCCATCGACGCCGCTGTGAAGGCCGTTCTGGCCAAGGGTTACCGGACCCCCGACCTGTACACCGGCGAGGGCACCCTGGTGGGCACCGCTGAGATGGGCAGACTCATCGCAGAAGAAATCTGATTTTTGACCTTTATGGGCGTGCTGCATCTGCAGCACGCCCTTTTATTTTGTCTGGGAAAAGCGGATCCGCAGTTGTGAAAGACAGAGGAGGAGTGATATACTACAGGCAAAAGGAGGGGAGCGCCGTGGGAATTCCGTGCCGTATGATCATGAACCTGCCCTATGCCAACCAGTTTCAGCTGCTGGCAGGGGCCAGCGGGTTAAACAACCAGATCCAATGGGTCCACATCCTGGAGGAACCCAAATATGTGGAGTGGCTCCGGGGCGGGGAACTCATCATTATGACCGGGGTAGTGACCGGTGAGGACAAGAAAAAGCTGGAGGACCTGATCCTGCGTCTCTTTGAAAAGGAAGTAGCCGGTGTCCTCATTGCGCTCAGTACCTTCCTGCCTGCCGTTCCGCCGGAACTCTGCACCCTCTGTGACCGGCTGGGGCTGCCCCTTTTCATGGCGCCTGCCCATGTTCGGACCCTGGACATCAGCCAGAGCATCTGCTTTGCCATCTTCCAGCGGAGGAAGCGGGCGGATGAGAAGGCAGAGCTTCTCCAGAATCTACTTTACGGAAAACGGCTGTCGGAGAAGCGTGTCCAGCGGCTGCAGGCATTGGGCTTTGACGGAACCCGCCGGTATCGGGTGGTCTGGTTCCAGGTGACGATCTCAATGCAGCCTGAGCTGGAAGCGAACCCCAGCGGCATGACTTTTTATGAGGAGGAGCGGGAGGAACAGCACCTCTTTGAAGTAGCAAACATCCTGCGGGAACGGATCCAGCGGGAGAAGGAGATCTGCTGGCTGACCAGCGATGATGAGGGCGTTCTGTGGCTGATGGAGACCGGCCGGGAAGGGCTTGCAGAGGAGATGGTTCATGTCCTGGGGGAGAAACTGCCTGGGGTGGCCATCCGGGCCGGAGTCAGCGAAGAACTCACGGATATCCGCGACCTGAAGTCCTGTGCGGAACACGCCCGTCAGGCCCTGGAACTGGGGCGTGCAGAGGTGCCGGTGGTCTGTTACGATGACATGGTGGTTTATCAGCTCTTTGGTCGGGCACTGCCCCAGGAGCTGGAGCGAATGGCGGGGCGAATTCTGGGTGACCTGCTTCTGCCGGAAAACCGGGATCTGCTGGACACCCTGATGTGCTATGTGAGCCACGACTGTAATGCCAAAAAGACGGCGGAACGGCTGTTCCTCCATGTGAACTCCATGCACTATAGATTGGATAAAATCGAGGCCCTTTTGGGTCGGGATCTGCGGGATCGGGAAGACCTCTTTGACGTGATGCTGGCCCTGAAGATCCGGGGCTATCTGGGACAGATGGAATGAAATCAGATCACAAAATAGATGGTTGTATCTTGTGATACAAATACAAATCAAGAGGAACGGCTTTGGGAGGTTTTCCGAAAGCCGTTCTTTTATATTCAAGAGATTTCGAGGGATGATTTAAGGCTGGTTAAAATAGCGGGGGCCGTTGCGGCAGCCGGGGAAGGACACTATACTGCAGCCATGAAGCAAAGAAAACCGTAAGGAGGTAAACTTCATGGAGATCAATCGTGAAAAATTAAAGCAGCAGCACGCCAAAGAACTGAAGATGTTCGAGGAAAACCACCCCAAGTCCAAGGCCCTTTACCAGGAGGCCAGCAACTACCTTCTCCAGGGCGTTCCCCTGAACTGGATGGTCCGCTGGTCCAGCGCTTACCCCATTACTGTGGTGGAGGCCAAGGGCGCCCACCTGAAGTGTGTGGACGGTATGGACTACATCGACTTCTGCCTGGGCGACACCGGCTCCATGGTGGGTCATGCCGTGGATGCCTCTGTCAAGGCCATCTCTGAGCAGGTGAAGAAGGGCACCACCTTTATGCTGCCTACCGAAGATGCTACTTGGGTGGGCAAGGAACTCCAGCGCCGCTTCGGCCTGAAGTACTGGCAGTTTACCACCAGCGCTACCGATGCCAACCGGTTCGCTCTGCGTATGGCCAGAGCGATCTTCCGGGCCAAGGGAGACACCAAGCGCAGCAAGGTCCTGGCCTTCAACTTCTGCTACCACGGCTCTGTGGATGAGACACTGGGTATGGTGACCCCCGAGGGCAAGACCACCTTCCGCAAGGGCAACATCGGCCAGTGCATCGACCCCTCTGTCATGACCAAGTTCATCGAGTGGAACGACGTGGACGCCCTGGAAGAGGCCCTGAAGGATGAGGACGTCATCGCTGTTATCTGCGAGCCTGTCATGACCAACATGGGCATCATCCATCCCGATCCCGGTTACCACGATGCCCTGCGTGCCCTGACCCGTAAGTACGGCACCTACCTGCTGATCGACGAGACCCACACCATCTGCACGGGCATCGGCGGCTACACCAGAGAGTATGGCCTGGAGCCCGACATCATCACCGCCGGCAAGACCCTGGCCTCCGGTATCCCGGTGGGCATCTGGGGTGTCTCTGAGGAGTTCGGCAAGCTCTGCCAGCCTGTGTTTGACTCCGTCTATGGCTTTGCCAAGGGAGTGGGCGGCACTCTGGCCGCCAATGCCCTGACCATGGCAGCCCTCCGGGCTACCTTGAGCGAGATCCTGACCGAGGACTACTACAAGCGGAACATCGCCCTGGCTACCCGTTTCAACGAGGGCGTTCAGAGCGTCATCAAGGAGTTTGACCTGCCTTGGAACACCAAGCAGCTGGGTCTGCGGACGGAGTACTGGTTCAAGAAGGAACCCGCACGGAATGGTGCAGAGGCCTATTACCATACCGATCTGGAGCTGGACTGGTATATGCACCTGGCCAGCCTGAACCGAGGCGTCCTGATGACCCCCTTCCACAACATGGCGCTGATCTGCGGCTCCACCACGGAGGCCGATGTGGACAAACACACTGCGGTCTTCCGCGAAATCGTGCAGAATATCCTGTGACAGTACGAAGAGCTGCCGGAGAGAATCCGGCAGTTCTTTTTTTATGGAAAACAGGTCTGCACGGTTTTCTTGCGTTTAGGGGCTTGTGGAATCCGTATAAAAGCGGTATGATAGTATTTCAAAAAATTTCTGTCTGAGGACAGAAAAAGAGGCGATTTCCTCTTTACTTTATCACGGTAGAGTGATAAAATGTCTCAAACAACGGTATGACAGAGAAAGGGGTAAGCACCCATGGAATTTGATTGGAACATCCTCCGCAGCGGAGAGCAGACCATTTACCGCCTGCGAGGTTTATATGAGAAGTACGGCTACCGCCGGTTCAAGATGAGCAAGTTCGAGGAGTACGACCTGTACGTCCGGAACAAGGACTTCCTCATCAGCGACCGGATGATCACCTTTACCGATGCCCGGGGGGTCCTCATGGCCCTGAAGCCCGACGTGACCATCTCCATCGTGAAAAACACCCGGGAGAAGGAGCCCGGTCCCCGGAAGGTCTATTATAACGAGAACGTCTACCGCACCAGCCAGGGAGACGGCACCTTCCAGGAGATCATGCAGACCGGCCTGGAGTGCATCGGTGAGGTGGATCTGTACCACATCTACGAAGTGATGGCCCTGGCCGTCCAGAGTCTCCAGGCCATCAGCGAGGACTACGTTCTGGACGTGTCCCACATGGGTCTGGTCTCCGGCTTCATGGAGGCCGCCGGGGTGGCCGAGGCCGACTATCCTGTGATCCTGGAGGCTGTGCGGGAAAAGAACGCCGCTGCCCTCCGTGCCTTCTGCCAGGAGAAGGGCATGAGCCCCACAGTCACCGGCCTGCTGGAAAAGTTGGTGACCACCTACGGCACCATGGAAACCGTTCTGGCCGAGCTGGCGCCCCTGTGCATGGGGGGCATCAAGACCCGCCAGGCCTGGGAGGAACTGAACACC
The DNA here is from genome assembly GCA_017435425.1 of Ruminiclostridium sp. Taxonomy (GTDB): domain Bacteria; phylum Bacillota; class Clostridia; order Oscillospirales; family Oscillospiraceae; genus Evtepia. The sequence goes on along the minus strand of JAFSFC010000075.1, from coordinate 97,626 downwards.
ATCTGCTCCCTGCTCCGTGCCAACGGCCTGGGAGACAAGGTCTACCTGGACTTCTCCGTAGAGGGGGGCATGGACTACTACAGCGGTATCGTCTTCCGTGGCTTCATCAAGGGCCTGGCAGCCGGGGTCCTCTCCGGCGGTCAGTACGACAAAATGGTGGAGAAGATGGGCAAGCACTGCGGCGCCATCGGCTTTGCCATCTACCTGGATGAGCTGGACCGGCTCCGTCCTGCGGAGGCGACCTGGGATGCCGACGTGCTGGTCCTCTATGATGAAAAGACCGACCTGACCGCCCTCACCGGGAAGCTTTCTTCCCTGGCGGCGGAAGGGAAGAAGGCCCTGGCCCGGAAAGAGGCTGCCGGCCTGCATGTGAAAGAGACCATCAACATGAGAGGAGGGGAGCAGGCATGAGCGATTTTCTGAATGTGGCCCTGCCCAAGGGCCGACTGGGCGAGAAGGTCTACGCCATGTTCGCCAAGGCGGGCTTCCCCTGCGACGAGCTCCTGGACCCCAAGCGGAAGCTCATTTTTGAAAACCCCGAGGCCAAGGTCCGCTACTTCTGGGTCAAGCCCTCGGACGTGGCCGTCTACGTGGAGCGGGGCGCCGCCGACGTGGGTGTGGTGGGCAAGGACATCCTGCTGGAGTACGAGCCCGACATCTACGAGCTGCTGGACCTGAACGTGGGCAAGTGCCGCATGTGCGTGGCCGCCAAGAACGACTTCCGGGACGACCCCGACCGCATCCTGCGGGTGGCCACCAAGTTCTCCCGGATCGCCCGGAACTTCTACGCCAGCCGGAGCCGTGACATCGATATCATCCACCTGCAGGGCTCCATTGAGATCGCCCCCATCCTGGATATGACCGACGTCATCGTGGACATTGTGGAGACCGGCACCACCCTGAAGGAGAACAACCTCAGCCCCATTGAGACCATCGTGCCCATCAGCGCACGTTTCATCGCCAATAAAGTCAGCTTTAAGTTCAAGCACGAGGCCATCCAGAGACTCTACGAGAGCCTCTCTGAGCAGGTGGCCGCCAAGGAGGCAGAAACGAAATGATTCGTATTTTAAAAGAAGCAGAAGTCAGCCGTGACGCCATCTTTGCCCGGGAGGACCCGGTGGAGAGCGTGGAGGCCCCCGTCCGTGCCATCATTGAGGACGTGAAGGCCAACGGCGACGCAGCCCTGAAGAAGTATACCAAGGAGTTTGACGGGGCAGACCTCACCTCCGTGGAGGTGGGTGCCGGTTCCATCGACGACGGCTTCCGCAACGCCGACCCCTTCCTGGTGGATATCCTCTACCGTGCCGCCGAGCGGGTGGCCGCCTTCCACCAGCACCAGGTCCGCAACAGCTTCATCGTCAACGACGAGTCCGGCATCGTCATGGGCCAGAAGGTCATCCCTCTGGAGCGGGTGGGCCTGTACATCCCCGGCGGCACCGCCGCTTACCCCTCCAGCGTCATCATGAACTGCATCCCCGCAAAGCTTGCCGGGGTCAAGGAGATCTTCATGGTCACACCCCCCGACAAGAACGGCAAGATCCACCCCAACATCCTGGCAGCCGCCCGGATCTGCGGCGTGAACCGGGTCTTCCGTGTGGGCGGCGCCCAGGCTGTGGCCGCCCTGGCCTACGGCACCGAGACCATCCCCAAGGTGGACAAGATCGTGGGTCCCGGCAACCAGTATGTGGCCGAGGCCAAGAAGCAGGTCTTCGGCAAGGTTGGCATCGACATGGTGGCCGGTCCCAGCGAGATCCTGGTGATCGCCGACGGCAAGAACAACCCCCAGGTGGTGGCCGCCGACCTGCTGAGCCAGGCCGAGCATGACGTGAATGCCTCTGCCGTTCTGGTCACCGACAGCGAGGAGCTGGCCGTGGCTGTTCAGGCTGCCATCGAGGAGCAGCTGCCCAAGCTGAAGCGTCAGGACATCGCCCGTGCCTCCATCGAGAACAACGGCAAGATCATCATCGCCAAGTCCATCGCCTCTGCCATCCAGATCTCCAACGAGATCGCCCCCGAGCACCTGGAGCTGTGCATCGACGAGCCCTTCGAGTGGCTGGACAAAATCAAGCACGCCGGTTCCATCTTCATGGGCCGCAACTGCCCCGAGGCCCTGGGGGACTACTTCGCCGGCCCCAACCACACCCTGCCTACCAGCGGCACGGCCCGGTTCTCCAGCCCCCTGTCTGTGGATGACTTTGTGAAGAAGACCCAGTACACCTACTACACCAGGGATGCCCTGGCTGTGGCACAGCAGTCCGTGTCCCACTTTGCCAAGCAGGAGGGGCTCACCGGCCATGCCCGCTCCATCGACATCCGCTTTGACCCCAACGTGATGGGAGAGTAACGCCATGAGCCGATTCCTCAGCCCCAAGTATGCCAAGTTAGAGGCATATACCCCCGGGGAGCAGCCCCGGGACAAGCAGTATATCAAGCTCAACACCAACGAGTCCCCCTATCCCCCTTCCCCCCAGGTGCTGGATGCCCTGACCCGGAAAGAGGTGGAGGACCTGCGGCTGTATTCCGACCCGGAGGGGACCTTTCTCCGGGAGAAGCTGGCCAAGCTCTACGGGGTGGAGCCGGGGAACGTCTTCCTGTCCAATGGTTCTGACGATATCCTGAACTTCGCTTTCATGGCCTTTGCCCATGACGGGGCGGTCTTCCCCGGTCTGACCTACAGCTTCTATCCCGTCTTTGCCGACCTTCACGGGGTGGCATACGACGCCGTTCCTCTCAATGAGGACTTCTCTGTGAATGTGGAAGGCATGAAGAACACCGGGAAGTTCACCGTTCTGGCCAACCCCAATGCCCCCACCGGCCTGGCTCTGCCCCTGGAGAAGGTGGAGGAGATCATTTCCTCCAACCCCGACCATGTGGTGGTCATTGACGAGGCCTATGTGGACTTCGGCGCCGAATCCGCCGCCAGCCTGGTGGATAAGTACGAGAACCTGCTGGTGGTCATGACCTATTCCAAGTCCCGGTCCATGGCCGGCGCCCGCCTGGGCTTCGCCCTGGCCAGCCGCCCCATCATCCAGGACCTGGAGAAGATCAAGTACTCCACTAACCCCTATAATGTCAACCGCCTGACCCTGAAGCTGGGGGAGGCTGCCGTTGACTCTGACGCATACTTCCGGGAGAACGCCCGGAAGATCATGGACACCCGGGAACAGACCGCAGCCGCCCTGCGTGCCCTGGGCTTCACCATGCCCGACTCCAAGACCAACTTCCTCTTTGTCAAGCGAGAGGGTCTGGACGGAGCCGTTCTGTACCAGAAGCTCAAGGACCGTGGTGTCCTCATCCGCCACTTCTCCGATCCCCGGATCGCCCAGTACAACCGGGTGACCATCGGCACCCCGGAGGAGATGGCAGCCTTCCTGGAAGGCGTGAAAGAGATCATGAAGGAGGAGGGACTGGCATGAGACAGGCCAACATCACCCGGAAGACCGGGGAGACTGACATCACTCTGACCCTGAACCTGGACGGCGGCCCGGCCAAGATCCAAACCGGCGTGGGGTTCTTTGACCACATGCTCTCCGCCTTTGCCCGCCACGGGGGCTTCGGCCTGGAGGTCACCTGCACCGGTGACACCTGGGTGGACGACCACCACTCCGTGGAGGACGTGGGCATCTGTTTAGGCGATGCCTTTGCCCAGGCCCTGGGGGATATGCGTGGGGTGGAGCGGTTCGGCCACTTCATCCTGCCCATGGACGAGGCCCTCATTCTCTCGGCTGTGGATCTGTCCGGCCGGGGGATGCTCTGCTGGGAGGCAGAGATGCCCACCGAGAAGGTTGGCACCTTCGACACCGAGCTGGTGAAGGAGTTCTGGCTGGCCTTTGTCCGCCGGGCCAACTGCACCCTGCACATCCGCAAGCTGGCCGGTGAGAACAGCCACCACATCATCGAGGGCATCTTCAAGTCCGTGGCCCGGAGCCTGAAGATGGCCGTGAAGACCAACGGCACCGACGAGGTGCCTTCGACCAAGGGAATCTTGGTTTGAGCAGTTTCTGCGTTACGGAGACAGAAAGGCTCCCTTGTGCAAAGGGAGCTGTCACCGAAGGTGACTGAGGGATTGTGCAGCAGGAACCTTGCGGTTCTACCGGAAGGTAATGCGAATTCATAACCGTTTTCGAGACAATCCCTCCGTCTCGCCTGCGGCGAGCCACCTCCCTTTACACAAGGGAGGCTTTTAGGAGGAACACATATGATTGCTGTCATTGATTACGGCGTGGGAAACCTGTTTTCCCTCTGCCGTTCCTTAGAAGCCATCGGCCAGGAGCCGGTGGTCACCGGGGACCCTGAGCTGCTGCGGAAGGCAGACAAGCTCTTCCTCCCCGGCGTGGGCGCCTTCGCAGACGCCCGGGAAAAGCTCCGCCAGAGCGGTCTGGAGGAGGTCATCAAGGAGGAAGTGGCCAAGGGCAAGCCCATCATGGGCATCTGCCTGGGCATGCAGCTCCTCTTTGAGGAGAGCCAGGAGTTCGGCACCTGGGAGGGCCTGGGCCTCATCCCCGGCAAGGTGGTCACCATGGAGGGGGTCATCCCCGCCGACTACAAGGTGCCCCACATCGGCTGGAACCAGCTCCACTTCCCGGAAGGGGACCGTCACCCTCTGCTGAAGACCGTGGGGGAGGGGGAGTGCGTCTACTTCGTCCACACCTTCTACGCCACCGAGTGTGATGATGCCGTCATTGCCACCGCCGAGTACGGTGCCGAGCTCACTGCGGCTGTGGCCAGGGGAAACGTGATGGGCTGCCAGTTCCACCCGGAAAAGAGCGGGGACGTGGGCCTTGCCATCCTGCGCACCTTCTGTGAGGGGGACTGGTGACCATGAAAATTTTTCCTGCCATTGACCTCTTCGGCGGTCAGGCCGTCCGCCTGTACAAGGGGGACTACGACCAGATGACCGTCTACGATCCCGAGCCCCTGAACACCGTCCGGAAGTTCGAGGCCGCCGGGGCAAAGAATCTCCACCTGGTGGACCTGGAGGGGGCCAAGACCGGCCAGACCACCAACCTTCCCACCATTGAGAAGCTGGCGGCCAACACCGGCCTCTTCATCGAGGTGGGTGGCGGCATCCGAAACATGGACACCGTCCGCCGCTACCTGGAGGCAGGTGCCAGCCGGGTGATCCTGGGCACCGCCGCCGTGACCGATCCCGACTTTCTGGCCGCCGCCGTGGCCGCCTACGGGGACAAGATTGCCGTGGGCGCCGACCTGAAGGACGGCAAGGTGGCCATCAAGGGCTGGCTGGAGACCAGTCAGGAGGGCTGGGAGGCCTTCTTTGACAAGATGCAGACCCTGGGGGTATCCACCATCATCTGCACGGATATCTCCAAGGACGGGGCTATGCAGGGCACCAATCGGGAGCTCTACAAGCTCCTGGCCCAGAAGTACACCATGAACATCATCGCCTCCGGCGGAGTCTCCTCCCTGGAGGATATCCAGGCCCTGAAGGCCGCCGGGGTCCATGGAGCCATCATCGGCAAGGCCTACTACACCGGGGCCATCGACCTGGCCCAGGCGGTCAAGCTGGGGGAAGGAGAGTAACACCATGATCACAAAACGCATCATCCCCTGCCTGGACGTGAAGAACGGCCGGGTGGTGAAGGGGGTCAACTTTGAGGGGCTCAATGACGTCAGCTCCCCCATTGAGCTGGCCGAGTACTACACCAAGAGCGGTGCCGACGAGCTGGTTTTCTATGACATCACCGCCTCTGCCGAGGGCCGCTCTCTCTTTACCGACATTCTGAAGGAGACCGCCAGCCGGGTCTTCATTCCCCTGACCGTGGGCGGCGGCATCAACTCCTTGGAGGATTTTGACCGGGTCCTCAAGTGCGGGGCCGACAAGGTCAGCGTCAATTCCGGCGCCATCCGCAACCCCGACCTCATCCGTCAGGCCGCTCTGCGCTACGGCAGCCAGTGCGTGGTCCTGTCTGTGGACGTGAAGCGGGTGGACGGTGAATTCCGGGTCTTTGGCCGGGGCGGCCGGGACGACACCGGCATGGAGGCCATCAGCTGGATCAAGAAGTGCGTGGACCTGGGTGCCGGTGAGATCGTGGTGAACTCCATCGATACCGACGGCGTCAAGGGGGGCTTCGACCTGGAAATGCTCAAGGCGGTCTGCGACGTGGTGAAGGTCCCCGTCATCGCCTCCGGCGGTGCCGGCAAGAAGGAGGACTTCACCGAACTCTTCCACGCCCTGCCCGGGGTGGACGCAGGCCTGGCGGCGTCCATCTTCCACTTCGGTGAGGTGGACATCCGGGACCTGAAAAACGATTTGAGAGAAAACGGCATTTTGGTCCGTTGACCATAGGAGGAAACATACCATGATCGACATGGAAAAACTGAAATTTGACGAAAAGGGCCTCATCCCCGCCATCGTGGTGGACGGCAAGAGCGGTCAGGTCCTGACCCTGGCCTACATGAACAAAGAGAGCCTGGAAATTTCCATCAAGGAGGAGCGCACCTGCTTCTGGAGCCGCTCCCGCCAGGAGCTGTGGCGGAAGGGGGAGACCTCCGGCGCCGTCCAGCACATCATCGACATCACCGCCGACTGCGACTACGACGCCCTGGTGGTCCGGGTGAACAAGGACGGCCCCGCCTGCCACACCGGCGCAGAGTCCTGCTTCCACAACACTCTGTGGGAGAGCGACGAGAACCACGCCTTCTCCCTGGACGCCCTCATGGAGATGCTGGAAGGCCGCAAGACCAACCCCAAGGAAGGCTCCTATACCTCCTACCTCTTCGAGAAGGGGCTGGATAAGATCCTCAAGAAGGTGGGCGAGGAGGCCACTGAGGTCATCATCGGCGGCAAGGCCCAGGATAAGGCCGAGACCATCTATGAGATCGGCGACCTGGCCTACCACGTGATGGTCCTGATGCTGGAACTGGGCATCAGCCTGGAGGACGTCCGCAAGGAGCTGGCCTCCCGCCACGTCATTGACAAGAAGGTCAAGCAGGAAAAGATGGTTTGAGACATTTGAGACCCGCTTCGCTGAGCTCCCAAAAGTGAATTCTGTAGCCTGCTGCAGCGCACGGCCTTTGGCCGCACGTTTGCAGGCTGAGCAGTATCATTTCCGACATACATGCTGCCGGAAATGATGATTGGAATCTCTTCGTGCCGCAAGGGGCACGAACTCTGCGAGACAACATGCCCGCCCTCTTGACAGAGGGCGGGTTTTGTGTATGATATTAGGTAGTATACGACGTATTTGGAGGAAGTTATGGAGCGGAACCTGTCCATGGGCCTGCGGTTTGCCCTGCTCTATCGGGAATTTAACAAGAAGATGGATGCCCGGGCCAAGTCCCTGGGCCTCACTGGGGTCCAATTGCGTGTCCTGGGGGAACTGATGGCTCTGGAAGATGCCGGGCGGGAGGAGGTCTGCCAGCGAGACCTGGAACAGGCCGAGCGGGTGACCCACCCCACCATGACCACCATCCTCCAGCGGCTGGAGGAGAAGGGATTCGTCCTCTGTCGGCCCGGCCGGACCGACCGGCGGCAGAAGTGCATCACCAGCACCCCCCAGGCCCGGGCCATGCAGGCCGATGTGGCCCCCAACGATGCCCAGACCTTCCAGGAGCTCTGCCGGGGCCTGACCCCGGAGCAGGTCCAGGCCTTTCTGGAGATCACTGACGTGATGTTGGGCAATGTGCTGGGAGAATGAGGAAAGACCACTGTACCACAGTGGTTTTTCTTTGGACAAATAGGTAGTATACGACGTAATGTTGGAAAGGAAGCGTTAAAAATGAACGGGAAAGAACTGCTTCGGCGGTATATCATATTTTTCTTTGGGTTGGTGTTCTCCTCTTTTGGAGTGGCCTTCACCACTAAGGCGGGGCTGGGGACCTCGCCGGTCTCGGCCATTCCCTATTCGGTGTCCCTGGTCCTGCCGGTGTTGACCTTTGGTCAGTGGCTCATTGTTCTGTGCCTGATCCAGGTGGCGGTGCAGATCATCCTGCTCCGGCGGCAGGCCAAGCCGGTGGAGATGATCCTGCAGGTCATTCTGGCCTTTGGCTTTGGGTATTTCACCGACCTGTCCATGCTCTGCCTGGCGGGCTTCCAGCCTGATGGTTACCTCTGGAAGGTCCTGTCTCTCCTGGCGGGCTGTGTAATCATGGCTTTTGGCATTTATCTGGAGCTCATTGCCGATGTGGTCATGCTGTCCGGGGATGCCTTCATCCGGGCCATTGCCCTGGTCACCGGGAAGGAGTACGGCGGGGTCAAGGTGGCCTCGGATGTGATCATGGCAGCCACCGGCGCCATCATCTGCCTGATCTTCCTGGGGAACCTGGCGGGTGTCCGGGAGGGAACCGTGATTGCGGCCCTAATCGTGGGCAACATCATCAAGTTCTATAAGACCCGTCTGCGGCGGATGGAGTGGACCCTTCTGCCGGAGAACCGGGTCCGCATGGCTCAGGTGCGGGAGGAGGCACAGGGAGCTGGAAAGGGGTCCGACAGGGAAGCGATACATTGACAGAAAAACAGCTGCGACGAATTCCGTCGCAGCTGTTTTGTTGTATGAAGTTGAGGGTGGTCATTCTTTGTTGGCTTCCTCCTGCTCTACTTCCTCTACGGCGGCTCGTACCGCCGCAATGACAAAGGCGGAAAAGGTGCAGTCCTTGTTCTGGATCAGACCCTCCACAGATTCGATCAAATCGTTGGGGAAGCGAATGGTTTTATTGGTAGTAGGAGGAACGGAAGGGATTTTGAAAGCCATTGGATACACCTCGCAATACATCTGTCCTGCGTTAAGTGTATCTGGAATCTTGATGAAAATATGCATTGCAAATGCAATGCGATGTGGGTATACTTCGGTTGAGGTGATACCCATGAAACAAAATAAGAATATGCTGTTTTATCGAGATTACTCCATGCGGAAGGAGGAAGAGGAAGAAGCTTTTCTCATGGCGGATACCCTTTTGGAGCAGTTCAAGCAGAAGTTCCCGCAATGGGGACGTCAGATTGAAAAGTTGGATCAGGGAATCACGATTTGCGAGACGGTCCCGTGGGAGGAAGAGACTGACGAAACTATGCGTTTTGCGTGGATTTTGACCAAGTGCCAGTCGATTGCAGAGATGATGGGGGGAGTCATTATGGCTGCAATGGGACCATTTGAGGGAGAGGCCAGTATCGCAATAGATCTGCCAGCCTTTGTCCTTGTGAGCAGTTTGGGTGAAAACCTTTTGTGTTATCTGGGGCGATATGCCCACGACTTTTCGGCACATCCCCAGGGGAAGGGGGTGCGTATCCAAATCGGGTTGCCCTACTCCGGAAAAATTGCAATGCTTTAAATCTATAAAGATTTTTCTCTTGAATCCCTTGACGGGACTGGGGAATGGTGCTACAATATTTCCTATCAAGAAGAAAGGAAGCAGAGCCATGATCCAGTCCGCCATGCACAAGGCAAACTTTTATGCTTACTATTACTTTACCAAGAAAATTGGATAAGGTAATGGTTATTTGTGCTGGACGAAATCACAGGTTCCCTTCTTTTTCAGAATCGAATCATCAAACACCAGGCAGATCATCCATCTGTTTGGTGTTTTTATTTTTGGCCGCATGGACGGCAGACCGGAAAGGAGTACCATCGTATGATCGCAGTATTAAAGCACGGCGCTTCCCCTGAGCGGGCAGAGCACCTCATCAACTGGCTGAAGGAACAGGGCCTGGGGGTCCACGTATCCCAGGGCGAGACCCACACCGTTCTGGGCCTTATCGGCAACACCGCCAACGTAGATATGGAGATGATCCAGAGCCTGGACATCGTGGAGACCGTCACCCGGGTGTCCGACCCCTTCAAGGCGGTCAACCGGAAGTTCCACCCGGACGACTCGGTCATCCAGGTGGGCCCTGCCGCCATCGGCGGCGGTCACTTCGGACTCATCGCCGGCCCCTGCTCCGTGGAGACCGAGGCCCAGATCACCTTCGTGGCCAACCGGGTGAAGCAGGCCGGTGCCAACTTCCTCCGGGGCGGCGCCTTCAAGCCCCGCACCTCCCCCTACGACTTCCAGGGCCTTGGTGCCGAGGGCATCCGCCTGCTGCTGGAGGCCAAGAAGGCCACGGGCCTGCCCATCGTCACCGAGCTCATGGACATCCGAAACATCGACCTCTTTGAAGAGGTGGACGTCATCCAGGTGGGCGCCCGGAACACCCAGAATTTCGATATGCTCAAAGAGCTGGGCAAGCTGGACAAGCCCATCCTTCTCAAGCGGGGCCTGGCGGGCACCATCAAGGAGCTCCTTATGAGCGCCGAGTACATCATGGCCAGCGGCAACGAGAAGGTCATCCTCTGCGAGCGGGGCATCCGCACCTATGAGTCCACCTACACCCGGAACACCCTGGACCTGTCTGCCATCCCCGTTCTGAAGAACCTGACCCACCTGCCTGTGGTGGTGGACCCCAGCCACGGCACCGGCCACACCTACCTGGTGGAGCCCATGGCCCTGGCCGCTGTGGCAGCAGGTGCTGACGGCCTGATGATCGAGGTCCACAACGACCCTGCCAAGGCCCTGTGCGACGGTCCCCAGTCCCTGACCCCCGACCAGTTCGCCGCCACCGCAAAGAGAATCTTTAAGATCCGGGAGGCGATGGAGGCATGATCGTTGGCATCATTGGCTTAGGCCTCATCGGCGGCTCCCTGGCCAAGGCCTTCTGCCGCAGCAAGGAGGTCACCGTCTTGGGTTGGGACACCAACCGGACCATCCTCCAGTTCGCCCAGCTGGCCGAGGCCATCCAGGGGGAACTCACCGACGAGAACCTGAAGGAGGTGGACCTCCTGCTCCTGGCCACCTATCCCGAGGCGGTCATCGCCCACATGGAGCGGCTGGCCCCCAAGCTCAGCAAGCACACCATGGTCATCGACTGCGCCGGCACCAAGGAGAAGGTCTGCAAGGCAGTCTTCCCTCTGGCAGAGGAGTACGGCTTCCGGTTCCTGGGGGGCCACCCCATGGCCGGCACCCACAACTCTGGTTTCAAGTACAGCCGGGAGGACCTCTTCGACGGGGCCCCCATGGTCCTGTGCCCCCCCAACTTCTACGATATCCGCCTGCTGGACGAGGCCAAGAAGATGCTGGCCCCTGTGGGCTTCGGCCGGGTGTCCATCACCAACGCTGCCGACCACGACAAGCGCATCGCCTTCACCTCCCAGCTGGCCCACGTGGTGTCCAACGCCTACGTGAAGAGCCCCTCCGCCCGGGAGCATGCGGGCTTCTCGGCTGGCAGCTACCGGGACCTGACCCGGGTGGCCTGGCTGAACCCCGACATGTGGGCCGAGCTCTTCCTGGAAAACAAGGAAAACATGCTCTTTGAGCTGGACACCATCATTGAGAACCTGACCGCCTATAAGACCGCCATCCAGGAAGAGAACTTCCCGGAGCTCCGTCAGCTTCTGGAGGACGGCCGCCGGATCAAGGAGGAGGTGGACGGACATTGACCACCGTACAAGTGAAGGCTTCCCGCTCCTATGAGGTGAAGATCAGCCGGGGCCTGCTGGCCACCCTGGGCCATGAGGCCGCCGGGCTGGTGAAGGGCCGGTCCGCCGCCATCGTGTCCGACACCAATGTAGCCCCCCTCTACCTGGACCGGGTGAAGGATAGTCTGGAAGAGGCAGGATTCCGCATCTGTGCATTCGTCTTTCCTGCGGGAGAATCCTTTAAAAATGGCGAAACTTATTTAAACTTGCTGGAATTTCTGGCCGAGAACCAGATCACCCGCTCCGACACCCTGGTGGCTCTGGGCGGCGGCGTGGTGGGAGACCTCACCGGCTTTGCCGCTGCCACCTTCCTGCGGGGAGTGGACTTTATCCAGCTGCCCACCACCCTCCTGGCCGCCGTGGACGCCTCGGTGGGGGGCAAGACCGCCATCGACCTGAAAAACGGCAAGAATCTGGCCGGGGCCTTCTACCAGCCCCGTCTGGTCCTGTGCGACCTGGACACTTTGGACACCCTCCCCGATGACATCTTCGCCGACGGCTGCGCCGAGGTCATCAAATACGGCATGATCGGGGACGAGGGCCTTCTGGACCTGTTGGGGCAGAAGCACTTCCGGGATGACCCGGAGGAGGTGGTGGCCCGGTGCATCGCCAGCAAGCGAGACCTGGTGGAGGCCGACGAGTTCGACACCGGCGCCCGCCAGCTGCTGAACCTGGGCCACACCATCGGCCACGGCATCGAGGCCTGCAGCCATTACGGCATCTCTCACGGCAAGGCCGTGGCCATGGGCATGACCATCATCACCCGCTCTGCTATCGCCCAGGGGATGTGTCCGTCTGAATCCCTCAGTAATTTGCAGAAATTGTTGAAACAATACGGTCTGCCGGAGGCCACGGAATATTCCGCCGCGGACCTTTACGAAAAGACCTTGTCCGACAAGAAGCGGACGGGGGGCACCATCTCCCTGGTGGTTCCCACCGCCTGGGGCAAGAGCGTGCTCCACAAGGTTCCCGTGGGGGACCTGCTCAATTGGATCGAAAAGGGGTTGTAACCTATGACCGTCACCATACAGCCGGGTGTCCTCTCCGGCACCGTCCGGGCCATTCCCTCCAAGTCGGCCGCCCACCGGCTTCTCATCTGCGCCGCCCTGGCGGACAAGCCCACCCACGTGTTCTGTGAGAAGGAATCCCAGGACATCGCCGCCACCGTTCGCTGCCTCCAGAGTCTGGGGGCCTCCATCTGGCAGGAGGGCGGCGCTTACCGGGTGGTTCCCATCCACCGGGAGCGTATCCCTCAGCCCTGTACCCTGGACTGCGGAGAGAGCGGCTCCACCCTCCGCTTTATGGTCCCCGTGGTCTGCGCTCTGGGTTTGACCGCCACCTTTAAAATGGCCGGTCGTCTGGCCCAGCGGCCCATGGAGCCCCTGGCCACCCAGCTGCGGGAGCACGGCTGCACCATCACCCCCAAGCCTCAGGAGGACCGGATGGAGGTCTCCGGCCAGCTTCAGCCCGGCACCTTCATCATCCCCGGAAACGTGTCCTCCCAGTTCATCACCGGCCTGCTCTTCGCCCTGCCCCTGCTGGACGGGGAGAGCACCCTGGTGGTGGAAGGGGAGCTGGAGTCCAAGGGCTATGTGGACATGACCCTCAGCGCCCTGCAGACCTTCAGCATCCGGCCTCCCAAGACCCAGGACCGGTGGTCTGTTGCCCCCAGCATCTACGCCAGCCCCGGCACCCTTCGGGTGGAGGGGGACTGGTCCAACGCCGCCCCCTGGCTGTGCATGGGCATTCTGGGCGGCCAGGGAATCACCGTGGACGGCATGGATCCCCAGTCCCTTCAGGGTGACAAGGGGGTCTGTGAGGTCCTGGCCCGGATGGGCGGCCTGGTCAGGGGCGAGGGGGACACCATCTCCGCCAAGCCTGGTACCCTGACTTCCACCTGCATCGACGCCCGGAACATTCCCGACCTGGTGCCCGTCCTGGCGGCCGCTGCCGCCACCGCCCCCGGTGAGACCCGGGTAGAGGGTGCCGCCCGCCTGCGGATCAAGGAGTCCGACCGGCTGGTCACCACCCGCCAGACCTTGAACGCCCTGGGCGGGGACGTGGAGGAGACCGAGGACGGCCTCATCATCCGGGGTAAGCCCGCTCTCGCCGGCGGTACCGTGGACGCCCAGGGGGACCACCGGATCGCCATGCTGGCGGCGGTGGCCTCTGTGGTCTGCACCGGCCCTGTGACCATCACCGGAGCCGAGGCTATCCGGAAGTCCTACCCCACCTTCTGGCAGGAACTGCGGGACCTGGGGAAGGAAGTTGTGGAAGAGCCTTGACGGATGGGGCTTCCTGTATCATAATAAAAAGATACTAACCGCATGAGGAACAAGCTATGAGCAGTATCTATCACGGTCAGCTGACCGTTACCATATTCGGCCAGTCCCACGCCCCCGGCATCGGGGTCACGGTGGATGGCCTCCCTGCCGGGGAACGGGTGGACCTGGAGGAGCTCCAGGCTTTCCTGGCCCGTCGGGCCCCCGGAGGAAACCCCTGGTCCACCACCCGGAAGGAGGGGGACGTGCCGGAGTTTCTGTCCGGCCTGGCGGACGGGATGACCTGCGGGGCCCCTCTGGCCGCTGTCATCCGCAACACCAACACCCGAAGCAAGGACTACTCCAATCTGAAGGACATCCCCCGGCCCGGCCATGCCGATTTCACCGCCCAGGTGAAGTACGGGGGCTTCCAGGACGTGGCCGGAGGCGGCCACTTCTCCGGCCGCCTCACCGCCCCCCTGTGCATTGCCGGGGGCATCTGCAAGCAGATCTTGGCCCGGAAGGGAATCCATATCGGGGCACACATCGCCGCCATCGGCGGTATCCCCGACCGCCCCTACCACCCGGTCCAGCTGGATCTGGAGGACCTCCAGGCCCCTGCCGGGAAGGAATTCCCCGTCCTGGATGAGGGCGCCGGGGAGTGGATGCGGGACCGTATCGCCCAGGTCAAGGAGGAACAGGACTCCATCGGCGGCGTCATTGAGTGCGGCGTCATCGGTCTGCCCGTGGGCCTGGGAGACCCCATGCTGGACGGCATGGAAAACCGCATCGCCCGGCTGGTCTTTGCCATCCCTGCCGTAAAGGGTGTGGAGTTTGGCGCAGGCTTCCAGGTGGCCAACATGCGGGGCAGCCAGAACAACGACCCCTTCTACATGGACGGGGACCAGGTGAAGACCCGCACCAACCATGCCGGCGGCATCCTGGGGGGCATCACCAACGGCATGCCCCTGATCTTCCGGGCGGCTGTGAAGCCCACCCCCTCCATCAGCCGGGAGCAGGACAGCGTGAGCCTGTCCCGGAAGGCGGACACCAAGCTGGTGATCCAGGGCCGCCACGACCCCTGCATCGTCCCCCGGGCGGTGCCTGTGGTGGAGGCCGCTGCCGCCATTGCCATTTACGACGCCCTGCTGGAGCAGGAACGAAGGAGATAATACCCTATGAGTTTAGCAGAACTGAGAAAAGAGATCGATGCCATCGACGATATCCTGGTCCAGGCCTTTGCCGACCGGATGGATCTGGTGGCCCAGGTAGCCGAGGAAAAAAAGAAGATCGCCAAGCCCGTTCTGGACAAGGGAAGAGAACGGGACAAGCTGGCAGATATCGCCTCCAAGCTGCCCCCTGAGCTGGAACAGTACGGATACACCCTGTGGAACATGCTCTTTGAGATCAGCCGCAGTTACCAGAGCTCCCTGCAGGGAGAACCCTCCACCCTCCGGGTGGAGATCGAGCAGGCCATGGAGGCCACCCCGCCCCTCGTCCCCCCCTCTGCCACGGTGGCCTGCCAGGGTACTGAAGGAGCCTACGCCCAGCAGGCCTGCGAGAAGGTCTTCCAGCACCCTCAGATCATGTACTTCGGCAGCTTTGACAGTGTCTTTGCTGCGGTAGAAAATGGCTTTTGTCAGTACGGCGTGCTGCCTCTGGAGAACAGCACCGCCGGTTCGGTCACCCAGATCTACGACCTGATGCTCAAGCACCAGTTCAAGATCGTTCGGGCCACCCGGCTGAAGATCGACCACAACCTGTTAGCAAAAAAGGGGACAAAAATCGAGGATGTGAAGGAGATCTTCTCCCATCCCCAGGCCATCAGCCAGAGCAGTGCCTTCCTGGAAAAGCTGCGGGCCAAGGGCGTGGTGGTCACCCCCTGCGAGAACACCGCCGTGGCCGCCCAGCGGGTGGCGGAGTCTGACCGGACCGACGTGGCGGCCATCAGCTCCTTCCACTGTATGGAGCTCTACGGCCTGGAGCGCCTGGCCGCCGACATCCAGGACCAAGGCAACAACCATACCCGGTTCATCGTCATCTCCAAAAACCTGGAGATCTACCCCGGGGCGGATAAGACCAGCCTCATGATGGTGGCCCCCCACCGGCCCGGCTCCCTGTATCAGATCCTGGCCCGGTTCTACACCCTGGGTTTGAACCTCATCAAGCTGGAGAGCCGCCCCTTGCCCAACCGGGACTTTGAGTTCATGTTCTACTTCGACCTGGAGACCTCGGTCTACTCCGACGAATACATCCGAATGATCGACGACCTGGATACCATCTGCGACGACTTCCAGTATCTGGGCAGCTACAGTGAGGTGATCTGATGAAATGCGGACTGCTGGGAGAGAAGCTGGGTCACAGCTATTCCCCCGAACTTCACGCCTTCTTCGGCGACTATGACTACGAGCTCTTCGAGGTGCCCCAGGATCAGCTGGGTGACTTTCTGCGGACGGGGGACTTCCATGGCCTGAACGTGACCATCCCCTATAAGACTGCCATCATCCCTGTGTGCGACTATCTGACCGAGACCGCCCGGACCATCGGCAGTGTGAACACCGTGGTCCGTCAGCCCGATGGCTCTCTTCTGGGCCACAACACCGATGCCGCCGGCTTTGAGGGTATGGTCTGGAAGAGCCGCATCCGCATCCTGGGCCGCAAGTGCCTGGTGCTGGGCTCCGGCGGAGCCAGTCTGGCCGTCCAGTATGTGCTGAAAAAGCTGGGGGCCAGCGAGATCGTTGTGATCTCCCGGTCGGGCTATGACAACTACGACAACCTGGAGATCCATGCTGATGCCTCGGTGATCGTCAATGCCACCCCGGTGGGCATGTACCCCAAGACCAACGAATCCCCGGTGGATCTGCGGCTCTTCCCCCAGTGCGAGGGTGTCCTGGATCTCATTTACAATCCTGCCCGTACTGCCCTAATGCAGCAGGCGGAAAAGTTAAACATTCCCACCCTGGGCGGCCTGTATATGCTGGTAGAGCAGGCCCGGTGCGCCAGCCAGCTCTTCACCGGCCGGACCATCCCCGCCATCCGCTCCAAGGAGGCCTACAGTGCCCTGGGGAGCCGGAAGGAGAACCTGATCCTCATCGGTATGCCCGGTTCCGGCAAGTCCACCGTAGGCCGGGAGCTGGCCGACCTGCTGGACCGTCCCTTCGTGGACTGTGACGTGGAGATCGAAAAGGCTCTGGGTATGACCTGCGCCGACTTCATCCTCTCCTCTGGGGAGGCGGCCTTCCGGGCCAAGGAGACCGAGGTCCTGGCCCAGCTGGGCAAGATGTCCGGACTGGTCATTGCCACCGGCGGCGGTGCGGTCACCCGGTGGGAGAACTATGCCCACCTCCACCAGAACGGCACTATGATCTTCCTGGAGCGGGAGCTGTCCAAGATGCCCAAAAAGGGCCGGCCTCTGTCCCTGCGGGGAAACCTCCAGGATATGTACACCATCCGCCTGCCCATGTACCGCCGGTTTGCGGATATCATCGTCCAGAACGACGGCACCGTGGAAGAGGTTGCCCGGAAAGTGGAGGAAGCCTATGAACATTTTAGTGATTAACGGCCCCAACCTGAACATGCTGGGGATTCGGGAGCCCGACCTCTACGGAAAGTCCGACTATGCCGCCCTGGTGAAACTGGTAGAGGACACCTGTGCCCAGGAGGGGATTGGGGTGGAGATCTTCCAGTCCAACCACGAGGGAGCCATCGTGGATAAGATCCAGGAGGCCTATGGGAAGAAGGATGGCATCGTCATCAACCCCGCCGCCTATACCCACACCAGCGTTGCCATTCTGGACGCCCTGAAGGCGGTCTCCCTGCCTGCGGTGGAGATCCACATCTCTGATGTGTCCCAGCGGGAGGACTTCCGCCAGGTGTCCTATGCTGGCATGGCCTGCATCAAGACCTTTATGGGCCTGGGGCTGGAAGGCTACCGCCAAGCCATTCTGTACTTGAAAGAGTACTTAGAAAAACAATAAATTTTTCAGAACAAAACCGCTCCCTCGGATGAGGGAGCGGTTTTTCGTTTCGGGTAAAGATCAGTCCTTCATTCTCTCCCGGATGTAGGATTCCAGAAAGTCTGCGGTGCGGTCGATACCCATGGGGGTGGAGCTGATGGTCAGGTGATAGTTGGGTGCGTCACCCCAGCTGCCGGTGCAGTTCTCGTCGTGGTAGGCCCGGCGGCGCTTGTCCTGCTTGACCATGTAGTCAGAGGCCTCCCGGAAGGTAAAGTTGTGGCGCTTCATGAGGCGGTCGATGCGGGCATCCGGATCGCCGCAGATGAAGATGGACACCAGGCCGGGATGGTGGGCCAGGGCGGCCTCGGCACAGCGGCCCACGACGATGAAGGAGTCGCCGGCCTCTGCCTTCTCCTGGAGCCAGGAGGTTTGGATGGCGAAGACGCCGGCCTGCATGGAGTTGTTGAGCATGGCGTGGTTTCGGCCACGGATGCTCCGTCCGAAGAAGTGGTTTCTGGGGGCCTCCTCATACTTGCGGAGGGCTTCTTCGTCCAGATTTTTATCCCTGGCGATCTCGGTGAGGAGATTTTTGTCATACAGGGGCAGATCGAACCGCTGGGCCAGCTTTTCGGCGATCTCGTGGCCGCCGCTGCCGGATTCACGGCCGATGGAAATGATGAGCTGCTTCATGGGGAGTCCTCCTTGTGTGCATTTTCTTTATTATGACAAACTTTCTGGGAAAATGCAATGGAAGGGGTTGGAAGGATGGGGAGAAATAGTAAAATATGATAAGAAAACTCTAATAAAAACAGAAAAATTTTAAAACATAAAAAAGAGGCGCATCTGCGCCTCTTTTGGTATCGTAAGGGTCATTCTCCGATTCGACGACGAATGTACAGCTCCAGGAAGTCCACGGTGCCGTCGATCCCCAAAAGGGAGGAGTTGATGGTCAGGTGATAGTTGGCGGAATCTCCCCACCGTCCGGAGCAGTTCTCGTCATGATAGGCCCGGCGGCGGCGGTCTTGCTTGGTCATGTAGTCGGCGGCTTCCCGGGCAGAGAAGCTGTGGCGTTCCATGAGTCGGTGGATGCGGGAATCCGGGTCACCGGCGACGAAAATGGAGACCAGGCCGGGGTTGTCCGCCAGGATACTTTCGGCACAGCGGCCCACGATGACAAAGGAGTCGCCCCGGTTGGACTTGGTCCGCAGGCGGGCGGTCTGAAGGGCGGTGACCGATGCCTCCACAGAGTTGCTGGCTCCCCGCATGCTGCGGCTGAAGAAGCGGCTCCTGGGGGCCTCCTCATACTTGCGCAGGGTCTCCTCGTCCAGGTGCCGGTCCTTGGCGATCTCGGTGAGGAGGTTGTTGTCATATAGGGGCAGGTCAAAACGCTGGGCCAGTTTTTCGGCGATCTCGTGGCCGCCGCTGCCGGATTCACGGCCGATGGAAATGATAAGCTGCTTCATGGAAACGACCTCCTTGGGATGTGTTCTCGATCATGTCTGTATTATGGCAGAGAATGACAGAAATTGCAACAAAAAACATGAGAAAACAGGAGAGATTGTGCCTCTCCTTCGTACGGATGTACGGAAAAGGGGAGTGGAAGAAGAGAGAACCCCGCCCTCGACCTTGACGGAAGGGGGCGGGGATGGTAGGATGGAATGGAACTGATGTTCGATTTTGCGGAGGTGTGGCCTGCTTGTGGTGGGGTCAGTCCTTGTCGGTGGGGATGTAGGGGATGATGGCCTTAGCCACATTGTAGATGGGCATGGTCTGCAGGTAGATGCGGCCGGGGCCGGTGACCACCGTGTGGAAGATGCCTTCGCCCCCCAGGAACATATTCTTTGCGCCGCCCACGGTGCGGATGTCCATGGAGCAGGAGGCGTCCATGGCGGCCAGATGACCGGTGTCCACGATCATGGACTCACCGGGGAGGAGGTCATACTCCACCACATGGCCGTCAAACTCGGCAAAGACGATGCCGCTGCCGGAGATCTTCTGGAGGATGAAGCCCTCGCCGCCGAAGAAACCGGCCCCCAGCTTCTTCTGGAAGTGGATGGCCACATCTACGGTGGACTCAGCGGCCAGGAAGCCCCGTTTCTGGAGGATGAGCTCACGGCCGGGGCGGATGTGGAAGGGACGGATGTTGCCCGGGAAGCTGGCGGCAAAGGCGATGGTGCCGGGGCCGCCCTGGGCGGTGTAGCGGTTCTGGAAGAGGGATTCTCCGGCAAACATCCGGCTCAAGGCCTTGCCGAAGCCGCCGCCGGAGGAGGTCTCCATCTTCATGTTGGGGGTCATCCAGCTCATGCTGCCCCGCTCTGTGACCATGGTCTCGCCGGGCTGGAGCTCGCAGATGACCACGGGCAGGGGAGTGCCTTCGATTTTGTATTCCATAAACAACGCTCCTTCTATTAAAGTGTGGGGTTGAATGCTTCTGTTCTTACTATATCAAAAATGTAGGGAGAGCACAAGAAAAAAACAGCCAGACCGATTGGCCTGGCTGGGAGGTATGTTCACTTTTTGCCCTTGAGAAAATGCTCCAGGATCAGGTCCAGCGCCAGAAAAACAGCCAGCCGTCCTACTGCCAGCATGGGGGTGAAAAGATAGTTGATCGGAGGAAAGAGTGGGTCCGTCAGCCCGAAGGGCAGGGGAAGGACCAGCAGGGCAGCAGCCAGGCCCCCGGCATACAGAAGTTTTTGTTTCCTGGGAATGACACCGGGGTGTCTCACCAGGAGGATCAGGAGCAGGAGGAAGGCCAGGAGGGACACGGTCAGCAAGGTGCTGTCGGTAAGTTCCCATAGGCTGTTCAGCCGCATGCGGGTTTCCAGGACAGCCAGTTCTTCAGCGGAGAGCTGTCCCTCGGAAAGAGGGAAGAACCGGTTGCTGCACCACAGGAGGATGGAACTTACCAGGGTCAGCAGGGAGAGAAGTCCGAAGGTGATCCCGGCGGCCGCCTTGATCCGCCGAAGGGCTTTCTGCTGTTTCTCGCTGCCATAGAGGAGACCCTCCAGGTCGGTGCCATAGATCTCAGCCAGGGCCATGAGGGTCTCGATGTCGGGCCGGGTCCGGCCGGACTCATAGCTGGACAGGGCCTGTCTGGTCAGGCCGATCTGCCCAGCCACCTGCTCCTGGGTAAGGTCGCTGGCCTGCCGAAGGCGGCGAAGGGTTTCGTGGATGGTCATGGGGGTCACCTCCTTTGGGTCCAGCATAGCGAATGGGGGCGGTTTCGTCAAGCAACGATTTGTTGCGGGACGAAAAAACCGCAGCCGTAGGGGCTGCGGGTGAGATGTAAGGTCTTCCTTAAGGTAATAGTGAAGAAGTAAGCGGAAATAAGTAAAAATCCTCCATGCTTACGCATGAAGGATTTTTGGTGGAGGAGGGTGGATTCGAACCACCGAAGTCGTCGACAACAGATTTACAGTCTGCCCCCTTTGGCCACTCGGGAACTCCTCCATATTCAATTTGGAGCTGGTGGACGGACTCGAACCCCCGACCTGCTGATTACAAATCAGCTGCTCTACCAACTGAGCTACACCAGCGCGTCGGATGCGTGTCGTTCACAGCGAAGTTAACTATATCAGACGAGTCCCATTTTGTCAACACCTTTTTTTGAAAAAAGGAGATTTTTTTCTGAGAACTATTTTTTACCCCTTTCGGGACATCCAGCAGGACCGTCCTGTCTTTTTTTGCGCCCGATGCGGGCAGGAACAGTATACCTACGATCCTCCGGCAGAGCAGGGCCTGTGCCAGGTCTGCCGGGAGCGAAAACACACGAGAGAGGAGGATGAAATGACACTGAAGGAGATGGCACCTCTGTGCCGCAAACAGGCCAAAGACCTGCGGGAACATATCCGGGCCCTCAGGGAAGAGCGGCAGGCTGCCCGGAGCGATGAAGTCCGGGAGGAACTGTCAGAACGGATCCTGGTCCTCTACCCCATTGTGCGGGAGATGGAGGAATTGGCCGAACATATGGAACACTACTACGACAGGGGGTACTGCCGCAATGAGAAATATACAATATAATAACAGAGACGACCGGGTGGATCTGGAAACCTTTGTCCAGGCCATGTCCGGAGACAACCAGACCCGGCTGGCAGAGCTCCAGGCTTATTTGGGCAAAGCCCTCCGGGAGGATGTGACCCCCCGGCAGCAGCAGGTCCTCTTTTTGTACTATGTCCAGGGGCTGAACATGCGCCAGATCGCCGAAGCCCTGAAGGTGGAGCGCAGCACGGTCTCCCGGACCCTGAAGCGGGGAGAGGAGCGCATCCGCAGCCGGATGCGGTACAACGGGGGAGATCTGCTGAAGGCCCGGAAACAGACGGGAACTCGCCATTGACAACCGGGGCCATGCGTAGTTTAATAGAGCTAACTACTATGAAATGAGGAGGGACCGCCATGCGCGAAAACAGAATGCTTTCCCTGCTGGAGCAGGGGGACTGGGGGGAGGACACCGCCCTCATCCAGGGACTCAAGACCTGGCGGTTCTATCCCCTGCTGCTGGAGACTTACCGGACCATGGACGAGGATGCCCTGTACAAGAGCCGGGTCCACGGCAGCGGGCACATCCATCGGGTCCTGCTCTTTGCCGCCCTCATCGCCTGGCAGGAGGATCTGGAGGAAGAGGATGTTCGACAGTACTTCCATGCCGCCTGCTACCACGACGTGGGCCGGACCTTTGACGGCTTCGATCTCTACCACGGGGCCCGGTCGGCCCTGAAGCTGGAAGAACTCACCGGAACAAGCGGCGAGCTGCTGGTGGAGCTTCAGGCGGCAGTCACCGCCCATGCCCACCCCGATGCCGATATGGAGACCATCTTAAGATCCTTCCAGCCCGAGGACTATCCCCGGACGGTGGAGCTCACCTGCCTGCTGAAGGATGCAGACAACCTGGACCGGGTCCGGCTGAAGGACCTGGATGCCAAATTCATGCGCCACCAGGCCGCCAAGGACCTGGTGCCCTTTGCCTGGCGGCTTCTGGACCTGGATCAGGCCTGGAAAAACCGTGACAGCAACCAATGATTGCAACCTCCATTTTTTGTACAGTATGACAAAAAATGGAGGTTGTTCTTATAAAAATGAAATTTTTCACCCTTTCGTACGAAAAAAACGGGGGGAAAGAGAAAGAATTCCTGCCTTTGAAAGGATGACAAAAATTTGTTAAAATGATATAACAATTTATAGTAGTATGGGCTCCGTTTACGGTTTCTGTACAAAATAGAAAAAACCGGCAGGAACGACGCAGTAACCCTGCCGTATGACAGGTTCTGTTTTCAGGGCCTGAAAAAGCAAAAGAAAGGATCAGAAGATTATGACTCCCAAGAAAATCGCAGTTCTGGGCGGCGGCAACGGCGCTCACACCATGGCAGCAGAGCTGACCCTGAAGGGCCACACTGTCAACATGTACGAAATGCCTCAGTTCAAGGCAAACATGCAGAAGGTCTTCGACACCGAGACCATCAAGCTGCAGGGCAACATCCCCGAGCTGCAGGGCGCAGTGAAGCTGAACATGGTTACCGACGACATCGCCAAGGCTGTCGAGGGCTGCCACTACATCTGCATCGTCGCTCCCGCATTCGCACACCTGGGCTATGCTAAGCTGCTGAAGGGCCACGTCCACAAGGATCAGATCATCGTCACCTATCCCGGTGCATTCTCCGCACTGGTCATGAAGAACGTCATCGGCGACGAGGACTGCCCCATCTTCGCTGACGCCAACAACCTGCCCTACGACGCACGTCTGACCGAGAAGGGTTCCGACACCGTCAACGTCTTCGGCCGCAACCCCATCAACATCGCATTCCTGCCCGCAGAGAAGGGCCCCGAGCTGATCGACGAGATGCGTGAGGACCTGTTCCCCTTCGAGCGTATCTACACCGACGTTCTGGAGTGCGGTCTGGCCATCGTCAACCCCGACTGGCACGCAGGCCCCGTCCTGTTCAACATCTCCAGCATCGAGTCTCCCCAGGTCAACTTCTTCCTGTATGAGCACGGCTGGACTCCCTCCGCTTGCCGCCTGAACATCGCAATGGACAAGGAGCGCAAGGCTCTGGGCAACGTTCTGGGCTACAACCTGCGTCCCATGGAGGACTTCGCAGGCCGTCCCGACGACTACGAGTGGACCTGGCAGGATCTGTACAAGGAAGGCCACGGCTCCATCGGCCTGACCCCCATCTGCGGCCCCAACGACATCAACTCCCGTTACCTGACCGAGGACATCCCCTTCGGCCTGGTGCCCTGGGCAGCCATCGCTGAGGTCGTCGGCGTCGACATGCCTCTGACCAACGGCTTCATCGACATCATCAACGTGGTCCACGAGAAGGACTGGCGTGCAAACGGCTGCGGCCTGGAAGAGCTGGGCATCGAGGGCATGGACAAGGACACCCTGCTGGCATACGTCCGCACCGGCAAGAAGTAATTTCCCTTTTACACAAAGTTAAGGAGAATCAGTATGTCTGAGAACAAGATCGTCCGCAACTGGGGCTACATGGGCCCCAACACCCCCAACAGAAGATATGACACCACCGTGGGCCAGCTGATGAACGGCTTCCCCGTTGGTATCCTGCAGCTGTGGGCACACCTGCCCTTCTTCCCCGGCAACGTCAGCAACGCCTACACCTATGACTTCCCTGTGAAGTTCATGGAAGTCAAGGGCTCCGGCATCGACAACATCCTGGCCGGTGACATGTCCCTGGTGGAGAACATCGTGGAGGCTGCCAAGCAGCTGGAGATGGACGGCTGCCGTGTCATCTGCGCCAACTGCGGCTTCTTCGGCCACTATCAGCGCCTGGTGGCAGACCGCCTGGACGTCCCCTGCTACCTGTCCTCCATGGTCCAGGTGCCCTGGGCTCTGGTGAGCATGAAGTCCAACCAGAAGCTGGGCATCCTGACCGCAAACAAGAACACCCTGACCAAGTCCCTGTTCGAGGCCTGCGGTATCAGCGAAGAGATGCAGGAGCGCTGCGTGGTCTACGGCATGCAGGAGGAAGAGGAGTTCCCCAACATCCTCACCGGTGAGGGCGGCCTGGACTACGACAAGGTGGGCGACGAGGTCGCCGGCATGGCCCGCCGTATGGTGGAAGAGAACCCCGACATCGGCGCCATCCTGCTGGAGTGCACCGACATGCCCCCCTACGCACACCGCATCCAGGCAGAGCTGAACATGCCTGTCTACGATGCCATCACCCTGATCAAGTATGCCAAGTCTGTGGTGACCCAGACTCCTTACTACGGCTTCCTGTAAGCTGCGATCAAATGATAATACGGAGGAGCCTCCCACTGGTAGGGAAGGCGGGAGGCCCTCTGGATTATAAAGACCCCTGCGCGAATGTAAGAAAGACAAACGCAACCATCAAAAGGAGGTAATTACCAACATGAAGAAAGCATTAGCTCTGATCCTGACTCTGGCTCTGTCCATGTCCATGCTGGCTGCTTGCGGCGGCGGCGACTCCGAGCCTGCAGAAGAGGGCGGCGAGGCTGCAGAAGGCCAGACCTATGACCTGCGCCTGGCAACCCTGTACCCCGCTGACCACGAACTGACTGTTTCCGTTCAGGCTGCCTGCGACAAGATCGCAGAGGAGACCGGCGGCGCCGTCAACATCACCATCTACCCCTCCGACCAGCTGGGTGACTACACCGCTGTTTACGAGGAAGTTATGAAGGGCACCATCGACATGACCGTCAACACCATGGTGACCACCTACGACTCCACCCTGGAGATGCTGACCATCCCCTACCTGGTCGGTTCCTACGCAGAGGCAAAGGAAGTCTTCACCAACCCCGACTCCTACTTCTTCCAGACCGTCCGTGAGCGCCAGCAGGCTCTGAACATCGAGACCCTGGGCATCTACATCTCCGGCGCAATGGGCATCGGCGCTGCTGAGCCCATCGAGAACCCCATGGATCCCGCTGCTGCACACTCCGCACTGATCCGCTGCCCCTCCATGGACTCCTACCTGTGGACTGCTGAGGGCATGGGCTTCAACACCGTTACCATCGCTTACAGCGAGCTGTACTCCGCACTGCAGACCGGCACCTGCGACGGCTGGATCGGCGGCGGTGCATACGTCAACTACATCTCCTTCCGTGACGTTCTGGGCTACTTCTGCGACGCTCGTTACATCTACGAGAACATCGTCTGCATCATGAACAAGGAACTGTTCGACGGCATGCCCGCAGAGTACCAGACCATCATCCAGACCGCATTCACCGAGTCCACCCAGTCCTTCTGCGATCAGATGGAAGCTCTGGACGCACAGGCAATGGAAGACATGGCCGCAATGGGCATCGAGATCTATCAGCCCACCGAGGCCGAGATGGACGCTATGAAGGCACACTTCCAGGAGAACGTGTGGCCCAACTATGAGGGCACCCTGGACGAGGCAGTCCTGGCATCCCTGCTGGCAAACGGCCTGACCGCAGCAGCTGAGTAATTCATCCAAGGAGAAAACGAGCTGTGTCGTTCATTCAAAAGTTAGAAAATAACATTGTGTTCCGCGGCCTGCTGAACGTGCAGAACGTGATCCTGATCATCACCACCATCCTGGCTGCCGGCGTGGTTTTCGCCGGTGTTGTGCTGCGCTATGTGATGCAGAGCAACTTCTTCGGCCAGGAGGAGATCATCGCCGTCATCGCCATGTGGATGTACTGGGTCGGCGGCGTTTACGGCAGCTATGAGAACTCTCACATCAAGGGTGATATGCTCTCCTCCTTCTTCAAGTCCGCAAAGGTGAAGAAGGGCATCGAGCTGGCCATTCAGCTCATTAGCTTCGTGGTCATCCTGGTGTTCATCCTGTGGGGCTGCGAGTATATGTCCTTCAATCTGAAGTTCTCTGCCGTGAGTACCGGCCTGAAGATCCCCATGGCCTGGTCCCAGTGGCCTCTGCTCCTTGGCTTCATCTTCATGGAGCTCTACACTGTGTTCAACTTCTTCCGTGTCCTTCTGAACAAGGACTTCGGCAAGGAGCCTGAGCCTGAGATCACTGAGGAGGAAGCAGCATAATGGAACTGATCATTGCATTTATCATCCTGGTGGCCACCATCGTCATCGGTGTGCCCGTCGTCTACTCCTTCGGCCTGACCTCCATCTGGCTGGTCTACAGCCTGGGCTTTGACGCATCCTTCGTGTATACCACCATGTACAGCAAGATGAACGGCGTGGTCCTGCTGGCCATCCCCCTGTTCATCATCCTGGGCGGTGTCATGGAAAAGGGCGGCGTCGGCAGTGCTCTGGTTGAGATGGTTGAGGCCTTCATCGGCCGACTGAAGGGCGCACTGTGCTTCGTGGCCTCCGTGGCCTGCGCTGTGTTCGGCGCCATCTGCGGCTCCGGCGCAGCAACCCTGTCCTGCATCGGTTCCATCCTGGCACCCAAGATGCGCGACCGTAAGTATCCCATGGGCATCGCAGCAGCCATCCTGGCCTGCTCCGCACCCATCGGTATGCTGATCCCCCCCAGCTCCATCCAGATCCTGATCGCCTGGGCCGGCAACCTGTCCGTCCTGCGGTGCTTCCTGGCAACCATCATCCCCGGTATCATCCTGACCATCCTGATCGGTATCGTGGGCGTGGTCCTGTGCAAGAAGTACCCTGACATCGTGGTCACCGAGAAGCTGCCCCTGAACCAGCAGATGTCTCGTGCCGGCAAGAAGACCCTGACTGCTATCCCTGCTCTGGTGATGCCCCTGATCGTTCTGGGCGGCATCTACGGCGGCATCATGACCCCCACCGAGGCAGCCGGCGTCGCCATCGTCTACGCCATCCCCGTCTCCATCTATATCTACAAGGGTATCAAGTGGAGAGATCTGGGCAAGACCTTCCGTGAGTCCGCCGTCACCACCGGCGTCATCATGGTCATGCTGGGCACCATCATGGTGGTCAGCCGCATCCTGGTCATGAACAACGTGCCCTCCCTGATCCTGGACGGCCTGCTGGCAGTGACCAACAACAACAAGTACCTGGTCCTGCTGATGATCAACATCTTCCTGGTCATCATCGGCATGCTGATGGACGACGTCAGCGGCACCCTGCTGACCGCTCCCATCCTGCTGCCCATCGGCATTGCCCTGGGCATCAGCCCCTACCAGATGGCTGCCATCATGGGCGTCAACCTGGGCATGGGCAACGTCACTCCCCCCACCGCACCCTTCCTGTATCTGGGCGCAAGAATCTGCAAGGTGGACACCAAGGAAATGATCAAGCCTATGCTGCTGATCATCCTCCTGGCTTACCTGCCCACCCTGCTGCTGACGACTTATATCCCCGATATGTCTCTGTTCCTGCCCAACCTGCTGATGGGTGCAGAGTAAGGACAAACCTGAGAAAACCACCAGAGAATCCTCTGGTGGTTTTCTTCTTTTTTCTCGGGATTTATTCCGGAGTTCTCCCGGTTTGGCGGCGAAGGGGGCCGTACCGGGAATTTTTCTGGAGAAAGGCTCCCGTTTTCCCCATTCACCCTCCGACAGGCTTTTTCTCATCTGGTACGTATAATCGGAACACAACGAGCATATACCAACAGATTGAGGAAATGGGAGGGATCTCTATGGCAACCAAAGAAAAGACGGGGGACAAGCTGCTGTCCTATCCCCGGGGAGACGGGGTGCGGCTCTCCCGCAGGGCTTTTCTCCGGCGGCTGGAGACAGCGGTGGGCTTTCTGCTGGGAGGTGTGCTGGCCGGAGCAGAGATTTTTGGGCGATACACCCCCTTCGGTGTGGCGGCGGTGGCTGCAGCAGGGTCGGGACTCACCGGCTTTTCCACCCTGGCCGGGGCCTGCCTGGGTTACCTCTGTCTGGAGGGGCTTACCGACGGCATGCGCTATGCCGCCGCCGCTATCCTGACCTATTCTGTGGCCTTTGCCTTTTATGACACCCGGATCTATCAGAAAGGGTGGTTCATGCCGGCCATTGCGGCCCTTCTGAGCGGGGCCACCGGTATTGTATGTCGGGCAGGGGAGGGCTGGTATGGAGAGGATCTGGTCTTCTTTGTGACAGAAGTCCTTCTTACCGGCGGGGCAGCCTGGTGCTATGCGGTCCTGTTCGACCAATGGCCCCAGACCCTGGAGGGGCTGGACAGGCTGTCCCCTCAGCAGGGGGCCGGAGTCCTGATGCTGGCTGGGACCATCCTCATGTCCCTGGGCCGGGTAGAGATTTTGGAGACCTTCTCCATGGGGCGTCTGCTGGCGGGGGTGTGTATCCTGCTGGCCGCCCGCCGAGGGGTGGGAGAAGGGGTCCTGGTGGGAGCCTGCAGCGGGGTGGCCCTGGATCTGGCCGCCGGGGAGGAACCGGTGTGCAGTATGATCTATACCCTGGCGGGCCTGGCCTGCGGCCTGTGCTGGCCCAGGCGGAAGGCGGTGGCTGGCGGGGTCTACCTCCTGGCGGTCACCGTGGGGGCCCTGTGGACCTGGGACGGGGGGCTGCGGTTGGGGCTTCCCGTGGAGGCCTTCCTGGGGGCTGTCCTGTTCTTGTTGATTCCCTTGGGTCGTGAGAACCCCCGGGAGGGGCGGGACACCCCGCAGGTTTTGATCTCCGGGGAATTGGAACGGACCCGGCAGACTGTGGCCCGCCGGATGGAGGAGATGGCCGGGGCCTTCCATGACCTCTCAGACAGTGTGAGGGAGACCCTGCATCCTCAGGACGTGAACCCGCAGGACCCTGCGGAGATTTTTTCCCGGACGGCCGACCGGGTCTGTTTGAAGTGTGTCCTCCGGGGGAACTGTTGGCAGAAGGATTATGAGGACACACGAGGGGCCTGCAACGATGCCACCCGCCCCATGCTGGACCGGGGACGTGCCCTGGCCACCGACTTTGCCGGTCATTTCTCCAACCGCTGTGTTCGCTTCCCGGAGTTTTTGGGGGAGGTCAACCGCCAGCTCACCGCCTACCTCCGGCGGCGGCAGGCCCTCCGGCGGACCTGGGAGACCCGGCAGGCCCTGTGCAGCCAGTATGAACGGCTGGACCAGTTCATGGCCCGGGCGGCCACCCAGCTCTCTGCCGAGCTCACCCCTGACCTGCCCCGGCAGGACCGGATGAACGCCTTCCTCGGCAGCATGAACCTGGGGCCGGGGCTGGTTTACTACGATACGGCGGGGCGTCTCCGGGCAGAGACCCCATTCTCTGATGAACTGCGGACCAGGCCCGTCCGCCGTCAGCTGGGGGAGATCCTGGGTACCCCCCTTAGGGAGGGGGAGGTCCAGGGGAACCGGATGGTCTTCCTCCAGGACGCGCCCTTCCGGGCCTCTGCCGCCATTGCCGGGGCGGCCCGGACCGGAGAGGGGGTCAGTGGGGACACAGGCAACTGGTTCCGTCGGGAGGACGGAGTCCTCTTCCTCCTGCTGTGTGACGGCATGGGCAGCGGCTATGGGGCCAAGGAGGAGAGCAGCCAGGGGGTGCGCCTTCTGGAGAACTTCCTTCGGGCGGGCATGGACCCGGAGGAGGCGGTGGAGACCGTGTCCTCCACCCTGGCCCTCCGGGGGGACACGGGAGCCAGCACCACCATCGATCTGCTGTCTGTGGACCTCTACACCGGCCGGTGCCGGATGCTCAAGCAGGGGGCAGCCCCCACCTACATCCGACGGGGCAGCAAGATCCGGGTGGCAGGAGGGACCTCCCTTCCGGCGGGGCTGGTGACCGGAGAGGCCGCCCGCCCCGACAGCCACACCCTCCGGGGTGAGGCAGGGGACTGGATCCTCCTGCTCACCGACGGCATCCTCTGCGGACGGGAGGACGGATGGCTCCAGGAGCTCTTGCTGGGGTACCAGGGAACAGAACCCGGTGAACTGGCCGGGAAGGTCCTGGCGGCCGCCCAGGACCTCTGGGAGGGGGAGGACGATGCCACCGTGATCGCCCTTCGTTTGGATACGGTCAGTGCAGAATAAAAAATAAACTCGGCAGCTCCGTGAAAAGGAGTTGCCGAGTTTGTTTTGCGTAACTTAGGGGAGGGGGGCATCCTGGAAGAAGTTCAACAGAGAGGATTGATTCATGGGCTTGGCATAATAATAACCCTGGATTCGATCGACCCCTTGCTTGTGGAGCTGCTGCGCAATTTCAGCGGTTTCTACACCTTCTGCGATAACTTGCATGCCCATGCCGTGGGAAAGGTTGGTGATGGCTTGCACAAAGCTTTCGGTTCCTTCTGTGGGAGAGGAGAGGCGAATCAAGCTGGCATCCAGTTTGATAAACTGGAGAGGGAGTTGGAGCATACAGTTAAAGTTTGAATAACCAGTACCGAAATCATCCAAATAGAACCGATAACCGGAACGAGTCAATTCCATCATGATTTTTTTGGTTTCTTCAAAACTGTCCAACAGCTCGCGTTCTGTGAACTCCAGACAGATGCGGGGGTGGGCGATCCCGTATCTGTCGACGATGCCGTCCAACTTAGACATAAAACCAGGTTCCAACAGCTGAGACATGGGAAGGTTGATGGAGGTGCTAATATTACTTAATTCTGCGTTAGAGGATAGGAAGGCGCAGACATCCTCCAGGACAAACCATGTAATCTGGGTAATGGTATCATTTCTCTCTGCAAGCGGAATAAATTCGCCGGGACTGATCATGCTCCCGTCCGGTTCCTGAAGACGGATCAATGCTTCCATAGATGCGAAGGTGTTGGTTTTCATACAATAAATTGGCTGGAACCATACTTGAAAGCCGTGTTCGCGGTCAACACATCGCAGTTTGCCCTTCAAGTGAAGTTCTCGATCCATTTGAAGGCCGATATCAGGCGTGTAGCGAATGTAGTGGAAGCCTTGCGATTCGGCCAAATCGGCAGCATATTCTAAGCGCTCGTAAAAGACATCTGCCTTGATATCCGGATCGTCTACCACATATTCTGCGACTACATATTCCAGGTGGATGTGTTCATCAAGATAGGAAATGCCATCGTCCAAGAATTGCAGGAGAGTGCCGCAATAGGACTGCGCGTTTTTTTGCCAGGTATACGGGATAAGAAGAGCAAACTCGGTACCGTTCATGTGAAAGGCGGTGCTCTTCTTGATGAGCTTTTCCAGGGCAAAGGCAAATTGATACAAGAGCTCATCGCCGTTTTTATGACCGTATCTTTGATTGATGGAAGTAAAATTCTTAATATTGATCAGGAATGCCTGGAAGGGATGGTCAGATTCCATTCTCATTTCGATTTCCCGGAAAAAGCGGTGGCGGTCGTTCAGTTTGGTCAGTGCGTGAATGCCCTGGCGCTGCCCTTGGAAACTCAGGAAGAGATTGGTTTCTACCATGGCCATGATGTAACCGTTGAGCATGATATCTGGGAAAATCCGCTGAATGATGATGCACAGGACAACAATAGGGAAAATTTGGATCAGCATTCGACGCATGGATTTGGTGGCATTTTTTTTGTTTCTGTAGAAACAGATGAGAACCAAACCCATTTGGCAAATCGTGATCAGATAGCCAATGGCATTCAAAGGACCTCGATGGTAGGCGCCGTGTTCATCAAAATAAAACAGGCAGCCAGTCCATAGATTGGCACAAATGAACCCGAGATAGATCAAAAACAGGATCAGAAGTCCCCGTTTGGCATTGATCATGCAGTGGTTGTCGTGGGCGTGCTCCAGGATTTTTGTAAAGAGATACAGCGCAATGGAGGAGGTAGCCAAGATGTTGACAAGGAAGTAGAGGCTGTTCATTGCTATGTGCAGCCAAAGGGGAACGTTTTCTGCCTGGAGCAGACTTCCACAGGTCAAATCTGTCAGGGCAGTCAATGCAGTAAAGACCAATGCAGACAAAAAGCATTTGCTGGCTTTGGTCAGATAATGCTGTTTATCAAAGAAAAACAGACACAGAACAATGACCAGGCCGATGGCAAAATAATCGCCAATAAAATTCATGGATGGGATCTCCTTTCGGAAACTGCCTTGCGCAGACGCAAAAAAGCGCCTGGACACAGTATATCCGTTTCAATAGAGACTCTTTCGGTAACTGGCTGCCATACCCATTCGGGGTTAGGCCCTGTAGCTTTGCGTCACAGCCTTTCGGCTGCTTTGCCATTGTCGTTGAGTGCGGGAAACGAACTGTACTCCGGCGCTCGAACAG
Organism: Ruminiclostridium sp.; assembly: GCA_017435425.1. Lineage (GTDB taxonomy): Bacteria > Bacillota > Clostridia > Oscillospirales > Oscillospiraceae > Evtepia. Next base: position 64,905 of record JAFSFC010000075.1, on the reverse strand, counting down.
CACAAAAAATAATACAAATATTATCCAATATTGAGTGTTTCCAGTGTAGCACCACAGAGAGTTCTTGTCAACACAGGAAAAATATAGGCAGATAACAGAAGAAAAACAAACGCTCGGCTTGTGTGATTTGACAATGGTTTTTTCTTTTTGATCATGGTATCCTTGTTGCGACTGGTTTCCACACCCGGTCCAACCGGCGGGGAGCTCCCGCCGCTGCATGGTTCCGCGCGCCATGTTCTAAATACCAAAATGGAGGCAATTCCCTATGCGCACCAAAACCCATCTGCTGGCCCTCAACGGCATCGTCGGGGGCACCTATGCGGCCCTGACCCTCATGGCCAGTGCCCTGAACCTGGCCTACGGGCCGGTCCAGTTCCGCTTCTCTGAAGCCCTTACCATCCTGCCCTTCCTCTTTCCGGGGACGGCCCCCGGCCTTGTCCTAGGCTGCTTTGCAGCCAACCTCCTGAGCCCCTATGGGCCCCTGGACGTGGTCATCGGCACCCTGGCTACCCTCCTGGCCGCCCTGGTCACCCAGTGGACGGACAGGCCCTGGCTGGCCCTTCTGTCCCCGGTGGTCTTCAACGGCCTTCTGGTGGGTGGCATGATCGCCTGGTACGAGGTGGGCTTCACCGGGACCTTCCTGCCGGTCTTTGCCCTCAACGCCCTGTGGGTGGCTGTGGGAGAGGCTGTGGTGGTCTTCCTCCTGGGCGGCCTCCTGCTGAAAAAGACCCCTAAGAACGGTTATCTCCGGCAGTATATCCCAGAGAAACGGGTGAAATAATTTGAACATAAAACGACAGACATCCCTGCGCGAGGGTGCCTGTCGTTTTTCGTTTACAAGAGGAGAAACCAGAAGAGGGAGGCGGCGGCAGCCCCGATGAACGTGCAGAGGGCAGGGGTCAGGAACCGCTGGCCTTTCCGCCTTGGGGCAGACTGCCGCAGGTAGTCGTTGGCCGCCTGCTGGGCCTGCCGCAGGACCTGTTCCTCCGGGGTCTCGTCGGAGATCGCATCCTCCCGCAGGAGGAAGATGGCCTGCTCGAACTGCTTGGGGTCCGGAGACTTGACCACCACCACCCGCCGGGCCACACCTTTTACCATGGAAACCACTCCTTTCCGTTTGGTACAGTATGGCCGGAGAAAGGGTAATTTATACCCTGTTGTTGCGAACAATGGAGTGGTGTGGTATGCTGGGTCAAAGGGGGCGTATGACATGGAAACACTCCGAATGAATGATGCTTTGTGGCTGGCCTTGGACCGGGCAATCAAGGAAACCTGGACACAGAGTGTAGAGAAGGATTACACGGACGCCTACATCCTCAACGAGGACACGTTGAAAAACGTATTCTATCACCATTTGCGTGTGAGAATGGAACAGAATGGTGATCTGGGTTTCTTGCGCATTTACACGGAATGTACCGGGTTTGGCTTTAACCAGATTTATCAGAAAAAGCATCTGCGACCGGATATGGTCGTTGCCAATGGGGAGCAAATTGTTGCTGTGGTAGAGTTCAAATATAAGAATATGCATTGTTATGATTTAGAGGGAGAAATCTTAAGAGATTATGAAAAAATGCGAATATATCTGCGAAAGGGACGTTGTCTGGATGAAAAATGTCAGTTTTATGTGGCGACCATTACTCCGGGAGAATTCAGCCGTCCAGCGTGGCTCGATAAGCGGCAGACAAACTATTGGGCGAAGGGAAGAGTTACGGAGCTGAATGCTTATATGCCCGATGGAGAAATGAAGTTTGATATCATTTCCTATAATGGCATGAATCTGGAACTTAATACAGTGTGAGAAAAGGGAGAGATCCGTCAACGTGAAGGGTGGTGAAACCCTTGCCGTTGTCGTATCTCTCCCTCAGTCGCTTTGCGACAGCTCCCTCAATCAGAGGGAGCCTTTTGTTTTCTTAAAGGTCTTCGTTATAGCAATCCTTCTTCCGGCAGGCCAGGTAGTTCAGGTTCTGCAGGGGGAAGTCCCGCAGGGACATGTCCACGGTGAAGTACAGGTCCACTTCCTCCTCGGGGCCTGCCTCTGCCAAAAACTGACCGGTGGGGTCGTAGGCGCAGCTTTGGCCGCAGTAGTGGAACTTCTTTTCGTGGCCCACGTAGTTGCAGTACAGGGTGGGGACCATGTTCTCCATGGCCCGGGCCCGCATATACACGGCGTGATAGTCGATATAGGGGAACATATTGGCACCGCACATGCAGATGATCTCGGCCCCGTCCAGGGCCAGAGAGCGGGCGGTCTCGGGGAATTCCCCGTCGTAGCAGACCAGGATGCCCATGCGGCCGAAGGAGGTGTCAAAGGCCCTGTGGCTGTCGCCGGGGTCAAACATCTTCTCCTCGCCGCCGAACATGTGGGTCTTGTGGGCGGCGCCGGCGATTGTGCCGTCCCGGTCGATCATCACCACGGTGTTGTGGGGCTTGCCATTGGGGTCGGTGAGGGCGGGCAGGCCAACGATGACGCCCATGTTCAGCTCCCTGGCCTTGGCCTTCAGGACGGCCAGGCTCTCGCCGGTCTCCAGGTCCTCGGCCAGCTCGGCCAGCTTGTCCTTGATGAGGTAACCGGTGAGGAACATCTCGGGGAAGAGGATCAGGTCGGTCCCCTTGGCTTTGGCCTCCTCCATTTTGGTCAGGGCCCGGCGGAGGTTGCCCTCCTTGTCGTAGGGGCCGGAGGTGGTCTGGACGATGCAGGCGTTGAAAACAGACATGGGAAATCTCCTCTCTGAGAAATATGAAAAAACGAGCTGCAAACGTGGGTTTGCAGCTCGTTTGTGTCGTTTCCGAAATTAGTCGGTCACGTAGGGCAGCAGAGCGATCTGACGAGCGCGCTTGATGGCCTCAGTCAGCTGACGCTGATGCATAGCGCAGGTACCGGTGGTTCTGCGGGGCAGGATCTTGGAGCGCTCAGAAACGAAGCGGCGCAGCTTAGCAGAATCCTTGTAGTCGATGTGCTCGACCTTATCGACGCAGAAAGTACAAACCTTGCGGCGCTTACGGTTGCCGCGAGGACGTTCTCTATCCATAGCCATAGTAGCAAACCTCCTTGATGATGATAGTGGCCTATTAGAAAGGCAGTTCGCCGTCGTCGTCCGTCAGGTCTGCGAACTGATCGACAGCGGGTGCAGCGGAATAACCGCCGCCGGACGAGGGGTAGTTACCGCCGGGAGCCCCGTAACCGCCGCCTGCGGGAGCGCCGTAGCCTCTGCCGCCGGTGGGAGCGGGTGCGTAGCCGCCGCCTTCGCCGTCTCTGCGGGAATCGCCGAAATAGACGTTATCGGCAACCACCTCAGTGACGAAACGACGGTTGCCGTCTCGGTCGGTGTAGTCGCGGGTCTGGAGCTTGCCCTCCACAATGGCCATACGGCCCTTGGTGAGGAACCGGGAGACGAACTCCGCAGTCTGGCGCCATGCCACGACGTTGATGAAATCGGCTTTCCGTTCGCCGGTTTCCCGGTCTTTGAAGTCCCGGTCCACAGCCAGACGGAAGGAAGCCATGGCCACGCCGTTGCTGGTGTGGCGCAGTTCAGGGTCAGCCACCAGGCGGCCCTGCAGGAAGACCTTGTTCAGCATAAAGCAAGAGTCTCCTTATTCGTCCTTGCAGATGATCATGGAGCGCATGACGCCTTCGGTGATCTTCAGCACGCGGTCCAGCTCTGCGGGCAGGCTGGGCTCTGCGGTGAAGGTCATCAGGACGTAATGACCCTCGTTCAGGTCATTGATGGGGTATGCCAGACGACGCTTGCCCCACTCATCGACTTCGCTCACGGTACCCTGAGTCTCAACCAGAGTCTTGAACTTCTCGATCATAGCGGCAATTGCCTCTTCGCCCATTGCGGGATCCAGGATATAGACCACTTCGTAGTTTGCGTTAACCTTTGCCATGTTCGTTGCACCTCCTTATGGACATTTGTCCGGCAGTCTCCGCTGCCGGAAAGGATATCGTCTGTTCAGACACAGACCCTATTATTATACCGAAATTCAACGATTTGTCAAGATGTTTCTCCTGTGGCATATTTGCCAAACCGAAGGGGAAAACTGCCGGGGAGGTGATATAAATGGACTTAAATCAGATGAGCAATGCCGAGTACAACGCCTATGTAAAGGGGAAGGCCAAACCCTCGCCCCTGGGGAAAAACATGGCGTGGGCCTTTTGCGTGGGGGGTCTCATCTGCGTGATCGGCCAGGCCCTTCTGGATTTTTACAAGAGCCGGGGGCTGGGGGCGGAGGCCGCCGGGACGGCGGAATGCGTGACCCTGATCTTTGCCACCGCCATTCTCACGGGGATCGGGGTCTTTGACCGGATTGCCAAGCATGCCGGGGCGGGGACCATGGTGCCCATCACGGGCTTTGCCAATGCCATGGCGGCTCCCGCCATGGAGTTTAAGCAGGAGGGATTCGTGACGGGCACGGCGGTGAAGCTCTTTACTGTGGCCGGGCCGGTGCTGGTCTACGGCATCTCAGCTAGTGTGGTGTATGGGGTCATTTTGTGGCTCATTGGGATGGTTTGAATCTGCTGCGATACTGACAATCCCCCAGTCTTTTGCCTTCGGCAAAATCCAGCCCCCTTTGCACAAGGGGGCCTTGAGGTTGGCACTCACCTCAGCCTCCCTTGTGTAAAGGGAGGTGGCTCGCCGTTAGGTGAGACGGAGGGATTGTAGCCTGCCGACACGGTAGCACTTTGTTCTTGACGGAAACCCGGTTTGGTGGTAATAATATAAAGTCCATGAACCTATCAGAAAGAGATGAAAAAGAACCATGCTGGGTACCATCGTCAACACCACCACTATCCTTGCCGGAAGTGTCATCGGCAGTGTCTTCAAAAAAGGTCTGCAGGAGAAGCACCAGACCGTCCTCTTCAACGCCATGGGCCTGGCGGCCTGCGGCCTGGGCATCAATGCGGTCGTCCAGAATATGCCCAACAGCAACTTCCCTGTGCTCTTCATCGTGAGCCTGGCCCTGGGTGGCCTTCTGGGCACCACCTGGGATCTGGAGAACCGCTTCCAGCGGGTGGCCGACCGGTTCTCCAAGGGAGAGCTGAGCAAGGGTCTGTCCACGGGCATCCTCCTCTTCTGCATCGGCACCCTGTCCATCCTGGGCCCCATCCAGAGCGCCCTGTACGGGGACAACACCTACCTGTTCACCAACGCCACCCTGGACTTTGTGACCTCCATGGTCCTGGCCTCCACCTACGGCATCGGCATCGCCCTGACGGCCATCGTCCTCTTCTGCTGGCAGGGGAGCATCTACCTGCTGGCCACCCTCCTGGGGCCCTTCATGACCCCGGATATGATGACCGAGCTGTCCATCGTGGGCGGCTTCCTCATCGCCTGCTCGGGCCTCTCCATCCTGAACATCAAGGACTGCAAGACCATGAACATGCTGCCTGCCTTGGCGGTGCCCATCCTGTTCTGTGCCATCCTTTCTTTGTTTTGAGTAAAAAGCATCCCCAAGGTTTTCCACACCTTGGGGATATTTTTGTGGACTAACGTTACAATCCCCCAGTCACCTTCGGTGACAGCCTTCGGCCCGGGTCGCAATCATAGATTGCTTCCCGCTTTGGCTAAAAACATGCCCCCGGCATGTTTTCTTCACGCGTCGCGCCCTTTACACAAGGGGGCCTTTTTTGAGGGTGTTGCGAACCTAAAAGCCTCCCTTGTGTAAAGGGAGGTGGCTCGCCGTAGGCGAGACGGAGGGATTGTAGCTTTTCGATTTGGAATATCGTATGTTTAGAAAATATTCAAAATTCTATGGTAATTTTCCCGGTCTGTGTCCCCCTCGGTGGAGATCAGCAGCACCCGGGAGGTCTCGTTCAGGCCCAGCTTGTCCCGCAGGTCAGCCAGACGGGCCTCGGTCAAGAGACCTTCCAAAACCCCGGCGGTGACCGCCCCGGACTCGCCGGAAATCACCCTGGGGTCCCCATCCAGGGGCTTTCCCAGTAAGATCATCCCCCGGGCGGCGTAGTGGTCAGCGCAGGACACGAAGCAGTCGCCAACCCCCTGCAAAATATCCCAGCTGACGGTGCAGGGCTCCCCGCAGCAGAGGCCGGCCATCATGGAGTTCATGTCTCCGGTGACAAAGTGGAGGTTCCCATCGTCGGCTTTGGCGGTGCGGTAGAGGCAGTCGGCCTGGTCGGGCTCGCAGATGACGGTGACCGGGCGCTGGTCCCCATAGAGGGCGGCGAAGTAGCCGGACACGGCGCCTGCCACGCTGCCCACTCCCGCCTGAAGGAAGAGATGGGTGGGGGGCTGATCCAGTTCCTGGGCGATCTCCCAGGCCAGGGTGGTGTAGCCCTGCATGATGTGGGTGGGGACGGCCTCGTAGCCATCCCAGGCGGTGTCCTGGATCAGGACCCAGCCCCGTTCCTCTGCCATCTGACTGGCCAGACGGACGGCGTCGTCGTAGTTCAGATCGGTGATCTCGGCCTGGGCCCCTTGGGCACGGATGTTCTCCAGCCGCTCCAGGGCGCTGCCCTTGGGCATATACACCACGGATTTGTGCCCGAAGACCCGGGCGGCCCAGGCCACGCCACGTCCGTGGTTGCCGTCGGTGGCGGTGACGAAGGTGATCTGGCCCAGTTTCTCCCGGGTCTCAGGAGCGGTCAGGAGGGAAAAGGCCTTCCCATCTACGGGGATGTCCAGCCGACCGCAGAGGTATTCGGCGATGGCATAGCTGCCTCCCAGGCCCTTGAAGGCGTTGAGGCCGAACCGATGGGACTCATCCTTCACCCACAGCTTGGCGATGCCCAGGTGTTTGGCCTGGGCATCCAGGGAGACCAGGGGAGTGGGAGCGTAGCCGGGAAGGCTGGTGTGGAAGGCATGGGCGGCCTGGGTGGCCTCCGGGGAGGTGAGAGCCAGGGCCTTGGGGTCTGGCTGGTGGTGAAAATTCAGGTAGTATTGGAATTGGGGCATGGGAACCTCCTTACTGGGCTGCCGTGGGGCAGACCAGGCAGTAGTACTGGTTGTTGTTGAAGGGGAAGGTCCCGGCGGTGGTCATGCCCACCTTCCGGGTGTGGGCGGCGTAGGACCGGGGATTCACCTGGTTGACGAAGGTGGCCATGATGGGGTACCGGTGGGCCATGGAGGCCAGGGAAGCCCGAAAGACCTGGGCGAACAGGCCGGTGCCCCGGTAGTCCTTGTGGACGCAGGCGGGGCCGTACTGATAGGAGTTCTCCTTGGTGAGGGTGACCCCGTCCAGCTGGTACTCGTGAAGGTGGTCGATCATGTAGACGAAGAGGGGCCACTGGGACCAGTAGTCCCAGGAGGCAGCGGTGGCGTAGGCAACGATGGTCCCGCTGTCGTCCTTGGCTACGGTGACACCCTGCTCCTTCACGATCAGGTCCTCCAGCTGCTGGGGGGTGAAGTTGGTGGTCACGAAGCCGTCGGGCCGGTCCTCGGGGGAGATGGAGTCGGTGTGGTAGGTCTTGTGCAGGGCCAGAATGCCCTCATAGTCAGCCATAGTGGCCAGGGTGATGGTCATGGGGAAACCTCCTTTGTTTAGAAAAAAGCTCCCCTTTATCAGGGGAGCTTTTGGGCGCAATTATTCCGCTGCTTCGATGGGGGCCAGGTCCTCGTAGGTGATGACCTCTTTGATGCCGGCGTTCTTGATGAGCTTGGCGCAGATGGCGCAGGGCTCGGCCTTGATGGGCTTGTCTCCGTCAAAGCCCACCAGGTAGAGGGAGCTGCCGATCATGTCCCGCCGGGCGGCGCTGATGATGGCGTTCATTTCGGCGTGGACGGCCACGCACATCTCGTACCGCTCCCCGTGGGGGATGTTGTTCTGGATGCGCCAGCAGGTGCCCACGTCGCAGCAGTTGGCGTCACCCCGGGGGGCGCCGTTGTAGCCGGTGGCGATGATCTCGTCCTCCCGGACGATGATGGCCCCGTACTGGCGGCGGAGGCAGGTGGAGCCCCGGGCCACTTCCCCGGCGATGCGCAGGTAACGGGCTTTCTTGCTTTCTCTGGTTCTCATGGTGATAATCACCTCGAAATATTATTATTGAATGCTTTTATTCTACCATGAGAGTGGGATTCCCGCAAGGATTACTTGGAGAGAATAAGACGGGGAGGCAAACAGCCTCCCCCTACCTTATTCAAAGTCTAAGTCCAGGTGTGCATCCAGCACGTCGTCCTCCGGGACGTACTTGCCGGTCTTTTTCCTCTGGCGGACGCATTCGGTGAGGAGATACTCGATCTGACCGTTCACCGAGCGGAAGTCGTCCTCGGCCCAGGCCGCAATGGCGGCGTAGAGCTTGGGGGACAGCCGGAGGGGGACCTGCTTCTTGGTGTCTTTCTTCTCTGCCATGGCACCTTTTTTAATACAGAGTGCCGGTGTTGACGATGGGCTGGGCGTCGTGGGTGCCGCAGAGGACCACCAGCAGGTTGGAGACCATGGCGGCCTTGCGTTCCTCGTCCAACTCCACCATGCCGCCCTCGTTCAGGCGATTCAGGGCCATCTCCACGGTGCCCACGGCCCCTTCCACGATCATCTTTCGGGCGTCGATGATGGCGGATGCCTGCTGACGCTGGAGCATGACGGCGGCGATCTCAGAGGCGTAGGCCAGGTAGGTGATTCGGGCTTCCAGGATCTCCAGACCGGCCTCGGTGACCTTGGACTGGATCTCATCCCGAATGCGGGCGGCCACCACTTCGCTGGAGCCCCGCAGGCTGCCCTCGTCGGCCATGCCATCGCCGGTGGTGTCGATGCCGGGGGCCACGTCGTAGGGGTACAGGCGGACGATGTTGCGCAGGGCGCTGTCGCACTGAAGGGAGAGGAACTCCTTGTAGTTGTCCACTTCAAAGACCGCCTTGGCGGTGTCCACCACCCGCCAGGTGACGGCGATGCCGATCTCCACGGGGTTGCCCAGGCAGTCGTTGATCTTCTGGCGGGCGTTGTTCAGGGTCATGATCTTCAGGCTGACCCGCTTGCCGGAGGTCTCAGCGGAGGCCGCAGCGGCAGCGGCGGCATTGCCCCCCAGCAGAGCGTTGAGGCCCTTGCTGGAACCGCTGTCCACATCGCTGCTCTGGTTGAGCTTGGTTTTGGCGGCGGGGTTCACGGCGGTGCAGAAGGGGTTGACCCAGTAGAAACCCTCCCCCCGGATGGTGCCCACGTATTTGCCGAAGAGGGTGAGGACCAGGGCCTCCTGGGGCCGCAGGACCTTCAGGCCGGGCAGGACCAGCCAGCCCAGGCAGAGAACCACGATGGAGAGGACCATGGGGAAGAACATCCCGAAATTCACGGACAGGATGAGGACTGCGACGGCTGCGACGTACAGCAGGATGGTCAGCAGGAGCATGGCCATGCCTTGCTTTTTGGTGGTCAGGATCTTTTCGGTCATACAAAACACTCCCTGTTTCTTTGTGATATCAAAATCATATCACTATAATTTCTGGTTGTCAAGTGGGGTTTGGAAAAATGCTTGGACAGGAGAGAGGATGTGTCATCTTGCAAAGGGGAGTAGGATATGATATATTTATTGGTTGAAGAGTACTATTCGGCTTCTGATTTTTTAAGAAAGGGCGTTTTGGTATGAGAACAGCCATTGTAACGGATACGAATTGCGGCCTGACGGCGGCAGAAGCAGCAGAACTGGGTGTTCATCTGATCCCCATGCCCTTTTTCATCGGCGGCGAGACCTATTACGAGGGGAAGGACATCACCTTCGACCTCTTCTTTGAAAAGATGCGGGCAGGTGTGGATGTGTCCACCTCCCAGCCCTCTCCCGAGGCGGTCACCGGTCTGTGGGAGGAGCTTCTCCGGGACCACGATGCCATCCTCCACTTTGCCATGAGCTCCGGCCTCAGCGGCACCTGTCAGACGGCCACCGCCCTGGCCCAGGAGTACGGCGGCCGGGTCCAGGTGGTGGATGACCACCGGATCTCTGTGACCCTCATGCAGTCCATCCGCAACGCCAAGGTCCTGCTGGACCAGGGAAAGACGGCAGAGGAGGTCAAGGCCATCCTGGAGGAGGAGCGGTACGAGGCCAGCATCTACATTGCTCTGTCCACCCTGGATAACCTGAAAAAGAGCGGCCGCATCACCGCTGCCGGCGCTGCCATGGCGGCCGTGCTGAACCTGAAGCCCGTCCTGCAGATTCAGGGGGGCAAGCTGGACGCCTATAAAAAGGTCCGTGGCTTCAACCAGGCCAAGAAGACCATGATCGAGGCCCTGTCCAAGGATCTGGACAGCCGATTCAAGGAAACCGATGTCCAGCTCTTTGTGGCTTACTCCGGGGCAGACCCGGAGGTGGGCGAGAAGTGGAAGGGCGAGGTGGAAAAGGCCTTCCCCGGCCGCACCGTGGAGTGTTACCCCCTGCCCCTGAGCATCTGCTGCCACACCGGCGAAGGCGGCGTGGGCATCGGCTGCGCAAAGAAATATTGAGACAAAACGAATCCCCCGAATGCATCGCATTCGGGGGATTTTTTGCTGCACGTTTCATCGGATGGAACGCTGAGTAGAGGGGTAAGGGGGAACCTTAGATGTTGGAATACCGCCACAGGAAGGTGACGATCTGGCCGCGGGTGCAGGTGCGGTCCGGGCCAAAAGTGGTAGCGCTCATGCCGTTGGTGATGCCCTGCTCCACGGCCCAGGCAACTGCCTGTGCATAGGGGGCGGTGGAGGGGACGTCCGTAAAGTTCGCATTGCCGGTCTTGGGGCTGCCTTCCAGCTTCCACAGATAGGTCACCACGTCGCTGCGGCTGCAGGGTGCGTTGGGATCCAGAGCGGTGTTGCTGATCAGACCCTTCTCCCAGGCCCAGAGGAAGGGCTCATAGAAGTACTGGTCGTTTCTGACCGCAGGGTTGCTGTAGGGGTTGGCAATGACCGGCTTGGGGCTGTCCACAGCACGCCAGAGGAAGGTCAGGATGTGGGCCTGGCTGCAGGTCATGTTGGGGGAGAACTTGGTGGCGCTGGTGCCGTTGGTGATGCCTTCGTTCACTGCCCACTGGACGGGGGTAGAGAAGTAGTCGGTGGGTTTCACGTCCTCAAACACGATGGGAGCGGGAGGCAGGACCTCCTCCTCCAGAGCCGGGAAGGTGTAGCTCAGGTAGGCATTGTATGCATCCTGACCGGAAACCTTTGCGGTTTTCTGGTTGATGGCACCGGTGATGTTGGGCACACCCTTGGAATCGGTGACGAAGGCATAGCCGTCTGCTGCGGTCACACCGACCACAACGGTGTAGGACACGCCGGCCTCGAACTTAGAGGCACCCACGGTCATGGCGTTGCCGGTCTTGTTGTTGATCCAGGTGATGCCGTTCTTTTCCCGGGCGCTGGTGCTGCCCTCCAGCTGATAGCGGCTGTCGGCGATGGTGGCGGTGTAATCGGGAGAGGCGCCAATGGCAGGGGCATCGATGCCGGCGACGGCTGCGGCGGAGATCTTCCCATCTGCCGTAGCCTCGGTGAAGTAATAGGTCACCGCGATCTCCTTCTTGTTGCCTGAGATATCCGCCAGGACGGGCTTGCCGTTGAGGGTAGCCTTGACATTGAGGGCACCGCCTGCGGTGGCGGAGAATTCATAACCGTCTTCTGCCACAAGGTACATCATGATCTGATACTGTTTGCCGCCCTCAAACTTGCCGCTGCTGACGGGCAGGTCACTGCCCTCCATGACGGACCAGCAGATGCCGTTCTTGTAGTAGGCGTCATTGCGGGCCTTCAGCTGATAGCCTTCTCCTTTGAGGATGGCCACATAGCTGGGGGCGGCGCCTGCGGCGGGGGCGGTGACGCCCTCGATGGCCACGGAGGTGATCTGTCTGGTGGCAAGGGCGGAGAAGGTGTATTTCACCTGGATCTCGGAGCCGTTTCCGGTAACCGCAGCGGGATAGCCGTTGACGGTGCCGCTGACGGAACCGGCGAACTTAGACCCGGAGGCCGGCACCAGATAGACGGTGGCGGAGTAGGTGTGACCGGCGGTGAACTTGGCTGTGGCGGTCAGGGTATTGCCGGCAGTTTCATCATACCAGCTCACACCGTTGACCACGAAGGGATTGCTGGCGGAGGATGCTTTGAGGGCGTAGTTCTCCCCGGACAGCGCTGCGCTGTAGTCGGGGGCTTTGCCGTACTTGGGGGCATCCAGACCGGTGATGGCGACGCTGGAGACCTTCTGATAGTCGCAGACGCCGAAGTCGCAGATCACATCGATCTCCTCGAAGGGATCACGCTCATAGGCTTTGGCGGTCCTTGCGGTGTAAGTGCCGTTGGCGGTAACGATCTTTGCGGTCACGGGAAGCGTCGAGCCATAGTCGTAGTGGAACTCGTAATTGCCGCGAGTCTTAAGGTGGATGAATGCCTGATAGGTGTGACCGGCGACAAAGGTGTCATCGGCATCCAGGACCTTTTTGGTGGTGGCATCGATCCACTGGATGCCGTTGCTGGTGTAGTTGTCGGAATCGTCGTCGTCAAAGTAATCGCTCAGTACGTAAGACGAATTGCCGCAGACCGGGCTGAAATCCGCCTTTGCGCCGGGAACGGGGGCATCCAGTTCTACTTCTACCGATGTGATCTGCTTGGGGGGCTCAGACACATAGAACGTCGTGAGCAGATAGGAGGTGTCGATTACGGACTGGAGGCCGTTGATCAGACCCACGGTATTGCCGCTAATGGAATAACCGCTTTTGGAACTGACCTGTATCCTGACTTCATACGTCTGACCGGCCTCTGCCACCGAAGTGGTGCTCATTTTTTTGCCAGTGCTCAGATGATACCAGGAGACATTGCCGACGGTATATTCCTCGCAACTGCCTTCCGCCGTAAAGTCAAACTTCTCACCGGCCGTTGGTACATCGATCCCGACACGGATCGCCTCGATCTGGGTGGCCGCCTGCGTTGCCATGGGCAGAAGCCCCAGGAGCATGACGCAGCAGAGCAGAAGGCTCAGGAATTTTGTTCGTTTGGATCGTTTCATAGGATAGATCTCCTCTCTGTTGCTAAGGGGTTAAAATCCGCTGAGGCGGTAGACCAGGACCTCCATGGCGGACCGGTCATCCCGCTCCTCGGTCATGAGGACCAGGATGCTGCCGTCGGGCAGCTGGGTGCCGTGGCTGATCCAGGGGTAGTAGGTGCCGAAGAGCTCCCCATCGTCTGCGGTGCCGATATAGGTGCCGTCGGTGCTCCAAAGCAGGATCTCCCGCATGTTGGCGTCCACAGCCAGGAAGCCGTTGGGGGTCTCGGCCACATAGGTGACGCTGCCCAGGTCATCGGGACCGGTCAGGGTCATCACCGGAGTGCCGCTGGGGTCGTAGAGGAAGACCTTGTGGCAGTCATCCTCTTCGGCAATGCCGGCGGCCATGATGTAGTTCTGGCCCACAGACAGAGAGGAGACCGACTTCATGCCCTGGAAGGTCAGGGGCGTGGTGGTCATGGAGTCGCCGGAGAAGGCCACCTTCTGGCATTCGGGGTTGGAGAACCAGCTGACACCCCACTGGCCAGAGGGATGCATGACCACGTTGTCGGTGCCCTCGTAGGAGGCGGTCTGGGCTCCGTCCTTCCATACGGTCAGGGGCTCGGTGAAGTCGGACAGCCAGAGACTGCCGTCAGCCGTGGTGCTGATATAGGAGATATCCAGGCCGGTTTCCAGGTCTCCCAGGAAGGCCAGGTTCTCGCCGGTCAGCTCATATTCCTGCAGGATGCTCTCGGAGAGGATATAGGCCCGGTCGCCGGTGGCAGCGATCTGGTGGTCGAAGGTCTCATAGGTCATGACGGGGTTCAGGAAGGGGACCCAGGTGCTCTCCAGGGTGAAGCTTCCCAGCTGGACGCTGCTGTTCCGGCCCTGGAAGGGCTCGCCCTCCCAGTACCAGGGGCCGTCCTCGTTGCCGATGTCGGGAAGATCAAAGGACAGACCCTCCAGCAGAGCGGTCACCCGCTCGTCGGTATAGTCGCCGCAGATCTCCAGGTAGACCGAGGCATTGGCGGCCTCCACCCGGCCGAAGTAGTGCTGGCAGGGATCACCCCAGGAGGAGCCCTCCTCCATCAGGCAGTCCACCCCGCCTACATCGTGCAGATCGTAGGCATTTTCCATGGCATAGTCGTACTCATCGAAGCCGTAGTAGACCAGGTTGCTTCGGAAGCCATAGGGGTCGGTGATGTCCGCCCGAATCTCGATGGAAATGAGGTCGGTGTCATCCTCACCGGGGATGCCCAGGATGGCCTGGGAGGTGGTCTCATCCTCGTAGAGGTATTCCTCGTCCAGGACCCACTGGCTGTCGTCATAGTCCAGGGTCCAGAGGGTGGTTTCCAGGGTGGTCAGTTCCCCTGCTTCTGCAGGTTCCGAGCTGCCGCCCCCGCAGGAGGCCAGGAGCAGCAGGGACAGGACGATGGCAATGAGGGGGGATGATCGTTTCATGGTAAGCTCCTTTCTGCGGGATGGTTTGTGTCAGGTCGGCAAAAGAATTTACTTCAGGGAGCCGCCGCAGTACTGGCAGCAGCCGTTGGCGTCGGGGACGGAGGTGCCGCCGCACCAGGGGCAGGTGACCGCAGCCTTGGGGGCGGCAGCCTCGGCGGCAGCGGTGCGGGCATCCTTCCGGGCCTGGGTAAGGATCTCCTTGATCTCCTGGCCCATGTTCCAGTATTCCTGGTAGTCGGGGTCCCGGGTGGGGTCGGTGTTGCCGTAGCCGCTGGTCTGGGCACCCTCCACGGTGCTTTTGTTCAGGCGGAAGCGCATGGTGTCGAAGTAGGGGTGGTCCACCCGGATGACCATGTAGAAGTCATAGGTGTGCCGGTAGCGGGGAGGACGGTAGCTCTCTTCTTCGCCTTCGCTGTTGGTGTAGGTGATCTCGTACTGGTCCTCGTCCACGTCCAGGTCGCAGCCGGTGACCTGGGTGAAGGACAGCACGTCAGGGTTGTCATCCCGGAAGTTCTTGTCCTCGGCCACCAGGAACTTCCCGGCGTCCTCGTCCAGGCAGACGAAGGAGCTTCGGCCCAGAACACGGGTCACGTGGAAGTTCTCCACTTCCTTCTTGTTCTCCTCCCGGTAGGCCATCTGGGCCCGGATCTCTTCCACGGTGCTCTCCTTGCGGTCAGAGAACCAGGGGGAGAGTTTCTTTGCGCAGGTCTTGCACATGTTGCCGTCCTCCAGCTTGCGGTTGCCCAGCAGGCCGATCTCGCCGCCGCAGAGGTCGCATTCCTTCTTGTCAAACAGTTTTCCGAAAAATCCCATGGTACTACCTCCTTGTGTTACTTCAGGTCGCTTTCGTCAAAGGGGTCCCCGCATTCCGGGCAGAACTTGGGGGGATTGGCGGGGTCCTCGGGTTCCCAGCCGCACTTGTCGCACTGGTACTTGGGGGCCCCCTCGGGCTTCTTGGTGCCGCACTCGGCGCAGAACTTGCCCTTGTTCAGAACGCCGCAGGCGGGGCAGGTCCAACCGGCAGGGTTCACGGCTTCCGGCTTCTTGGTGCCGCATTCCGGGCAGAACTTGCCGGTGATGCCGGCGGTGCCGCAGCCGGGGCAGGTCCAGGTATCCCCGGCGGGCTTGGGTTCGGGCTTTTTGCCGCCGCACTCCGGGCAGAACTTGCCGGTGATGCCGGCCGTGCCGCAGGCGGGGCAGGTCCAGCCCTCCGGAGCGGGGGGAGCAGGCTGGGGCTGGGCAGCGGCCTGCTGCTGGGCCATCTGGAAGAGGTTCTGGGCGTTGGCCCCGGCCCCACCGGCCATGTTCATGCCCATAAAGGCCATGGCGGCTCCGGCCCCCTCGTTGGCGGCGGCGGCCTGCATGGCGGCGGCCTGGGCCCCCACCAGATGGGCGCCGGCCCGGGCGGGGTCCATAAAGGCGGCGTTCCGCTGAAGCTCTTTGATCATCTTCTCGTCTTCCTCGGAGGCGGACACGTTGGACACGCCGAAGGAGACGATCTCCAGGCCACGGCCCTTCCGCCACTTCTCGCTGAGGACCTCGTTGAGGGCCTGGGCGATGTCCTCGGTGTGCATGGGCAGGGCGGAGTACCGGATGCCCATCTGGGAGATCCGGCCAAAGGCGGGCTGGAGGGCGGTGAGCAGTTCGGTCTTCAGCTGGCCGTCGATGCTCTCCCGGGTAAAGGCCTCGGCCACGCTGCTGGTGACGTTCTTATAGAACAGGATGGGGTCGCAGATCCGGTAGGAGTACTCACCGAAGCAGCGGATGCTGATGTCGATGTCGATGCCTGCTCGCTGGTCCACCACCCGGAAGGGGATGGGGCCGGGGGTGCCGTACTTGTTGCCGGTGAGCTCCCGGGTGTTGAAGAAGTAGACCCGCTGGTCCTTGGGGGGCTCCCCGCCGAAGGTGAAGCGCTTGGCGGCTGCGGCAAAGGAGGTCTTGATGCCCTCCCCCAGGTTCCCGCAGAAGACGGTGGGCTCGGTGGAGGCGTCGTAGATGTACTCACCGGGCTCGGAGCAGAACTCCACCATCTGCCCCTGGTCCACGATCATCATGCACTGGCCGTCGGCCACCACGATGACCGAGCCGCTGGTGATGATGTTGTCAGTCCCCTTGGTGTTGGAGGACCGGCCTCCGGTGGCCTTGCGGCCCTTCATCATGAGGACGTTGGCGGGGATCTCCTCGCACATGAAAAATTCCTTCCACTGGTCAGCCAGCACACCGCCGGCTGCACCCAATGCAGCTTGTATCAGTCCCATAGATAATCTCCTTCCTTTTCCGGACGGCAAAAGGCCATCCGTTTTCTCTGATTATCCCACATTGCCCGGAAAAACACAGTAGCCCTGCCTTTCCCGGCAGGGCTACCTTTGGGGTAATTTCCGATAAAAAGGGAGCCGACCGTTGGTCGGCTCCCGAAAGGACTTATTCAAGGGTTTCTTCTTCTGCCCGGGTGTACAGCTCGGTCCGGTTGGATACCCCCAGCTTGGAGAAGATGTTGGCCGTGTGCTTTTTCACCGTGTGCTCAGTGACATAGAGCTCAGCGGCGATCTCTTTTCGCTTCTTGTCGGCCAGAATGGCCCGCAGGACCTCCTGCTCCCGGGGGGTGAGCTCAGCCACAGGGGGCCATCCCGTCAGAATGGCCTCGATCCGCTGGGGGGAGAAGCCGTGGGTGAGGAGCCTGTCCATGGGCTCCTCCGAGGGAAGGGGTTCGGGTTTGTCGGCTCCGGACATCAGGGTCTCGTAGTCCTGCATCATGCTGTACAGGACCAGCAGCAGGAGTTCGCTTACCAGGTAGGACACAGCCAGCAGCTCGAACTCCCAGTAGATCAGCTGCTCCACTGCCCAGATGGCGATGTTCAGACAGACCACCATCAGCAGCAGGACAGCGTGCTTACAGCTGACGGTCTTTTTCCTGCGGTAGGAGGTCAGAATGGCCCCGATCATCAGGCCCAGGTAGCCCAACAGGTAGACCAGGTAGAGGGGGTGGAGAGGGCCGTATACCTTCTCCAGCATGGCCATGCCGTTGACATAGACCAGGGTGACCTCCTGGTAGTAGCAGTCCAGAAAGCCCGGGCTGGCAGCCAGCAGGAACACGGCGATGCTGATGCACACCAGCAGGGGCAGCATCCATTTGTGCCGTTGGAGACGGCAGGCCTCCATAATGACCATGAACATACACAGGGGGAGAAAGACCGAGCCCAGGTAGGCCAGGCGGTTTGCCAGAAGGGCTTCCTCCAGAGTCCGGGAGATGGACAGGGAGAAGTAGCCCAGGTTGACGATGAACACCGACAGGTAGACCAGGAGCATCCACAGGTTCTTCTGGCGGATCAGGGCGCAGTAGCCGATGAAGAGCAGCAGGGCCAGGGCAGAGGTGATCCCGTAGACGATGGACATGTTGGGGGTGGTGTGGGCGGCCCCTCTTGCGGCAAAGGCGGGGACCGGCAGGAGGAAGAGAAGCAGGAAGAGACCGGTCAGAAAGCCGGGTGTTGCTGGTATCTTCGGTTGTCTCATGGCGGGCTTCCCCCCTCCTTTCGCAATAATTGTAATAGTATACCATGTTTTTTTGTTGGGTGCCAGTGTTATTTTTCTTAATAGACATTTAAGAAAAATCCCATCCATTCTTTATTTTTGCCCGGTACAATGAAAGGGTCAAAGGGGACAGCCGCTCTTGCGGTCAAGGAAGGGAAATCATGGAATCTTAATGAAAATTTAATAGTTTCCCTATCCTTTTTTTATGGTTGTACGGTATAATACAATCAGCAAGAGGTATTTGTTCCCAATGACTATTTCAAATAAAGGAGGAAACTCCCATGAAGAAACGAAATCGAGTGATGACCTGCCTGGTTGCCGGCGTGCTGGTGCTGGCGGTCTCCGCCACCGCCGCCTTCGGCAGCGTCAACGGATATTCCCGCTATAAGGAGGCCGTGAAGGCCCTGGCCCTGGAGGAGGAGAACTTCTCTGCTGTGGGCACCATGGAGATGACCATGGACGGAGAGACCGTCTGGACCATGGGGGCCGAGATGGCCCTGGATGGGGCGGAAAACAGCTCCCGCATCTATATGAACCAGGGGGACTATGAAGAGCTGGAAGTGGATGCCACCGTGGACGGCCAGAACATCTGGTTCTACGGAGATGAGGACACCTACCACACCATGCCCGCCGATCCCGATGAGGGTCCCTACAACCTGCTGGACTACGACCCCGGCGATGAATATTCCAACCGCCTCATCACCTTCTTTGAGGTGGCCTGTGACACCGTGGTGGGTGAGCTGAAGAACAACTTCGTCCAGATTGGCACCGAAAACGGGGTGGACCTCTATCAGGTGGACATCGCCCAGGCTCAGGTTCCCTCTCTGGTAAATGCTGGCCTGTCCCTCTTTGCCTATGGGGTGACCGAGGATACCAGCAACACTTGGTATACCTCCTATGAAGATCTGGAAGCCACCCGCTTCCACTACTACGAGACTCAGACCGGAGAAACCCTCCCCCAGGAATTTAAGGATGCTTACTCCGGCGGATGGACAGATGAGTGGTATCAGGAAAACCAGGCTCTGGTGGACAAGTTCGACGCCGTCTGCTACGGGGACGAAGGAAGCTACTGGGGTGAGGTTTATGACCAGGTTCTGGATGAAAACGGTGGCGGTGTGGTCTACGTCTATGCCGACGGCTCCTATGACTACTACCCCAACCAGAGCGCTTTTATCGAGGCCCATCCCGAACAGAGTATGGACAACCTCGAAGCCTACATCGGCGAAGACCTGTCCCTGGAGAACATCCACTGCACCTTCGGTGTGGATGCCGACGGCAGACTGACCCAGAACCACATTGCGGTCACCTTCCTGACCACCGGCCCAGACGGTAACCTCCATGAGGTGGTCATCTCCGGTGAAGTGGAACTCTTCGACTATGGCACTACCACCGTCACCCTGCCCGACGTGGGCGACCGGACGGAAGTGAAGATGGGCGAACCCACCGCTGAATCTGTGGAAGTGGAAGAGTGGTAAGCACGTTTTGACGACATTAGGCCCAGCGGTCATCCGCTGGGCCATGCCCTCCAGAAAGGAGACACCTATGGAACCTGTACTGCACCTGGACCATGTGTCCAAGGTTTATTCCAACGGCCGAGGGGCCAAAAACATCACCTTCACCGTCAATCGGGGGGAGGTGGTGGGTCTGCTTGGCCCCAACGGCTCGGGCAAGACCACCATTATGAAGGCAGTCACCGGCCTCTGCCAGCCCACCTCCGGCAAGATCACCGTCTTCGGCGCCGATGCCGTGGACCAGCGGGAGGAGGCTCTGGCCAAGGTGGGCACCCTCATCGAGCAGCCCGCCCTTTACGAAAACCTCACCGCCTGGGACCATCTGGTGATGGCCGGGCGGTACTACCCCAACGTGGACCAGGCCCGGATGGAAAAGGTCCTGGAGATCGTGGGCCTGGCCCCCTATAAAAAGGAGCGCTGCGGCAAGTTCTCCCTGGGCATGAAGCAGCGGATGGGTCTGGCCCTGGCCCTCCTGTCCGAGCCGGAGCTGATGATTTTGGACGAGCCCACCAACGGCCTGGACATTGAGGCCACCGTGGAGATCCGGGAGATCATCATCCGTCTGGCCAGGGAGAAGGGGGTCACCTTCCTGGTGGCCAGCCATCTGGCCAGCGAGATCGAAAAGATGTGCAGCAAGGTCATGGTCCTCTACGAAGGGGAGATGCTCTCCTGCGACAGCAAAGAGGAGGCCCTGCGCCTGAACCCCTCCATGGAGGACTACTTCCTGGCCAAGGTTCGGGACAAGAAGGGCTCTGTGGTCCTGTGAGGTGAACGCCATGGATAAATTCATTGCCAATCTGCAAAATGAGCTTTTCAAGCTCCGCAAACGAAAGAAATATCTGGTCTTTCTGATTTTAGGCTGTGCCGTCTGCGTGGCCAGCGGTCTGCGGGTCCTGGCGGCCAACTTCTTCACCGGTCAGCTGGGAACGGGGAACATCTCCCCCCAAGCCCTGCTGGGAAACCTGATGAACGCCAACCTGACCTTCATCCTGCTGATCTTCCTGCCCCTCATGGCCATGATGGCCGCCTGCGACCTCTTCGTGGGGGAACAGGCCGACCACACCATGCGGTTCTCCCTCATGCGGCCGGTGGGGAAGGGAAAGATCTTTTTCTCCAAGGCGGCTGCTGTCCTGGTCCTGTGCGCCTTTGACCTGGCGGTGATGTACGCCGTCACCACCGTGATCCAGCTGGCCCTGGGTGGCGGTACCCGGGGCATCGTCAGCAGTCTTTTTGCCTGCGTTCTGGACCTCATCCCCCTGGCTGTTCTGATCCTCTTCTTCTGTCTGGTGAACCAGGTGGTGAAGGGGTCCAGCCTGGCCGTCCTCCTGTGCGTGGTCCTGTACATCGGCTTCATCGCCTTGGGCACCTACCTGCCCGCCTTTGGCGGTCTGCTCTTCACCGGATACCTCCGGTGGCATAACCTGTGGGTGGGTGTGGCCCTGCCCGTTGGCTCCCTTCTGTCCCGCATTGGTCTTCTGGCCGGGTACGGGCTGGTGTTTGGGTGCGTGGGGTATCTGCTGTTCGATAGGAAAGAAAGCTGAAGGTATCAGTCCTTGGCTCTCCCTCTGGGAGAGCTGGCACGGCGCAGCCGTGACTGAGAGGGCAAATCTCTGCCGATCCTGTAATATCGCAACAAATCCGCCCTCTCCGTCTTTGGGCCTATAGCCCAAATCCACCTCTCCCAGAGGGAGAGGCAAGGGGTCTTCGATCGTGAACATAATGGGGGTGTTTGATATGCCCAAAAAGAAAACCCTGAAAGGCCGGTTTCTCCAGACCGGCCTTTTGATGCTGGTCCTATCCCTGGCCATTGCCGGCATCCTCATGGTGGTCATGCTGGGGGCCTTTGCCCTGCAAGCCCCAGGCGGAGAAAGCTTTGTCCTGGCCATGGTGACCCTCCTGAAAGGGGAGTTTTTCGAGTCAAGGAGTATCCTGCCTTACTTTGTTTTGGGGTGCATTCTGCTGAGTTTGTCCGTGTCCGGGCTGTGCCTGTGGCTGGCCTCCCGGTACACCGGGCGCATTGCCGACACCCTGGACACCCTCCGCCAGGCGGCGGACAACCTGCGCCAGGGGGAACTGGATTTTGAGATCCTCTCCTGCCAGGAGCAGGAGCTGGATGAGCTGAGCCAGTCTCTGGAAGGGGTCCGTCAGCGGCTGAAGGCGGCTGCGGTGGCCGAGGCCGCCGCCCAGGAGGAGCGGGGCCTGCTCATGGCCAACCTGTCCCACGACATGCGCACCCCCATCACCGCCATCAAGGGCTATGTGGAGGGCATCCGGGACGGCATTGCCAACACCCCGGAGAAGCAGGCCCACTACCTGGACATCGTCACCAGCAAAACTGTTGTCCTGGAAAAGCTGGTGCGGAATATGAGCGACTTTTCCGAGTACGAGCTGGGGCGGATGCAGTACCACTTTGAATTCGTGGACCTGGCCCCCTTCCTGGCCGACCTGGGGGAGGAGTACCAGATGGAGGTCCAGAGCGCCGGAATGACCTTTACCTGGGACATCCCCCCAGGGCCCTTTGTGGTGACAGCCGACCGGAACAAGATCAAGCGGGTGCTGGACAATCTCCTGTCCAACGCCATCAAATACGGGAAACCCGGCGGGGCCATCGACCTCACCGCCGAGGAGTACGAGAAGGGGCTGGTCATCCAGCTCACCGACAACGGTAAGGGTATCGGCGCAGAAGCCCTCCGCCATGTCTTCGACAGCTTTTACCGAGCGGATGCCGCCCGGTCCAGTGCGGTTCCCGGCAGCGGTCTGGGGCTGGCCATCTGCCGGTCCATTGTGGAGAGCCACCACGGCAAGATCTGGCTCACCAGTGAAGAGGGGGCGGGCACCCGTGCCTTTGTCTACCTGCCCCTGCGAGAGGAGGACCTTGCATGATGAAGATTCTCATTATTGAAGACGACCAGAGCGTGGCTGAGCTGGAGCGGGACTATCTGGAGATCAGCGGCTTCACCTGCACCCTCTGCGGGGACGGCACCCAGGGCCTTCAGCTTGCCCTGGAGGAGGACTTCTCCCTGGTGATCGTGGACGTGATGCTTCCCGGCCTCAGCGGCTTTGAGATCTGCCGCCGCATCCGGGAGGAGAAGAACACCCCGCTCATCATCATTTCCGCCCTGGCCGACGACATCGACAAGGTTCGGGGATTGGGCCTGGGTGCCGATGACTACATGACCAAGCCTTTCTCCCCCAGCGAGCTGGTGGCCCGGGTGAAAAGCCACATCCAGCGGTATGAGCGGCTGGTGGGCAGCCGGGAACGGCCCCGCCCCGAGGTCCTGAAGATTCGCGGGCTGGAGATCGACCGGGAGGCCCGCCGGGTGTGGGTGAACGGCCGGGAGAAAAACATGACCGGCAAGGAGTACGACCTCCTCCTCTTTCTGGCGGAGCACCCGGACACAGTCTATTCCAAGGACCGCCTCTTTGACGCCGTGTGGGGGGTGGAGAACTACGGGGATGTGTCCACCGTCACCGTCCACATCAAGCACATCCGGGACAAGATCGAGATCGACCCGGACCATATCCAGTACATCGAGACCGTCTGGGGCGTGGGCTATCGCTTCCGAGGGTAAAAAACACAAAAAGACAGCACCCGGACAGGAGATCGGGCGCTGTCTTTTCGTCCCAACGGATACGCGCAAACCCGAGGGGACTCACAATGAAAAAGAAGGTAGGAAGGATGAAATGTCGAAGAAAAGAGTGTATAGGATCGGAGTGTCTCAAACACAATGAAATGATACACCATTTTTCTTGCAAAATCAAGGGGGGTGCCCAATAAAAATCCCGGAAGTGTCCTGAAAATCTGAAAAATAAAAAAAATAAGTTGCAAGAACGGTGGGGTGATAGAAAATTTCTATGGAGTGAGCGGGGAAAGACAGTTGACTTTCCCAGGCGGATATGCTAGACTCGCTTTGTCAATTGAATAAAATCTTCGGGGCAGGGTGCAATTCCCTACCGGCGGTATAGTCCGCGAACCTTTGGAAGGAGATTTCCTTCCATCGGCCGATTTGGTGCGATTCCAAAACCGACAGTGACAGTCTGGATGAGAGAAGAGAATGTGCAGTCATGAATTTCGATTCATGGCGTATGTTGTGCTTGCAATCTTTCGATGCCCCCGGGCATCGATTTTTTGTTGGCAGTGTGTTTGGTGCGCTTTGGCGGGGCAATTTGCTGTGCCAGGGCGAGCGGAGCATACCATGCGCCGGGGTCGTGATTCGTGTTGCGAGTGTATGCTGCAATCTTTCGACGCCCCTTTTGGCGTCGATTTTTTTGTTTCATAAGCTGTTCTTTCTGCGGGATTTTATGTAAAGGCTCGTACAATTGACAAATTTTAGAAATAGAAAGGACGAGCAATTATGAACACGATCAAGAAATTTTCCACCCGGACCCTGGTCCTCACCGGCATGCTGGCTGCCGTGGCCGGCGTACTCATGTCCTTTGAGTTTTCCGTGCCCATGATGCCCCCCTTCTACAAGGTGGACCTGAGCGACCTGCCCTCGGTCATCGCCCTGTTCTCCCTGGGTCCCTGGCCCGCCGCCTGCGTGGAGGTGGTGAAACTCCTCATCAAGCTGGTCACCGTGGGCACCAACACCATGTACGTGGGTGAGCTGGCCAACCTGCTGGGCATCGCCCTCTTCGTGGTCCCCACCTGGCTCATCTACAAGAAGCTGGGCAAGACCCGGAAGGCTGCCATCGCCGCTCTGGCCATCGACCTGCCCATCCGCATCGCCTTCTCCTGCTTCCTGAACGCCTGCATCACCCTGCCGCTGTACGCCAAGGCCATGGGCCTGTCTCTGAACGAGGTGGTCATGACCGTGGGCGCTGTGAATCCCCTCATCACCAACCTGCCTCTGTTCATCATCCTGGCCACTATCCCCTTCAACCTCATCAAGGTGGCCCTGAACTACTTCCTGGGCTATCTGCTCTATGACAAGATGAAGGACCTGCGAATGTTCAAGGGAGGGATGCCGGCATGCTGAAGAACTACCGTGACCTGACCCGCCTGGAAATGGAGCAGGTGGACAAGGAAAACACCATCATCCTCATCCCTGTGGGTGCTCTGGAGCAGCACGGGAATCAGGCCCCTCTGGGCACCGACGACATCATCGCCGAGGCCATGGTGGAGCATATCGGAAAGGCCCTGGAGGAGGCCGGGGAGCCCGACTTCCCCATGCTGGTCTTCCCCCTGATCCCTGTGGGACTGTCCACCGAGCACAAGAATTTCTGCGGGTCCATCACCCTGCGGCCCCAGACCTACTATAACCTCCTGTACGATATCTGTGTGAGCCTGGCCCACCACGGATTCAAAAAGATCGCCTTCCTCATCTGCCACGGGGGCAACGCTCCCCTCATCCAGATTCTCAGCCGGGAGCTCCGCAGCGAGCTGGGTATCGCCCCCTTCTTCCTGTCCTCCGGGGCATTCAGCCACCCGGACGTGAAGGCTACTGTCTCCGAGGGCAATGTCTGGGACTTCCACGGGGGTGAGATGGAGACCTCTATGGTCATGGCAGTGGATGAGTCCCTGGTGAAGCTGGACACCGCCGAGGCGGGGATCCCCACTTCCTTCCAGCACAACAAGGCCCTGCTGCCCTACGGCCAGGTGTCCATTGGCTGGGTCTCCGAGGACTGGAAGACCGCCGAGGGAAAACCCATCGGAATCGGCGGCGACCCCTCCGGCGCCACGGCGGAAAAGGGCCGCATCATCCTGGAGACCAGCGCCAAGGTCCTCATCCCCGGCTTGCTGGAGATCCGGGACTGGAAAGTATAACGCAAAATAAAAACGCTGCAGAGCTTGCTCTGCAGCGTTTTTTGTGGTTAATAAGTACTGATGGGGATATCGGGGTCCTCGCCGGTCTTTTCCACGGAGCGGATCTGCACATAGTAGCTGTAGGTGGGGCTGGCCTCGATGAGGACCCGGTCCCCCTCTTTTTTTCCCCACAGGGCCTTGCCTACAGGGGACTCCTTGGAGATCAGGCCCTTCAGGGCGTCCTGCCGGAGGGTGGTGACGAACTGGATGGTCTCCTCCTCCTCGTCCTCCTCGATCCAGAAGGTCACCTTGTCGAAGAGGCCGATGCCCTCGCCGGAAGAAGTGCCGTCAATGACCTTGGCGGTCTTGATCATGTTTTCCAGGTAGCGGATGCGGCTGTCGTTGCGGCCCTTTTCCCGCTTGGCGGCCTTATATTCAAAGTTCTCGCTGAGATCGCCGAAGGCCCGGGCAACCTTTACTTCCTCAATGAGCTGGGGGCGGAGGACCAGGCGGCGGTGCTCTAGCTCCTCCTTCATTTTATCGATGTCAACTTGGGTCAGTTCGTCGTACATATGGCATCTCCCTTACAGAAATTTGGGGGGCAGGGGATCGGCCCCTTCGGCGGCCAGGAGGGTTTGGATGGACTGCTTGCCCTCCAGCACCATGAGCTTGGAGGTGCCATGGGCCAGGAGTTTGCCCTCCTGGTTTTTCACGGTGGCCTCGCTCAGGCAGATGGATCGGCCCGCCCGGACCACATGGCCCTCGGCGATGAGGGTGCCGGAATGGACCATCCCCAGGTTGGTGACGTTCAGGTCCAGGGAGGTGTAACCTTGGTCCTCCTCCATCTGGCAGTAGAGGGCCCAGTAGGCTACGGTGTCGATGATGGAGGAGTAGACGCCTCCGTGGACAGCCCCGAAGGAATTGCCGTGGCGGCCGTAGTCCAGGGGGACCACCAGCCGGCAGTAGCCCGGCTCCATCACCTGGAAATCCATGCCCAGGAGGGAAAAGTAGGGGGCCTTGTTCAGAAGGCCCATGAGGGCCTGGGTGTGAGCGGGGTTGATGGGTCGCATAGGTTGCACCTCTTATTTCATGGTCACGCTCATGCGCAGGTCGCTGTCGGCCATGCGGGAGGCGATGGCAGCGGCCTGGGCCCGGTTGATGGCGGTGCTGGGATAGAAGTAGTTGACGTCACTGCCAGTGAGGATGCCGGCCCGATAGAGGGTGTACACGGCCTTGCCGTAGGAAGCAGAGGAGGGCACATCGGGGATGGCGTTGTCCTTCACGGTGTTCTTGGCGGGAAGGGCAGAAGCGGGGAGGGCCTTGGCAAAGATCTCGGCGAACTGAGCTCGGGTGATGGCCCAGTTTGCAATGTCCTTGTGATAGGAGGCGGTGAGGATGCCCTTCTGGTAGCAGTAGTCGTAGTAGACGTCATACCAGCGGGACCCGGAGGCCTGCTTGAAGTTGGCGGAGCCGGTGGTGTAGATGGAATGGATGCGGGCGGCCATGGTGACGGTCTCGGCCACGGTCACGTTCCCTTCGGGGCTGAAGGCGTTGGAGGTCTGACCCTTCATAAGGCCAAACTCCACGGCGGAGGCCACGTTCTTGGCATACCACTTGCCGGCGGGCACGTCATAGAACTGACCCTGCTTGTAGGTGGCCACCTTGGGGAACTTCACCTTGGAGGGGGTGGGCTGGGTCGCAGGAGGGGTGACAGGCTTGCCGGTGTTGACCTCCCAGCCCAGGCTCTTGCAGTAGTCATAGGTGGCCTTCCGGCGGGTGGGATACCGGCCGGCCACACTGTCATCCAGACCGGCCTGATAGATCTGGTCCAGGGAGATGGCCCCGAAGGAGCCGGCCATGTCTGCGGCGGCGGTGGCCACCCGGCGGGCCATGCCCAGGCCGCCCTGGTTGTGGAGGTCGCAGAAGTAGACCATGACGGCGGGGTCGGTGATGCCCAGCTTCTTGCCGGCGTTGATGTAGTTGGTCATGTAGGCCCGTCCCTGGTCATCCTGGGCGGCCTTGCCCTCGGGGGAGGTCAGAAAGGCGGACAGAAGCGCAGCCTCTGCATCATCGACGATGCGGTGGCTCCAGTTGGTGGTGGAGTCGGTGATCTCGTTGTAGAGGTCCTCTCCCAGCAGGGCCAGGGCGCTTTCGGGGTTGCGCTTCAGGGCATCCCGGCAGAGGTTCAGGGCGTTGCCTGCATGCCATTGGATCTTACCCACGGACAGGGCGCCGTTGTCGTTCTTGTTGATGGAGCCGTAGTTGCCCTCGTGGACATACAGGAAAGCCAGGACCTTGTCAATGATCTGGGCATCGCTGACCTGGGCGGCCATGGCGGTGGGCATCAGCCCCGTCAGCATCAGGCAGGCCAGCAGTGCGGCGGTGAATCGTCTCATAAGGGAGTCCTCCAATTACAGTTCGGGGTCGGCGGCAAAGACCACGGGGATGTCGGGGTCGTCCATTTCTGCCGTGACGGATGCCACGGGGGGACACAGGAAGCAGTCCTGGCAGGCCATGCGGAACTCGCCGCCCTTGCCGGGGCACAGGGGGACCAGAGGTTCCTGGGCGGTGTAGCCATTGGGTCCCACGGTCAGGTTGGCCACATACAGGCCGGAGCAGGAGGGGGTGCTATTCTCGATGAGGACATCGGGGACGCAGGTGGCCAGCTGGAGGGGGGCGCCGTCAGGGCCCTCCATGGGGAAGGCCTCGGCCAGGTCGCCGCCGTTCCACACCACCAGGGCATCCTGGAAGGTGCCCTCCGCCAGGACGCCCTTCTCCCAGCGGCCAGAGCGGAAGGGGGTCTCGCTGATGCGGCCGGTGAGGAGGCGGCGGGTGCCGGCGTACTGGGTGCCCTGACCGTGGGGCAGGCCGTTCTCGGTTTCGCCCTCGTAGCGGTACTCCTTCTTCCAGCCGGAGACCGAGCCGGACCCACTGCGGGTGGTGGTCATCAGCTGGCAGCCCATGCGGTCATAGGCCAGAGAACGGGTCTCATCTTCCAGGAAGATGGTCTCGCCCATGGGGTCGGTGCGCTCGGCCAGAAAGACCAGGGGGTCCTCCTGGGGGTACAGGACATTCAGCAGGTCGATGGTGGCCTTGTTCAGGCAGAGGAGCATGGGCAGGGGAGTCAGAAAGGCCTTGTACTCCTGCCACACAGGGGAGAAGCACAGGTCCAGCAGGGCCTTGCCGTCGCCGGCGGTCAGGCAGGCGTGGAGCTGCTGGGCCAGAGGGCGGACTTCCGGGGTCAGACCGTCGGGGAGGTCCACCTGAAGGGGGGACAGCTCCTGACCGGTGTGGACAGCATCCAGAGCGGCGTATAGTTCATTGATCATAACGAGTTCTCCTTTCAGGGTCATATCAGTTCGTCAGGGGGTTCCAGGTTCCCCGGACGTAGTAAACAAGGAAGAGGACAAAGAGGACCAGGTTGTGGAGGACCATGCAGGCGCAGGCGGCCACCAGACCCATGCCCCCCAGCTGGGTGCACAGGAAGGTGCACACGATCCGCACCCCCCACATGCCGATGAGGTTGAAGAGGAAGGGGATCCTGGTGTTGCCGATCCCCAGCAGGATACCCTCGATGATGAGGGCAACTCCGAAGAGGGGTTCGGACAGGGCCATCATCCGCAGGACCGCCACGCACAGGAGGATGACATCCTGACTGGTGGAGAAGAGACCGGTCAGGGCCGGGGCGAAGAGGAAGAGGGTCCCGCCGGAGAGAAGCATGAGGACCAGCTCAATGCGGATGAACATGGCAATCAGGTCCTTCATCCGCTGTTGGTCCCGGGCCCCCAGGGCGTTGCCCGCCAGGGTGGAGGCGGCGGTCTGCATGCCGAAGCCCGGGATGTAGAAGGCGGATTCCACCGTGTTGGCGATGGTCATAGCGGCAGCGGAAACCGGACCCAGTCCGTTGACCATGGCGGCAAAGGCTACATAGCCAAGACTGGTGGAGAACCGCTGGAACATATTGGGGACGGCGGTTTTCAGGCAGGGGCGCAGGATGTCTCGGTTGGGGCGAAAAGACTGGCCTCTGGGGGAGATGTCCGGATGCCGCCACAGGGCCAGGGTGATGACGATGCCCCCTGTGGTGAAGGCCAGGGCGCTGGCGGCGGCTGCGCCCACCACCCCCCAGCCTGCGCCGGGCATGGTGAAGGTCAGGCCCAGCAGGGTCACATCCCGGGTGGGGAAGATGAAGAGTAAGTTCAGAACGATATTGATGACGTTCACCAGCAGGCCAACCAGCATGGGGGTCTTGGCGTCTCCGGCTGCCCGGAGGACGGTGCCGAAAATGAGGATGGCCGCCCGGAAGAGCATGGGGAGATAGAGCACAAAGAAGTATTGGGCGGCCAGGTCCTGGATGGAGGGGTCCACCTGCATCCAAACAGGGACCTTTCCGCTGCAGCCCAGGGTCAGGGCGGTGAAGAAGAGTCCCGCTGCCGCGGCGGCCAGAACAGCCTGGGCAGAGGCCCGGCGGGCTTTGTTCTCGTCGCCTGCTCCCCGGGCCCGGGCGATGTAGGCCAGAAAACCCACGCCCATGGCGGAGATGGTGGAGCTGATGAGCCAGTTGAGGGTGGTGGTGGCCCCCACGGCGGCAGTGGCATGGGTGCCCAGGGCGCCCACCATGGCGGTGTCGATGTACTGGACGGCAGTCTGCATGAGCTGCTCCAGCATGGTGGGCCAGGCCAGGGAGAGGATCACCGGGAGCATGGCCCAACGGGAATGTTTATTAGTGGGTTGCATGGTGGCCTCCCGAATGGTTGCTTTAACCTTATTACTATACCGAAAAAAGACGGATTTTGCAATGGGAGAGGCCGACAAAAAGCCAATTTGCGCTGTGCTTCCCTGGTTATTGTCAGGGGAGAGAAAATCTTGTATACTGTTTTTATCAAAGGAAGGGAGTGATCTCCATGAGAAAAACCAAGGTCATGGCGGCCCTGCTGGCCGCTGTGATGACGATAAGCATCCCGATCCAGGCCGGGGCGGCCAGGATCCCCTATCTGCCCGATGTGACAGCGGCCATGTCCAAGGCCTCCTATTGGTCCACCGATGACCAGGTGCTGATGGATTGGGAGGACATCCAGAACCTGAACGGGCTGACCATTGGGGCAGAGGGCACAGGGATGTATGACCTGAAGAACCAGGCCGAGACGGTGGACGGGGTTCGCATCAACGAGATGGTCAAGTCCTCCAGCCAGGCGGATGCCGCCTACTACCTGGGCTGGACCTATCTGGGGACGGACACCAAGGCCGTCCAGAAGGATTTTGACGCCATGATCCGCAACACCCAGAACCCCAGGGCCACCACCAACCAGGCGGTCCTCTACGGCGTGGCCGTCCACCGGACGGAACTGCGGACCTTCCCCTCGGACACCCCCATCTGGGACGACCCCAAGGATCCGGATTTCAACTACCAGTACCTGGTGGGCCTGCGGGTCAACGAGCCTATCGTGATCACCTCTGTGTCGGCTGACGGCAAGTACTATCTGGCCAAGAACGTCTGCTGCTCCGGATGGGTGCCCGTGGAGGATGTGGCTGTCTGCCGGGACAAGGAGGAGTGGGTCTCTGCCTGGGACCTGGACCCGGTCAACGCCCTGGTAGTCTACGGGGACAAGGTCTACACGGAAAAATCCAACTACAGCCCCATCACCTCCCAGCTTCTGCTGACCATGGGCACCACCCTGGAGATGGCACCCGTGGAGGACCCCAACGAGCTGGTGGATAACCGGGCCCCTTACCAGAACCATGTGGTGTGGATGCCCATCCGGAATGAGGACGGCAGCTACGCCAAGAAAAAGACCCTGATCTCCGAGCACGCCAAGGTCTGTGAGGGCTATCCGGCCCTGACCCAGGAGAACATCGCCGCTGTGGCTCTGGAGGCCCTGGGCAATGTTTACGGCTGGGGCGGCAGCCTTCTGTCTGAGGACTGTTCGGCCTATGTCCGGAACATCTACAAGTGCTTCGGTCTGGAATTGGCCCGGAACACCACCTGGCAGCAGGCCATGCCCGTGGCCAAGGTGGATATGGCTGACATGTGCCTGGAGGAACGGGAGCAGGTGATGGATGCTCTGCCCCTGGGTTCCGTCCTGTATTTCAGCGGACACGAGATGCTCTACCTGGGCCAGGAAAATGAGGAGTACTATGTGGTCAGCGCCGTGAGCAAGATCAAGATCCCCGGCCAGTCCGGCACCCAGCGCATCCGCAGCATCATTCTCAACACCCTGGACATCCAGCGGGCCAACGGACTGACCTGGCTGGAAGCTCTGACGGCAGCCAACGTCCCCTATTGGGGTCTGCTGGAGGGAGTGGAGTACGACCTGCCCCAGCCCGCCTGGTACCATGATGGGGTGGCTTACTGCACCAAGAACAAGATCATGCAGCCCTATGAGGACGGATACTTCCACCTGGAGGGCAAGATCACCCGCGCCATGGCGGCCCAGATCCTGTACAACCTGGAGGGGGCCCCCGAACATGAGGGGGAAAATCCCTTCTCTGATGTGGCAGAGGATGCCTGGTACCGGGATGCGGTGACCTGGGCTGTGGATGCCGGGGTCATGACCGGCTACAGCGAGACCGATTTCGGTCCCGGCGACAACCTGACTCGAGAGCAGATGGCGGCTGTTCTGTATCGGTACGGCGAGCACCAGGGCATGGACCTGAGCGCCGGTGAGAGTACCGACCTGTCCGGCTTCCGTGACGCAGACCAGGTCAGCCCCTGGGCGGAAGAACCCATGGCCTGGGCGGTGGGCGCAGGGATCCTGGAGGGCAGCAAGGGCGGCCTGATGCCCCAGGGCGATGCCACCCGTGCCCAGTGTGCAGTCATTCTGATGCGCTACTGCCAGCTGGAAACCTGAAACAAAAAGTGCCTGTTGCAAAACGTTTTTTTGCAACAGGCACTTCTGCATTTGATTTGTCCCGCAGGGACTCCGTAACTGCCCCGTAGGGGCAATTTCACTCGACCAATGGCCGAATATCACACGCTGCGAGCGTATATCACTGAGCCAATGGCTCAATTTCACTTTTTCTTCGGTTCCAGCTCGTTCCAGAGGGTGAAGCCCAGGATGAGGACACCGCCCACCAGCTGCATGGCGGTCATGGCCTCTCCCAGGAGGAAGACGGAGACCAGCACGGCCACCAGGGGGTCCACATAGCTGAGGATGGAGGCCTCCTGGCCGGACAGATCCTTCAGGGCGGAGAAGTACAGACAGTAGCACACGCCGG
Source organism: Ruminiclostridium sp. (assembly GCA_017435425.1). Classification (GTDB taxonomy): domain Bacteria; phylum Bacillota; class Clostridia; order Oscillospirales; family Oscillospiraceae; genus Evtepia. The sequence goes on along the minus strand of JAFSFC010000075.1, from coordinate 32,564 downwards.
TGTGGAAGAGACCCACCACCAGCAGGCAGGCCCAGCCCTTGCCGTCCATGGCCTCCAGGTGGAAGCCGGAGGTGGCGGCCACATAGGGGATCAGCACCACGGCGGCGGCCAAAAACTGCAGGAAGGTCCGCTGGATGCCGGCCACCCCTTTGATGAACTTGTTCAGCAGGACTACGGTGGCGTAGAGCACGGCGGCCCCCAGGCCGAAGAGGACGCCGATGTGGTCGGTGCCAGCCCCCTTGCCCAGGTCGGTGATGCCGATGACCAGCACCAGGCCCAGGGTGGACATGATAAAGCAGAGGATCTGCTTGGGGGTGAGCTTTTCCTTAAAGAGGAAGGGACAGACGGCGGTGACGATCACCGGGGCGAAGTAGTAGCTGAGAGTGGCAACAGAGACGGTGGTGTATTTGTAGGCCTCGAAGAGGAGGATCCAGTTAAAGCCCATGGCAACGCCCGACAGCAGGAGGAGGGGAAGCTCCTTTTTGATGGCCTTCAGCCGGATGGACTGGCGGGTTACCAGGAAGTAGCCGGACAGCAGGACGATGGCAAGCAATGCCCGGTAGAGAGCCAGCTCTCCGGAGGTCACGGGGATATTCCGGACGAAAACCGCCAGGGTGCCGAAGGAGGCCATGGCGATGAGGATGGCCAGCCGGGGATTTTTGAGGATGGACATGGGAAACCCTCCCGATTTGACAGAATAATTCAGTATACCGAATTGTTAGAGGGATGTCAATTTTCGGGGGATATTTCACCGCCGCAGACCTGTAGGATCTTGTCAGCCGCCCCTTTGGGGCCGGGACAGGAGCGGAAGTCCCGTGCGATAGCCTTGGCCTGGGTCCGGTAAGTGGGGGCTTCCAGCAGGGTGCGAACGGTTTGGGCAATGGCGGCGGGGGTGGTTTCCTGCAGCAGGCTGCCCGCACCCAGCTGGCGGATGCGCTCAGCCACGCCCCGCTGCTCGGAGGTCTGGGGGAGCATGGCCAGGGGAACGCCGAAGTAGAGGCTCTCGCTGGCGCTGTTCATGCCGCAGTGGGAGAGAAAGGCGTCGGCCTGTTCCAGGACGGCGATCTGGTCCACCTGGGGGTAGACCGCCATATGACCAGGGAGGGGGCCCAGACGGGCGGGGTCCACCTGGCTGCCCACGGACAGGATCACCTGACAGCCCAGGGTGCTGAGGCCCTGGATACAGGCTTGGTACAGGGGGATCATATCGTTGTTCACGGTGCCCATGGACACGTAGACCAACTGCTCTCGGGTCTTTTCCACCCTGCCGGAGGCCGGACGGATGGAAGGCCCCACAAAGGCGTAGTGGTTGGGGGAGAAGGTGTCGGCGCAGGGCTGGAAGCCGGGGGAGGTGTAGACCACCGTGTGGGTCTTGTCGTCGTTCTGGATGATGTCCAGGACGTTTTTCACCGGATAGCCCTTGCTCTGGAGTCGCTTGATCTCCTTTTTCAGCCTGGGCATAGAGAAGAACATGCCGAAAAGTTGTCCGGGGCTCTGCTTCATGATTTTGGCCGAGTGCTGGTTAAAGGCGAAGGTGGTGGTGGAGGAAACAAAGGGGATGCCCAGTTTCTGCGCCACAGCCTTTCCCCACACGGCCATGGAGTCGGCCACAATGCAGTCGGGCCGGAGGTCCTGCATGTGGGAGCAGACCATGTCGTCCAGGGCCAGGGTGGTGTCCACCAGGATCTGGGTGGAGAAGGCAAGATCCTTGCCCAGGCGGGCAGATTCCTGAGGGGTGAGGGCCTGCTCCCGGTCATAGGGGTCGCAGGATACAAAGGTGGCCCCGGCAGCCTCGATCTTCTCCCGGAGGAGGTCGTAGGAGTAGTACCACACCTGATGGCCCCGGTTGACCAGCTCCCGGACTACGGGCAGGGTGGGGTTGGTGTGGCCGTGGGCGGGGATGCAGAAAAAGACGATCTTCACGGCTCAGTCCTCCTCCAGGTGGTCGAAGATCTGGGCGATCAGTTCTCCCTGCTTCTCCCGGGGGAGGATAGCCAGCCCCTTCTGGGCGTCGCCCAGAACCAGGATGCTGGAGCCGGGCTGGAGGTCGAACATGTCCCGGGCCTCTTTGGGGATGACGAACTGGCCTTTCTCGCCCACCTTGACGATCCAGGCGTACTTTCCTTCGGGAAACTCCATGAGAAATCCTCCTTTGGTATGATTGGTATGATTAATCATACTTCAGAGAAAAGGCGGTGTCAAGGGGGAGTGTGAAGGGATGCCTGCGGGCGGGTGTCGAACCGGAGTTCCCCTTTGGGATACTCTGGCCCTATGGGGTGACCGGACTCGACGCCCTTCGGGCACTAGGATGAGCAAAGGCGGCGATTGAATGTGCCGGTGACCCGGACGTCTCCGCGCCAAGAGCCGCCCTGATGGGGCGGTTGCGCTCCGACACGCCCGCCTGCGGGCGGGTGTCGAACCTCCGGTTCTCGTCCGGTCACCAACGGGTAGCAAAAAAGCCAAGACCCCTTCTGGGGCCTTGGCTTTTTTGGTGCCGGTGACCGGACTCGAACCGGTACGCTGTTGCCAGCGGCGGATTTTGAGTCCGCTACGTCTACCAATTTCATCACACCGGCTTGTATTTACAAATCGCATTGATTATACAACAGGGGCGGCGTCAAGGCAAGGGTTTTTCTTCGGGATTTTTCATTTTGATATAGGAAAATGCCGCCGAATGTGGTATGATACAATATTATGATGATACTATGGCGGCAGTATGGCCGCCTGACCATACAGAAAGGGGGAAGACCGACCCGATGGCGCGAAAGATCCTGGGGCTCATGGCCCTGCTCCTCTGCCTGACGGGCCTCTCCGGCTGCGTATTCAGCAGCGTGGAGGAGATGTATGCCCTGCCCAAATCCTCGGAGGCATATGTGAACCTCCAGGCCAAGATCAACATGGAAAAGGGGAATGCCGAGTACATCGCCCCTTTGAGCGGCGAGAACCGCCAGACCATCCAGCTGGTGGATGTGGACGGGGACGGTATCCAGGAGGCGGTGGCCTTCTTCCGGGATGCCCAGGCGGAAGCCCCCCTGCAGATCGTCTTCTTCCGGCAGGATGAAGAGGGAGAATACCAGCCCTGGGCCCGCATTGAGGGGGTAGGCACAGAGATCGAGTCCATCGACTACCTGGAACTCTGTGAGCCCGCAGGCTGTGAGATCCTGGTGAGCTGGCAGGTGAATGCCTCCGTCCGGGATCTGGTGGGCTATGCCGTCAAGGACGGTCAGCCCGTGGAGATCCTCCGCACCAGCTACGACGGCTATCTGGCCGCCGATCTGGACCAGGACGGGCTGAAAGAGCTGGTCTTGGCCCAACCCGGGGGAGACGCCCAGGCCGGGTGGGAAGTGGACTATTACGACGGCATCCAGGGCCGCATGGAGTTGCTCTCTGCTACCCCTCTTTCCCAGGGTGCAGCAGAGATCAACACCTGGACAGCGGGGATGCTTGCTGACGGGGTCCCTGCCCTCTTTGTGACCTCGACCTTTGGGGAGGAGGATCTGATCACCGATATCTTCTGCCTGGGAGAGCAGGGGCTGGAAAACATTTCTCTTCATGAAAGGGCCGAGCAGAGTCAAGACGTGTATCACTACTACGCCGGAGTCCACCCCGCTGACATGAACGGGGACGGCGTCACCGAGGTCCCTGTGGCCCAGTCTGTTCCCGCCTACGGCACCTCCACTGCCGGAGAGTTCTGGTGGCTCCACTGGATGGCCTACCAGTCCGATGGAACCTCCGCCCAGGTCCTCACCACCTACCACAGCGGAGACGGCTGGTATCTGGAGATCCCCGATACATGGACCGGGGCCTTCTCCATGTGCCGCCAGGAGAATTCGGCCACTGGTGTTCGGAACGTCCTCTTTGCCCAGGGCGTGGAACTGGCCGAAGAGGAAGAGGACGAAGGGGAGGACGAGGACAACCTCACCAATGCCCAGCCCACGCCCTTCCTGGCCATCTCCACCCTCATGGGGGCAGACCGGGGGGAACTGGCCCAGCTGGGCAATCGGTTCACCCTGGTTTCGGACAGCACCACCATCTTTGCCGGTGAATTCTTCGACGGCTGGGACTGCGGTCTGGACGAGGACACCCTCCGACAGCGCTTCCACCTGAATGCCGGCACCTGGAGCTACAGTCACTGACGGGAAACCCTTCCCGAATCGATCAACAAACCTGAAAGGAGCAGGACAATGAAAAAGATTCTGGTTCTGGAGGACGAGGCCAACATCCGCAGCTTCGTCGTCATCAACCTTAACCGTGCAGGCTATGAGACCATTGAGGCGGGCACCGGCGAGGAGGCCCTGGAGCAGCTGCGCCTGAACCCCGACGTGCGGGTGGCCCTGCTGGACATCATGCTGCCCGACATGGACGGCTTCGAAGTTTGCCGCCGCATCCGGGCCAGCAACTCCAAGATCGGCGTCATCATGCTCACCGCCCGGACCCAGGAGATGGACAAGATCACCGGCTTTATGACCGGTGCCGACGACTACGTCACCAAGCCATTCTCCCCCATGGAGCTCACCGCCCGAATTGACGCCCTCTACCGCCGCATCGGCGGGGAGATGATGGATGACGGCGAGATCCAGCAGCCCCCCTTCGTGCTGAACACCCGCAAGCGCACCCTGGAAAAGAACGGCCAGCGGGTGAAGCTCACCCAGGTGGAGTACTCCATTATGAAGATGTTCATGGAGAACCCCGGCAAGGCCCTGTCCAGAGAAGAGATCCTGAAGTTTGTCTGGGGGGAGAATTACCTGGGTGAGCTGAAGATCGTGGACGTGAACATCCGCCGTCTGCGGGTGAAGATCGAGGACGAACCCACCAGCCCCATCTACATCACCACCATCTGGGGTTACGGGTATAAGTGGGAGTTTTAAACCAGACTTTTGGGACCCGCTGCGCTGGGCTCCCAAAAGTGGGTTTGCGGCCTGCTGTGCGCGCCCTGCGGGCACACTGGCAGGCCGAGAAGTATGTTTCCGGCGGCAAAGCCACCGGAAACATGATTACATTTATTTTGCCAAGGGCAAAAATTTATAGTAATTAAAGGATAGATAGCATGAAATCCTTATCATCCATTCCATTTTTTCGGGTGCGGGGTATCCGGAAGCGGTGGATCCTGAGCAGCATCAGCGTTCTGGTGGTCATCCTGACGGTGCTGGTCATTGCCTGCTCCCTGGTCATGAAGAGCTATTATGACAGCAGCATCCTCTCCGACATGGAGAGCAAGGCCCGGACGGCCGCCACCTACTTCAGCACCTATGCCGGCAGCGACCCGGACCGGGGGGACTACCTCACCGCCGCCCAGGACTATGTCACCTCCTTTGAGGACGGCAGCAAGATCGAACTTCAGTTTCTCAACCCCGCCGGTAAAGTGGTCTACTCCTCCAACGGCCTGACCCTCTCGGGCACCATGCCCGGGACGGCTGACATTGCCCAGCTTCAGGACACCCGGGAGATCTCCTCCTGGAAGGGGGTATCCCCCCAGACGGGCGAGCGGATCACCGCCGTGTCGGCCCCCCTGGTCTATGACGATGACCTGGTGGGCATCATGCGCTATGTGACCTCCATGCGGGTGGTGGACCGGCAGGTGACCACCCTGACCCTGGGGGCCACGGCCCTGGCGTTGGGGGTGTTGGTGCTGGTTTACCTGTCCAACGTTTACTTCGTCAAATCCATCGAGGTGCCGGTGAAGACCATCACCTCTGCCGCTCAGCGTATTGCCGACGGCAGCTACGGCATCCAGGTGGAAAAGGAGTTCGACGACGAGATCGGTGACCTCACCGATGCCATCAACGATATGTCCCTGCGCATCAAGCAGGCCGAGAGCATGAAGTCGGAATTTATCTCCTCGGTCTCCCACGAGCTGCGCACCCCCCTCACCGCCATCACCGGCTGGGCCGAGACCATCATGAACGGCGAGGCCCGGGATGCCTCCGACATCCGCAAGGGCATGGGCATCATCGCCAGTGAAGCCCGCCGTCTGTCCGGCATGGTGGAGGAGCTGCTGGAGTTCTCCCGCATCGAGGACGGCCGCTTCACCCTGTCCATCGAGCCCATGGACATCAAGGCCGAGCTGGAGGACGCCGTTTACACTTACCACGAGTTCCTGGCCGCCGAGGGCATCGCCGTCTACCACCACGACTGCGAGGAGGAGTTTGCTCCCATCCCCGGCGATCCCGACCGCCTCCGCCAGGTCTTCTGCAATCTGCTGGACAACGCCGCCAAGCACGGCGGGGCCGGCAGGCGGATCGAGACCGGGATCTATCCCGAGGCGGGAGATGTGGTCATTACCATTCGGGACTTCGGCCCCGGTATCCCTCCCGAAGAGCTGCCCAACGTGAAGTACAAGTTCTATAAGGGAAGCTCCACTGCCCGGGGCAGCGGCATCGGTCTGGCAGTCTGTGAGGAGATCGTCTCCCGCCACAACGGCGAGCTGACCATCCGCAACGCCGACGACGACCGGGGGGGCTGCGTGGCGGAGATCCGTCTGCCGACTGGAACATAAGTTCGAGAAAATCCTTGCTTTTTCCGGCAAGGTTTGTTACCATGGTGTCAGCACCCCTTCCAGGTGTCTGACCCATGAGATCGTATCCCTGCGGAATGCAGAAAAACTAGGAGACACTATGGAAAACAAAAACAACTGTGGTGCAGAGAACAACGGCTGCACCTTCCGCACTACCATCGGCGGACAGGCCCTCATCGAGGGCATCATGATGCGGGGGCCTCAGAAGCAGGCCATCGTGGTCCGCAACCAGGAGGGCGGTCTGGAGATCAAGGAGGAAGAGCTGAAGCTCATCAAGGACAAGCACCCCATTCTGGGAGTTCCCTTTATCCGGGGCGTGTTCACCTTCCTGGGCTCCATGGTCAATGGCATGAAGGCCCTTATGTGGTCGGCGGAGTTCTATCCCGAAGAGGAAGAGGAGCCCACCAAGTTTGAAAAGTGGATCGAGGCCAAGTTCGGCAGCGAAGCCCTCATGAAGTGGATCATTGCGGTGGCAGTGGTCCTGGGCATCGGCCTGTCCCTTCTGCTCTTCATCGTCCTGCCCACCCTGGCCACCTCCGGCCTGCTGTACTTCTTCCCGGAGGCCCCCATGTGGCTGCGGAACCTGCTGGAGGGTGTGGTGAAGCTCATCATATTCTTCTTGTACCTCTACCTCTGTTCGAAAATGAAGGACATCCACCGGACCTTTGAGTACCACGGGGCCGAGCACAAGACCATCTTCTGCTATGAGCGGGGTCTGGAGCTTACCGTGGAGAATGCCCGCAAGATGCCCCGGCACCATCCCCGCTGCGGCACCAGCTTCTTGTTTGTGGTCATTGCCATTGCCATCCTGGCCTCCTGCGTGGTCTTTGAGCTGCCCGGCATCCGGGAGGTAGCCACCAATGCCCTGGTGCGCATCCTGCTGCACCTGGTGATGCTCCCCTTCATTGTGTCGGTCACCTATGAGATCAACCGCTTCATCGGCCGCCACGACAACCCGGTGACCCGCTTCCTGTCGGCCCCCGGCCTGTGGATGCAGAACTTCACCACCTTTGAGCCCGACGACTCCATGCTGGAGGTGGCCATTGAGGCGTTAACCAGAGTCCTGCCCGATAAGCAGGGCGATGATGAATGGTAAAAGCAAGACTTTTGGAATGGGCACCATTGGTGCTGTTCTGTGAAATCAATGAAACTACATTGTGATTGGGGTGCGAACTATGGCGATCACATATCATGATCTGTATTTGAACACCTGCAAGGCCATGGGAGCCATGGGCATCGAGGCCAACCGCCTGGAGGCCCGGGAACTCATCTGCGCCGCCTCCGGGAAGCGCCCGGAAAAACTCCTGCAGGACCTGAACCTGTACACCACCGACGAGATCGCAGAGACCGTGGACCAGATGCTCCAGCGCCGGGAAGCGGGAGAGCCGGTGGCCTACATCGTGGGAGAGTGGTCCTTCCTGGGCCTCACCTTTGATGTGGGGCCCCAGGTCCTTATCCCCCGGGTGGACACCGAGATCCTGGCCCACCGTGCCATCACCTGTCTGAAGGAAGTGGGGGGCAACACCCGGGTCCTGGACCTGTGTGCCGGTTCCGGCTGCGTGGGCATCTCCATCGCCCACCATATCAAGAGCGCCCGGGCCGTCCTGGTGGATCTGTCCGACGGGGCCCTGGACCTGTGCAAGAAGAACATCCGCCGGCACAACCTCACCGGCCGGGTGGTCCACCTGAAAGGGGACGCCATGCAGCCCCCCAGCCCCGCCCTGGGTAACTTTGACATCCTGGTGAGCAATCCCCCCTACATCCCCTCCGGAGACATCCCCGGCCTGGATGACTCCGTGAAGAACTTTGAGCCCATGATGGCTCTGGACGGCGGCGCCGACGGCCTGGACTTCTACCGGGCCATTGCCGCCCGCTGGCAGCCCGCCCTGAAGCCCGGCGGCCGCATCCTCTTTGAGGTGGGCATCGGCCAGTCCGAGGCCGTGGCCATGATCCTGCTGAAGGCCGGCTACGAAAATATCTGCATCACCCGAGACACCGGCAAGATCGACCGTGTGGTGGAGGGGATGCGCCCCAAAGAACGAGAGATCCCTGACCTGCTCCATGACATCAAACAGGAGGAAGCATAAATGGCAGAGAAAAAGAAAATGGTAGAGTCCGCAGCGCCGGCCTCTGACAAGAAGAAAGCCCTGGAGACCGCCATGGCCCAGATCGAGCGGGCCTACGGCAAGGGCTCCATCATGCGCCTGGGTGACAACAGCCGGGTCATGGTGGAGGCCATCCCCACCGGCTCCCTGGCCCTGGACCTGGCCCTGGGCATCGGGGGTGTTCCCCGTGGCCGTATCATCGAGATCTACGGTCCCGAATCCTCCGGTAAGACCACTCTGGCCCTGCACATTGCGGCGGAAGCCCAGAAGCGTGGCGGCGAGGTGGCCTTCATCGACGCCGAACACGCCCTGGACCCCACCTACGCCCGTGCTCTGGGCGTGAACATTGACGACATGCTCATCGCCCAGCCCGACACCGGCGAGCAGGGCCTGGAGATCTGCGAGGCCCTGGTCCGCTCCGGCGCCCTGGACGTCATCGTGGTGGACTCCGTGGCCGCCCTGGTCCCCCGGGCCGAAATTGAGGGCGACATGGGCGATGCCCACGTGGGCCTTCTGGCCCGCCTCATGAGCCAGGCCCTGCGCAAGCTGGCCGGTTCCATCTCCAAGACCAACTGCGTGGTCATCTTCATCAACCAGCTCCGTGAAAAGGTGGGCGTCATGTACGGCAACCCCGAGGTCACCACCGGCGGCCGCGCCCTGAAGTTCTACTCCTCCGTCCGCATCGACGTGCGCCGGGTGGAGGCCCTGAAGGTGGGCGGCGAGGTCATCGGCAACCGTACCCGTGCCAAGGTGGTCAAGAACAAGGTGGCTCCCCCCTTCCGGGAGGCCGAGTTCGACATCATGTACGGTGAGGGCATCTCCAAATACGCCGAGCTGGTGGACCTGGCGGTGAAGCTGGACATCGTCCACAAGAGCGGTTCCTGGTTCTCCATGGGCGATGAGCGCATTGGCCAGGGTCGTGACTCCGTGAAGCAGTACTTTATGGAGAATCCTGAGATCTGCGATCAGGTGGAGGAGCAGATCCGTCTGAACTCCTTCAAACTCCTGAGCGCCCAGGCCCAGGCTGCCGCCCGTGCCGCCGGCCGTGCCCCCCAGGAGGAGACCATCACCCACGCTGCCCAGCCCCGGGCAGCAGCCCCTGCCCCCAGAGGCATCGACATAAGCGCAGACGACTTCGACGACGATGAGGATTGAGTCCCTTCTCCCTCCGGGCCAGCCGGGAAAGCCCTGGACCCTGACCCTGGAGGGGGGAAAGGCCCTTCGTGTCCCTGAGGGCCTGGTCATCGACTTTGCCCTTTACCAGGGTAAGGACCTGGAGGAGGGCCTGCTGGACCAGCTGGAACGGGCGGCCTTCGAGGCCGGTCTCCGGGAGAAGGCCGTGAGCCTCCTTACCGGGCGGCTCCTGTCCACGGGACAGCTTCGGGAAAAGCTTCTGGCCAAGGGAGGGACCGAGGCCCAGGTCCGGGACATTCTGGACTGGGCAGAGCGGATCGGACTGCTCAACGACGAGGAATACGCCAAAGCCCTGGTCCGGCACTATCAGGCCAAGGGCTATGGCATCTATAAAATAAAGGACGAGCTCTACCGCCGCCAGGTCCCCCGGGAGTACTGGGAGGAGGCCCTGGCCGGGCTGGAAGAGCCCGATGATATCATCCGCCGCTTCCTGGAAAAGAAGCTCACAGACTCCCAGGACCGGAAACAGGTGAAGAAGGTCTCTGACGCACTCATCCGCCGGGGCTTTACCTGGAGCCAGGTCTCCCGGGGGGTGGAGGCCTTCCGCCGGGACTGTGACGACCTTTGACACACACGAAACTGTAACTCACCTTGGTGGGATAGGAGAAACACATGAAAGTTGGATTTATTTCCCTTGGCTGTGCCAAGAATCAGGTCAACTGCGAGCAGATGATCTGGCAGACCTACGAGGCCGGCCATGAGGTGGCCCTGGGTGCCGAGGACTGCGACGCTGTGGTGGTGAACACCTGCGGCTTCCTCCAGGAGGCCCGGGACGAGGCCATGGGCGAAATTGAAAAGCTGGTGGAGCTGAAAAAGGCCGGTCAGATCCAGAAGATCATCGTCACCGGCTGCATGGCCCAGTGGAAGAAGGACGAGATGGCCGAGCTCTGCCCCGACGTGGATGGCTTCATCGGCGTGGGCGGCTATGAGGAGATCGGCGACGTGCTGGCCAAGATCGAGGCCGGCGAGACCGTCCACCACTTCGGGGACATCCACGCCCCCATTCCGGAGACCGACCGTGTGGTCTGCACCTCCGACTACTGGGCCTGGCTGCGCATCGCCGAGGGCTGCGACAACCGCTGCACCTACTGCGTCATCCCCTACATCCGGGGCAAGTTCCGCAGCCGCCCCGAGGAGGCCATCCTGGAAGAGGCCCGGAGCCTGGCCGAGGCCGGCATGAAGGAGCTCATCGTGGTGGCCCAGGACATCACCCGCTACGGCCTGGACCTCTACGGCCGTCCCGCCCTGGCCGACCTGCTGCCCAAGCTGTGCGCCATTGAGGGCATTGAGTGGGTCCGCCTCCACTATCTGTATCCCGACATGATCACCGATGAGCTCATTGACGTGATCGCCAACGAGCCCAAGATCGTGAAATACATTGACCTCCCCATCCAGCACATCAGCGACCGGGTCCTGAAGGCCATGAACCGCCGGGGTACCGGCGCGGAGATCCGGGAGCTCTTCTTCAAGCTGAGAGACCGCATCCCTGACCTGGTCATCCGCACCAGCCTCATCACCGGCTTCCCCGGGGAGACCGACGAGGAGTTCGAAGAGCTCTGCGAGTTCCTGCTGGAGCACAAGCTGGAGCGGGCCGGTGTCTTTGCCTACTCCCCCGAGCCCGGCAGCGTGGCCGCCAAGATGCCCGACCAGGTGGACGAGGACGTGAAGCGCCGCCGTCTGGAACTCCTCACCGACCTGCAGCTGCGCATCGTGGACGAGTACTGCGAGAAGCAGGTGGGCCGGGAGATGACCGTCCTGTGCGAGGGCTACGACGACGAGACCGAGCTCTTCTTCGGCCGCAGTGAGTACGATTCCCCCGGCATCGACGGCATCGTCCACTTTGAGGGAGAAGAAGGCGGTGTCCGCCCCGGCGACTTCTACCGGGTGAAGATCACCAGCACCTACGACGGCGAGCTCATCGGCGTCATTGCCAACGAGGAGGAGTAACATGAATACCGCAAACAAACTCACCATGATCCGGGTGGTCCTGATCCCGGTGTTTATCGTTCTGCTGTACCTGGGCTATACCATTCCCGCCCTGGCTGTCTTCATCGTGGCCAGCGTCACCGACTTTGTGGACGGCTATGTGGCCCGCAAATATAACCTGGTCACCGACTTCGGCAAGTTCATGGACCCCCTGGCCGACAAGCTCCTGGTCATGTCCGCCATGGCTTGGTTCGTGGAGGTGGGCTGGATGCCCGGCTGGGCCTTCTTCATCGTCCTGGCCCGTGAGTTTGCCGTCACCGGCCTGCGCCTGGTGGCGGTGGAGCAGGGCCTGGTCATCGCCGCCGGTAAGTCCGGCAAGGTGAAGACCGCCTCCACCATGGTGGGTATCATCCTGATGCTGGCCGTCCCCGGCGATCTGCTGAACCTGATCTGCGTGGCCGTCATCGTTATCACCACCGTGTACTCCGGCATCGAGTACTTCATCCAGAACAAGCAGGTCATCCTCAACGGAGATATGTAAGACAACAGCCAGCCTTCGGGCTGGCTTTGTTTTTGCACCTCGTCCGACCCGGCTTCGCCGGGCCACCTTCCCTCCAGTGGGAAGGCCATGGCGTGAGGGAAATATCTGGGTCCAAGGCTTCTCCCTGGGGAGAAGCTGTCTGCGAAGCAGACTGATGAGGGGACCAGAGCAAAATTTTTTTGAAATCCTGTCCATTTTCCCGTTCCCACTTCGTTATAGTTAGTGAAAGGAAGTTTTCCTATGATTTGAGGTGTATCCATGCTGGTCTATCTCGCCCTGATCGCCCGCCCCAGGGAGCGAGCCAGGTTTGAAGAACTCTATACCCGGTACGGGGGACTCATGCACCATGTGGCAATGGGCATCCTGAAGGACGAAAAGGACGCCGAGGACGCCGTCCACGAGGCCTTTCTGGCCATGGCCCGGCACATGGACAAGGTGGGGGATGTGAACGACCCCAGAACGAAAGCCTTTGTGGTCACCATCGCCCAGCGGAAGGCCATCGACCTCTACCGCCAGCGGACCCGCCATCCGGCGGCCCACCTGGAGGAGGGGGACCTGACCACAGTGCCTGAGACCGAAAACGGACTGGCCCGGTGCATTTTGAAACTGCCGGACCGGGACCGTCAGTTTGTCCTGCTGAAATTCGACCAGGGATACACCACCAAAGAGATCGCAGACATGATGGGCCTGACCCTCTCCGCCGCCTACAAGGTGGAGCAGCGGGCCAAGGCCCGGCTGGAGACCCTGTGCAGAGAGGAGGGCCTGCTGTGAGAAACCGTGTATGGAAGGAACTGCCCTTTTCCCAGGGGGAGCTGGAACAGGCCGCCCGTATCGCAGGACAGGCCATCACCGATGCCCTGCCGGAGGACTGCTCCCACACCTTCTCCCCGGAGTTTCAGAAAAAGATGGATGGTCTGACCCAAAAGACCGACCGGCCTGGTTGGACTGTCGGATTCCGCCGGGCGGCCTGCTTCTGCCTGGTCTTCCTGGTGGGCGGGGTGGCCTGGTTCACTGTAGAGGCCCAGATGTCCCAGCAGACCTTCGGCTGGGACAAGGAAACTGCCCCAGCGGTCTTGTACCAGGAGTATGAGACGATTATACAAGAAGCCAACGAAACCCACGATGTGGAGCTTTCCCTGGCCCCCCTGGAAGAGATGGACCCGGAGCGTATGCCCACGGTGACAAAATTCCAGCATGACGTGGATGAGATGGTGGAAGCCATTCAATATATTGGCCAGTACCAGGGAGGGCAGGTGCCGGAACGCACCTTCGCCCAGGAATTCTTCCGGGAGCTGTTCAACCTGGACCGGCGGATTATCGGAATGGGAGATCGGATCGTATCGGAGACTACCGATGGATATGCCGCTGAATTGGGAATGATCTGGAACGTGGAGGTGAATGTGGTCATAAGTACCCCTACTGGACCCGTGGACTTCTATGTTCAAAAGATCATGGATCAGGAGATGACCGCAGGGACGATGCCTGCGGGATACACGGTAAAAGCCGTGGGAGAGACTTGGAGCCAGGTGTCTTCCGATTACAGATCCTGCGCCGTTTACCGGCAGTTTATCCTGACCCAAAACGGGGTCAGCGCCACAGTGGTCCCCTGGATCGTGCTGGAAGTGAATGGGGAAACGGCGGCGGTGACGGTCAGTGGGGAAGAGGATGACGAAGCCCTCCGGCCTCGTGCGGTCTCCGGCTCCATTCCGGCGGAAGCTGTTGGGAAGGACACCAGGGATGCGTTGGCCCACGTGATCAAAACCTATCTGAAGGGGGATTTTGGTGCATACTGCTATATCTCCCATGAGGAGCTTTGGGCCTTGGGACCGGAAGAACTGACCTGGGAGCAGGAGGCCCTCCAGGAGCTGTCCATGGATCTGTACAGGGACACAGGAGGGGTCCCCTCCGGGTATCTCTATGAGAGGGATACGGCATATACCCTGGAGGAATGGCATGGAGAGCAGATGGCTCTGACGGAGTATGAACTGTTGCGTCCGGCGGATGAAGGGAGCGATGACCCCCTGTATCGCATGGATCATGTGCTCATGGTCCAGGGGATGCAGGAGTGGGAGTGGGAAATTTACGGGTATGGCGAGTAAGGCCTTATGGTCGTACTGGTTGGTAATGTGGAAGCTGCGGTTGTTACTGTGCGGTAGATTGATGTTTCGCTAAAAAGACCTTGGTTGCCCAGCCCATCGAGGTCAAGTCCGGCAAGGACTATACTGTCCGCAGTGCTCTGAACATCTTTGTCCAGAACGAGGACTATCATGTGAAAAAGGCGTACGTCGTGTCCAATGAGTGGACGGTTTCCCAGAAGGGAAAGATCATCTACCTTCCAGTGTATTACATCATGTTTTTCCAGCATGATTCGGGAAGCGGGATGCTCCTGTAAGATATTTAAGCGGTGTAGCCAAACAGCTGCACCGCTTTTTCATGGAGAGGGATCACTTGTTCGTAGCACATGGGCGGAACATAAAATCACTGTTTGGTAGTTAGGACCACTGATATAGCGGATAATCCAGTCGGGAGTAGAAAATTATGTCCACTCATCCCAATCATCAAGAAGAAGCCATTCTGAGACAGGGGTGCGACTATCTCCTATGCATTGATCTAAGGAGATGTTCCTTTTGTCGTTATATAGAGTGAAACGCTCGGTTGCCTGCTTTTTTAGGATGGAAATAATCAACTCTTTTGCGAGTTTAGTCGCATCGGAAGTCCTCTTTTTGGTGTTCCAAGCTTCACAGCAACATGCGATCATTTCGTGAAAGGTATCAGGATCGGTATGTTCCTGAATAAAGAGTGTTAATGCAGAGAGATACGCTTTTGGTAGTACCATTAGTTCTTCTTCAAGCTGCGGTGCTTTCCTGATTGCGGTTGTGTAGGGTTTTCCAAAAGATCTCCTTGCCAGTGGCCCTCACTTGTAAGCCAGACTTCGTATTTTGCGGGGAAAACTATTTTACGTCCTTTTAAGAGCTCAGTAACTTCGGGGAGTTTTCTTGAGCCACTTTTAGGGAATTTGATAGCAGAAAGGGAATCTGATGTCTCTAGCAAGATAAAATGAGTTCCATCTTCGGTGAAAGCAAGGTCTAACGCTTTGTTTCCAAGTTTGGTTGCGAGTCTCCCGTTCATGTTAAATTTTCCGTCGTTATAGATGTTAACGCACATCATTTGGCCAAGCTTCTCCGGCGGGCAGATTGTTTTGCTAAAGAGATTACGGGGCAGAGAAATTCTTTTTTTCATGGGTACAAGCTCCTTTCGATGTTTGTGCAGGTCTGTGCCTGAACTCACAATACCATGGAACGATACTGATTGGCATAAAAAGGTCCGAAAATCCTAAAGAGGTTAGGATTTTCGGACCTTTTGTTGAAAAGCAATTGGAGTGGATCGTTCCTAGAATTTCGTCGGGGGACTGTTGAAGAAATTCTGCAATCGTGGAAGAGTAATAGGAAAGAAGGTTGTGAGAGGGGGAGAGGGACATATCATCGGACCTCCTGCTCTAACTGCTGGAATTCTGGAGTGGAGAAGAATTCGCCGAGAGAGATTCCGAGACCATCACAGATCATCTTAATGGTCAGTAATTTGGGGTTTTGGCTTTTCCCATAGAGAATGTTTTTGATGCTGGACGGGGGAAGAGCAGAGATGGTTGCGAGTTTATTGATGCTAAGCTCGCATTCTCCGCAAAGTTCTAAAATGCGATTTCTGACTGCTATGATGGTATCCATTATCATTCCTTCCGAATTTATCTTACTATAGATTAAACAATCTGGAGAAAATGGATGGGCTATACATGCTACTATTGGGCTATCTGTAGCCGATTGTTGCTCTCTTGAATGGCATTCAAACCCTTCGGGCGGGATCGAACCGCCGAGGGCTAACGCCTCTCGGCGGCTATCGCTGACGGGATTTGAATTGTCAAGAGGTCAGCGGTTCTCGGTGGTTCCCCTGACGAACAAAGCAAAACCCTTTGGGCGGGATCGCCGCCCTGCGGGCACTAGGATGGGCGGAGCCCATCCGTCGCCGCAACCGGGCTTTGCCCGGGCGGCCGATCCCAAACCTACCTTCGGCCAAAAAGAAAAACCAACGGCCAAAGCCGTTGGTTTTCTTTTTGGTGGAGATAAGCGGGATCGAACCGCCGAGGGCTAACGCCTCTCGGCGGCTATCGCTGACGGGATCTAAATTGTCAAGAGGTCAGCGGTTCTCGGTACTTCTTCGGACGAAAAAAGAGAGCCATCAAACGATGACTCTCTTCCTTGGTGGAGATAAGCGGGATCGAACCGCTGACCTCTTGAATGCCATTCAAGCGCTCTCCCAGCTGAGCTATACCCCCATATGCAGTTGCGTTCCGCTTGGAACGAAAGTTATCATAGCAGACAGGGGCAGGATTGTCAAGAGGTTTTTGAAAAATATTTGAAAAAGAGCCGGTCAAAAACCGGTCAGCGGCTCATGGAGTCAAAGGCGTTCTCCATGTCCCGGACGGTCCGGTTCACGAACCGGCGGATCTTCCGCTCGTTGGCCTTGGCCCGCATGCCGATGCAGGTGCCGGCGGCCAGACCCAGGGCCATGCCGGCCCAGAAGTTGCTGCAGCACATAGGAGGTCCTCCTTTCGGTGAAATTGTCTCAGGGAGACGGCATTAGTTTGTCCCTCTTTTCAAGAAAATTCGTTGCTAAAAAATGTGAGTCATTATATAATAAACTATTCTACTTCGAACTTTGGAGGTCCTCATGACCAAGATCTATCTCATCCGGCATGCCGAGGCCGAGGGCAACCTCTACCGCCGCATGCACGGCCACTATAACAGCCTCATCACCGACAACGGCTACCGCCAGATCCAGGCCCTGGCGGAGCGGTTCCGGGACATCCCCATCGATGCCGTCTACTCCAGCGACCTCTTCCGCACCATGACCACCGCCCGGGCCATCTGCGACACCAAAGGCCTGCCCCTGGTCACCCGGCCCGACCTGCGGGAGATCCACATGGGAGACTGGGAGGACCGGACCTTTGCCGCCATCGCCATGGTGGAGCCCGAGATGATGGGCTATTTCAGCCAGTCCTCTCCTCTGTACCGGGCCCCCAACGGGGAGAGCTTCCAGGAGGTCCGGGACCGGGGCTCCGCTGCCATCCTGGACATCGCCGCCCGGCATGAGGGCCAGACCGTGGCCATCTTTGCCCACGGCACCCTCATCCGCAACGCCCTGGCGGCCTTCCAGGGCATCGGCCCCGAGGGCATGCACAAGATGAAGCACAGCGACAACACCGCCGTGGCTTACTTAGAGGTGGAGGAGGGCAAGGCCAACGTGATCTATGCCGACGACAACTCCCACCTGTCCGAAGAGATCTCCACCCTGGCCCAGCAGCACTGGTGGAAGGGGGACACCAAGAAGGTGGACGTGAACCTGTGGTTCCGCCCTGCCGACCTGAACGACCCCACCGACCGGGACTTCTACCTGGCTTGCCGCCAGGAGGCCTGGGAGAACCTCTACGGCACCCTGGAGGGCTACGACGGCCCCGCCTTCCTGGCCGAGGCCCAGGAGGTCTGGCAGAAGTATCCCCAGAGCCTCCAGATCGGCATGAAGGGCAAGCGCCCGGCCGGTCTGGTCCAGGTGGACCCCGACCGCCCCGGGGGCTACATCTGCTTCCTGTACCTGACCCCCAGGGACCGGGGGAACAACGTGGGGGTCCAGCTCCTGGGCAAGGCCATCAGCGTCCTGCGGCCCCTGGACCGGGACGTCCTGCGGCTGACCTGCTCGGAAAAGAACCAGGTGGCCCTGGGCTTTTACAAAAAGTACGGCTTCCGGGTGGTGGGCACCACCCCCGGGGTGTACAACGACCTGTACGAGATGGAAAAATACATCGGCTATGAAAGACGAGGAGATCTGTTTTGAAAGCCCTGAAACAATTCCTGCCCATTTCCAAAGAGGATATGCTGGCCCGGGACTGGCACTACTATGACTTCCTGCTGATCACCGGGGATGCCTACGTGGACCACCCCTCCTTCGGCACGGCCATCATCAGCCGTGTCCTGGAGGACGAGGGGTACCGGGTGTGCATCCTGGCCCAGCCCGACTGGCGGAAGAACGAGTCCTTCACCATTTTCGGCAAGCCCCGGTACGGGGTCCTCATCAACGGGGGCAACATCGACTCCATGGTGGCCCACTACACCGCCGCCCGGAAGCGCCGCCACGACGACGCCTACTCCCCCGGCAACCGGGCGGGGTACCGCCCCGACCGGGCCACCATCGTCTACGCCAATAAAATAAGAGAGGTCTATGGGGACATCCCCCTGGTCATCGGCGGCCTGGAGGCCTCCCTCCGCCGGTTCGCCCACTACGACTACTGGGAGGACAAGGTCCGCCGGTCCATCCTCTTCGACGCCCAGGCCGACCTGCTGGTCTACGGCATGGGGGAGCGGGCCATCCGGGAGATCGCCGCCCTTCTGGCCAAGGGGACCCCTGTGAAGGAGATCACCCAGGTCCGGGGGACCTGCTACGCCGCCCCCACCCCCGACGTCTGCGGCTATCCCGCCATCCGGGTGGCCTCCTACGAGGAGGTGGCCCGGGACAAGAAGGCCTACGCCGCCGCCAACCTGGTGGAGTACGACGAGCACGACCCCGTCCGGGGCAAGGGGGTCATCCAGCCCCACGGGGACCAGTATCTCATCTACAATCCCCCCGCCATGCCACTGACCACGGCCGAGCTGGACCATGTGGCAGAGCTCCCCTACATGCGGGAGCCCCACCCGGTCTACGACAGTATGGGGGGCGTGCCCTCCATTGAGGAGGTCCGGTTCTCGGTCATCCACAACCGGGGCTGCTTCGGGGCCTGCAAGTTCTGCTCCCTGGCCTTCCACCAGGGGCGGATGGTCACCTCCCGCAGCCATGAGAGCGTCATCCGGGAGGTCACCGAGCTCACCCAGCACCCGGGCTTCAAGGGGTACATCCACGACGTGGGGGGCCCCACCGCCAACTTCCGGCGGCCCTCCTGCCAGAAGCAGCTCAAGCACGGCCTGTGCAAGAAGCGGGACTGCCTGGCCCCCGAGCCCTGCCCCAACCTGGACGCCGACCACGCCGACTACCTGAAGCTCCTGCGGAAGTTACGGGAGATCCCCGGCATCAAGAAGATCTTCATCCGCTCGGGCATCCGGTTCGACTACCTGCTGGAGGACAAAAACGGGGAGTTCTTCGCCGACCTGGTCAAGCACCACATCAGCGGCCAGCTGAAGGTGGCCCCCGAGCACTGCGTGGGCCACGTGCTGGACCACATGGGCAAGCCCCACATCGGGGCCTATGAGAAGTTCAAGACCAAGTACGAGCGGCTGAACCAGAAGTACGGCAAGAACCAGTTCCTGGTGCCCTACCTCATGTCCTCCCACCCGGGCTGCACCCTGAACGACGCCATCTCCCTGGCCCAGTGGCTCAACAAGACCGGCCGGCAGCCCGAGCAGGTCCAGGACTTCTACCCCACCCCCGGCACCATCTCCACCTGCATGTACTACACCGGCCTGGACCCCCGGACCATGAAGGAGGTCTACGTGCCCAGAAATCCCCACGAGAAGGAGCTCCAGCGGGCCCTTCTCCAGTGGAAGCGGCCGGAGAAGCGGCGGCTGGTGATGGAGGCCCTCCACAAGGCCGGCCGGGAGGATCTCATCGGCTACGGCCCCGACTGTCTCCTGCGGCCCATCCGCCCCGTAAAGGGGGATGGGGCGGAGAAGAAGGGTGTCAAGGTTGACAGGAAAACCCCCAAGGCGGCCCCCAAAGACGCCCGGAAGGGCAGGGGGGAGAGAAAGACCCCCACCCGCCAGGGTAAGGCCCCCACCAAGAAAAAACGATGACACAAACACCCCCTTTCCGTGAGGGGGTGTTTTTTCGTGGAAAAGGGAAGGGGTTTGGTTGGATGAAGAAAAGTTGCCTTTTCTTTGTCAAGTTGACAGTTCGTCTTTGGCTCTTTGCGTTTTTGCCCGATTAGGCAAATTTATACCCCCAGGATTGTATACTTTTTAACTTGACACATGCACAGGAAAATTACTATAATAGGTGTCAATCTTGAGAAAACCGAAGAAACGAATATTTTTTCAGGAACAGAGATCGACCACTGGTCTCTGAGTAATTAAGGAGGAAAACA
This sequence comes from Ruminiclostridium sp., assembly GCA_017435425.1. GTDB lineage: Bacteria > Bacillota > Clostridia > Oscillospirales > Oscillospiraceae > Evtepia. The sequence goes on along the minus strand of JAFSFC010000075.1, from coordinate 12,165 downwards.
CACATGAAACTGAAGAAGATTCTTGCTCTGACTCTGGCCCTGGCCATGTCCGCCAGCCTGTGCGCCTGCGGCGGCGGCGAAGAAGCTCCCGCTCCCGAGGCAGAAGGCGGCGACGCTGCTGCTACCCTGAAGATCGGCGGCATCGGCCCCCTGACCGGCGCTGTTGCTACCTACGGCGTTGCCACCCAGCGCGGCGCTCAGATCGCTGTTGACGAGATCAACGCCATGGAAGACAAGGCATTCGCCATCGAGTACGACTTCCAGGACGACACCGGCGTCGCTGAGACCGCTGTCTCCGCTTACAACACCCTGAAGGACTGGGGCGTGGACGTCATCTACGGCACCACCACCACCGGTCCCTGCATCACCATCGCTTCCGAGACCAACGCTGACCGCATCTTCCAGCTGACTCCCTCTGCATCCTCCCCCGACGTCACCGCCGGCAAGGACAACGTCTTCCAGATGTGCTTCACCGACCCCAACCAGGGCGTGACCGCAGCCAACTACGTCAAGGACACCGGTCTGGCCACCAAGGTCGGCGTCATCTACAACAACGGCGACGCTTACTCCACCGGCATCGCACAGGGCTTCATCGCACAGTGCGCTTCCCTGGGTATCGAGGTCGTCACCGAGCAGACCTTCCCCGCTGACACCAACACCGACTTTAACGTCCAGCTGACCGCCTGCAAGGACGGCGGCGCTGAGCTGGTCTTCATGCCCATCTACTACACCCCCGCTTCTCTGGTCCTGACCCAGGCTGACGCTATGGGCTACGATCCCATCTTCTTCGGCGGCGACGGCATGGACGGCATCCTGAACATCGAAGGCTTCGACACCGCTCTGGCTGAGGGCCTGCTGCTGCTGACCCCCTTCAACGCTACCTCCGAGGACGAGATGACCGCTAACTTCGTGGCCAAGTACCAGGAAGCTTACGGCGAGGTCCCCAACCAGTTCGCAGCTGACGGCTATGACTGCATCTACGCTATCTACAACGCAGTCCAGCAGATCGACGGCGCTCTGGAGATGGACCAGGCTGCTCTGTGCGACGCTCTGATCGCAGTCTTCACCAGCGCTGACTTCTCCGTGGACGGTCTGACCGGCGCAGGCATGACCTGGCAGGCAAACGGCGAGGTCGCCAAGGAAGCTCTGGTCGTTGCTGTTAAGGACGGCGCATACGCTGCTCAGTAATGATCTGACATCCTGACAAAATCTTATCATCCCGGGAGGGCTGCCGGAGCGGTCCGGCAGCCCTCCCTTTCACCTTCCCACGGCTACGGCGGAAAGGATCACAGCGCCCTGTGGTGTTTTCCGCCGCGGCCGAATCCTGCTTATTCGGCAGGTCGTAATACTAAGAGAGAAAGAGGTGCAAGCAATATGACCTTTCTCAGCCATCTGATCACTGGTCTGAGCTTAGGCAGTATCTACGCCATCATTGCACTGGGCTACACCATGGTTTACGGCATCGCCAAGATGCTGAACTTCGCCCACGGCGACGTTATCATGGTGGGTGCGTACGTCTGCTTCTTCGCCGTGACCGGCTTTGCCCTGCCTCCTCTGGTGGGCATTCTGCTGGCCATCATCCTGTGTACCATCCTGGGTGTCGTCATCGAGCGTCTGGCCTATAAGCCCCTGCGCCAGGCCGCTTCCCTGACCGTTCTGATCACCGCCATCGGCGTCAGCTACTTCCTGCAGAACGGCGCCCAGATCCTGTGGTCCGCATCCCCCAAGTCCTTCCCCACCAACTTCTTCAACATTGGTGAGTCCAAGGGCATCACCCTGTTCGACGGCGGCCTGACCATCAGCTACGTGGCCATCGTCACCATCCTGCTCTGCCTGGTCATCATGGCAGCCCTGACCTTCTTCACCGGCAAGACCAAGATGGGCAAGGCCATGCGTGCCTGCTCTGAGAACAAGGCAGCCTCCCAGCTCATGGGCATCAACGTCAACTCCACCATCTCCATGACCTTCGCCATCGGCTCCGCTCTGGCCGCCGTGGCAGGCGTGCTGATGTGCTCTGCTTACCCCACCCTGATGCCCACCACCGGCGCTCTGCCCGGCATCAAGGCCTTTACCGCAGCCGTCTTCGGCGGCATCGGCTCCATCCCCGGCGCCTTCATCGGCGGTATCCTGCTGGGTCTCATCGAGACCTTCACCAAGGCCTACATCACCACCAACCTGTCTGACGCCGTGGTCTTCGCTGTGCTCATCATCGTGCTGCTGGTGAAGCCCGCCGGCCTGCTGGGCAAGTACGTGCCCGAGAAAGTGTGAGGTGGGCCCTATGAAAAAGAAATCTATGAGCCCTGCCTCCCGCAGCGCATTCATCAACTACGGCATTGTTATCGTGGCCTTCGTGGTGGTCCAGATCCTGCTGGGTCAGGGCATGGTGTCCAACTCCCTGCAGAGTCTGCTGGTCCCCGTGTGCTGCTATATCGTCATGGCCGTCTCCCTGAACCTGACCGTCGGTGTCCTGGGTGAGCTCTCCCTGGGCCACGCCGGCTTCATGTCCCTGGGTGCCTTCTCCGGCATCATCGTGTCCTTCGCCCTCCAGGACATCATCGCCTTCGGCCCCCTGCGCCTGGTCATCTCCATCGTCGTGGGTGCCATCATCGGCGGCATCGGCGGCGTGCTGGTGGGCGTGCCCGTCCTGCGTCTGCGGGGCGACTACCTGGCCATCGTCACCCTGGCCTTCGGCGAGATCATCAAGAACGTCATCATGGTCCTCTACGTGGGCCTGGACGAGAACGGCCTGCACTTTGCCACCAACCAGTCCAACCTGAACATGTCCTACGAGGGCGTGGCCATCATCAAGGGCCCCATGGGCGCCGTTGGCGTCACCCGTCTGGCCACCTTCACTGCCGGCTTCATCCTGGTGCTGCTCACCCTCATCATCGTCCAGAACCTGGTCAACAGCCGCTCCGGCCGTGCCATTCTGGCTCTGCGTGACAACCGCATTGCCGCAGAGAGCGTGGGCATCTCCGTCACCAAGTACAAGCTCATGGCCTTCGTCACCTCTGCCGCCCTGGCCGGCGCAGCCGGTGCCCTCTTCGGCCTGAACTACTCCTCCACCATGGCCACCCGCTTCGACTTCAACACCTCCATCCTGATCCTGGTGTTCGTGGTCCTGGGCGGTCTGGGCTCCATCCGCGGCTCCATGATCGCCGCCGCCCTGCTGTACATCCTGCCTGAGATGCTGCGTAACTTCGCCATCTCCGAGTACCGCATGCTCATCTACGCCGTCATCCTGATCCTGGTGATGCTCTTTACCAACAACCCCCAGCTGAAGGATCTGATCTCCAAGGTCATTCCCAAGGGCAAGAAGAAGGGAGGGGAAGCAAATGGCTAAATTCCATTTTGAAAAGGGCCACATGGTTCCCGTGCCCAGCCACTCCATCATCCCCGAGCGTGACCTGGGCAACGTCCCCGTCCTGGAGTGCAGCCACCTGGGCATCCAGTTCGGCGGTCTGAAGGCCGTGGACGACTTCAACCTGACCATCGGCCGCACCGAGATCGCCGGCCTCATCGGCCCCAACGGCGCCGGCAAGACCACCGTCTTCAACCTGCTGACCAAGGTCTACCAGCCCACCATGGGCACCATCCTGCTCAACGGCCAGGATACCTCCGGCAAGGACACCGCCCACATCAACCGTATGGGCATCGCCCGTACTTTCCAGAACATCCGCCTCTTCAACAACCTCTCCGTGGAGGACAACGTGAAGATCGGCCTGCACAACCACAACCGGTATTCCATGGCCTCCGGCGTCCTGCGCCTGCCCTCCTTCTGGAAGCAGGAGAAGGCCGCCCACGAGCGTGCCATGGAGCTGCTGTCCATCTTCCACATGGAGGACCTGGCCGACCACAAGGCAGGCTCCCTGCCCTACGGTGCCCAGCGCCGCCTGGAGATCGTCCGTGCCCTGGCCACCGACCCCTCCCTGCTGCTGCTGGACGAGCCCGCCGCCGGCATGAACCCCTCCGAGACGGCAGAGCTCATGGAGAACATCGTGAAGATCCGTGACACCTTCCAGATCGCCGTCATGCTCATCGAGCACGACATGAACCTGGTCATGGGCATCTGCGAGGGTATCTGCGTGCTGAACTTCGGCCGGATCATCGCCAAGGGCACCTCCAAGGAGATCCAGGAGAACCCCGCCGTGATCGAGGCCTACCTGGGCCGCAAGAAGGAGGGCTAAACCATGGCAACCATGCTGAAAGTCAACGACATCAACGTCTTCTACGGCGCCATCCACGCCGTCAAGGGCGTTTCCTTTGAGGTCAACGAGGGTGAGGTCGTCACCCTGATCGGTGCCAACGGCGCAGGCAAGACCACCATCCTGAACACCGTGGCCGGCCTGCTCCACACCCGCACCGGCACCATCGACTTCAACAACATCCACCTGGGCCATTTCCCTGCCCACAAGATCCTGCCTCTGGGCCTTGCGCTGGTCCCCGAAGGCCGCCAGATCTTCCAGCAGATGACCGTGGAGGAGAACCTGGAGATGGGTGCCTACACCCGCCCCAAGAACGAGATCTCCGACAGCCTGGAGGACATCTTCAACCGCTTCCCCCGCCTGAAGGAGCGCCGCAAGCAGATCGCCGGCACCCTGTCCGGCGGCGAGCAGCAGATGGTGGCCATGGGCCGCGCCATGATGTCCAAGCCCAAGCTGCTGATGCTGGACGAGCCCTCCATGGGCCTGGCCCCCATCCTGGTGGACCAGATCTTCGACATCATCCAGGAGCTCCACGCCGCAGGCACCACCATCCTGCTGGTGGAACAGAACGCCCAGATGGCTCTGTCCGTGGCAGACCGGGGCTACGTGCTGGAGACCGGCAAGATCGTGGCCACCGGCACCGGCCATGAGCTGCTGGAGGACGAGGCCGTCAAGAAGGCATACCTGGGAGGTTAAGACATTTGAAAGGGCGAAGCCCTTCCAAATGTGAGAACTGCAGCCTGCTGCGCGCGCCCTTTGGGCACACTGGCAGGCCGAGAAGAGTTTTTCGGCACGCACATGTCGCGCCGAAAAACGGATCGGATCCTTTTTCACCGCTGCGGCGGTGAAACTCTGCGAGGCTTTAGCCCCCCTGCGGCATCCGCCGCAGGGGGGCTTTTTTCGGCGGGAAACGACAGGATTTCCGTTTTATCATTGACAATAGAAACAAAATTTTATAAAATAAATGGTCTGCGTTTTTACACACACGACAGACACCCTTCCAACCAATGAAAAAGGAGAAAAAAGCGTGGAAAACAAACCGTTCAAACCGTTTATCCCCGCGGAAAAGGTCATGCCCGAGTTCACCATCTTCTCGGTGATCCTGGGTATCATCCTGGCCGTGGTGTTCGGCGGCGCAAACGCCTATCTGGGCCTGCGCATCGGCACCACCATTTCCGCATCCATCCCCGCGGCCGTGCTGTCCATGGGCGTCATGCGCATCATCCTCAAGCGTGACTCCATCCTGGAAAACAACATGGCCCAGACCATTGGCTCCGCCGGTGAATCCCTGGCCGCCGGTGCCATCTTCACCATCCCCGCCCTGTTCATGTGGGCATCCGAGGGCCTGACCGCCATGCCCTCCGTCATCGACATCTCCCTCATCGCCATCTGCGGCGGTGTTCTGGGCGTCATGATGATGATCCCCCTCCGTTCCGCCCTCATCGTCAAGGAGCATGGCGTGCTGGCCTATCCCGAAGGCACCGCCTGCGCCGAGGTCCTGATGGCCGGTGAGGAAGGCGGCAGCAAGGCCTCCGTGGTCTTTGCCGGCCTGGGTATCGGCGCTGTCTACAAGTTCATTGCAGACGGCCTGAAGCTCTTCCCCAGCGAGGTGGACTACTCCATCAAGGCCTATCCCGGCTCCGGCATCGGCGTGGACGTGCTGCCCGCTCTGGCCGGCGTTGGCTACATCGTGGGCCCCCGTGTCTCCTCCTACATGTTCTCCGGCGGCCTGCTGACCTGGTTCGTCATCATGCCCATGATCGTCCTCTTCGGCAGTGACCTGGTCATCTTCCCTGCTGAGGTCTCTGTGGCCGAGCTGTGGGCAACCGGCGGCACCTGGGGCATTTGGGATGCCTTCGTCCGCTACATCGGTGCCGGCGCACTGGTGGCCGGCGGCTTCATCAGCCTGATCAAGTCCCTGCCCACCATCGTCACCACCTTCAAGGCGGCCTTCAAGAGCTACGGCAAGGGAAGCGGTAGCAGCTCCCTGCGCACCGAGCAGGACATCGCCACCCCCATCATCCTGGGCACCTGCCTGATCGTGGCTCTGTTCATCTGGCTGTACCCCGGCATCCCCGTCAACCCCCTGGGCGCCATCATCGTCCTGGTATTCGGCTTCTTCTTCTCCACCGTTGCCTCCCGCATCGTGGGCAGCATCGGCTCCTCCAACACCCCCGTCTCCGGTATGACCATCGCCACCGTCATGGTCACCGCCATCATCCTGAAGGCCACCGGCACCGTGGGCACCGAGGGCATGGTGGCAGCCATTGCCATCGGCTCTGTCATCTGCGTCATCGTGGCCATCTCTGCTGACGCCTCCCAGGACCTGAAGACCGGCTTCCTGGTGGGTGCCACCCCCAAGAAGCAGCAGTTGGGCGAGATGGTGGGCGTCATCGCCTCCGGTCTGGCCATCGGCGGCACCCTGCACCTGCTGAACTCCGCCTGGGGCTTCGGCTCTGAGGAGCTGGCTGCTCCCCAGGCAACCATGATGAAGATGGTCATCGAGGGCGTCATGGAGGGCAACCTGCCCTGGACCCTGGTGTTCATCGGCATCTTCATCGCCATCTTCGTGGAGGTCCTGGGTCTGCCCGTCCTGCCCATCGCCATCGGCGTGTACCTGCCCTTCCACCTGTCCGCCGGCATCATGCTGGGCGGTGTGGTCCGCTGGTTCATCGACAAGAAGAAGTTTGCCGATGAGAAGGCCAAGAACGACGCCGTTCAGGCCGGCATCCTGTATGCCTCCGGCCTGGTGGCCGGCGAAGGCCTCATCGGCATCCTGCTGGCCGTCCTGGCTGTCCTGGGCGTCAGCGCAGACATCTCCGGCATCATCAGCCTGGGCAACATCGGCGGCATCGTGGCCTACGCCATCCTGCTGTTCACCCTGTTCTCCTTCGCTGTCCGGGGCGCAAAGAAGAAATAATTGAAAATATCAGAAAAAGGCGATATACTAAGGTATATCGCCTTTTTTATGGAGGACTACCCATGGCAAAGAAAGCGCAGACCAATTATCTGGACTATATCCCGGTGATCTCCGACAAGAACACCTGGAGCCAGGAGAACGGCAAGGTCACCGTCCACATGGTCCACCGGGGATTCTATGCGGCCATCGCCCAAAAATTTTTCCACCGGCCCCGGGTCAGCCACATTGACCTGGACGAGATGGGGAGCTTTATCTTCCCTCTCCTGGACGGCCAGCGGACGGTGGAGGACATCGCCCAGCTGGTGAAGGCGGAGTTCGGGGACAAGGCCGAGCCCCTCTACGACCGGCTGGTGAAGTACCTGCAGATCCTCCACAACAACGGCTTCATCCGCTTCCAGGGAAAGGACGGGCAGCTGAAATGAGACCATGGCAGATCCTGGTGGGCATCCTTCTCTTTGCCCTGGTCACCGCCGTCCTGTATGCCTGGGGCCTGGGAAAGGCCGCCGACCAGGGGGATACCCTCCGCCGGAACCTGATGCACGCCTGCGGCAGCCGGGTGCTGAAGGCCCTGAAAAAACAGGAGACCATCACCGGGGGAGAGATCGCCCGGCTCATTGAAGGGGTCACTGTGGGCCAGGTCTGGTCCAAACACAGGATGAAGGTCCAGGACGGGAAGACCGTGGCTCCCCAGGTCATTGACTTCCTGCTGGACCAGCAGTATATCGAATCCGCCGGAGGGGACACCTACCGGCGCAAACCATAACGAAGAAAGGGGTCACCACTATGGCAGTATTGGAACATCTGGAACCCAAGAAGGTCTTTTCCTATTTTGAGGAGATCGCCGCCATCCCCCACGGCTCGGGGAACACCAAGGCCATCAGCGAGTACCTGGCCGATTTCGCCTTTGCCCATGACCTGGAATACCACCAGGACGCCATGAACAATATCATCATCATCAAGGAGGCCACCCCCGGCTATGAGAAGGTCCCCCCTGTGATCCTCCAGGGCCACATGGACATGGTCTGTGACCTGGCTCCGGGCTGCACCAAGGACATGGCCAAGGAGGGCCTGGACCTGGCCTGCACCGAGGAGTACGTCTACGCCAAGGGCACCACCCTGGGGGGCGACGACGGCATCGCCGTGGCCATGACCCTGGCCCTCCTGGCCAGCGACGACCTGGCCCACCCCCGGCTGGAGGTGGTCCTCACCGTGGACGAGGAGATCGGCATGCTGGGCGCCCTGGGCCTGGACGCATCCCCCCTCACCGCCAAGCGGCTCATCAGCCTGGACTCCGAGACCGAGGACACCATCTTTGTCAGCTGCGCCGGGGGCAACATGACCCACCTGACCATGCCCGTCAAGCGGGGTCCCTATCCCGGCACCCCCATGACCGTCTCCGTGGGCGGCCTGCTGGGGGGCCATTCCGGCATCGACATCCACCTGGGCCGGGGCAACGCCATCCAGCTGCTGGGCCGTGTCCTGGTGGAGGCCTCGGGCTACACCGACTTCCGCATCATCGACGTGAAGGGGGGCGGCCGGGAGAACGCCATCCCCGCCGAGGCCCAGGCCGTCATCATGGCCCTGGACCCCGAGGGCATCCAGAAGGCCTGCGCCAGAATGGATGCCATCCTGAAGAAGGAGCTGGCCACCCCCGACCCCGGTGTGACCGTCACCGTTGGGCCCGCTGAGGACGGCCTGCCCCTGAGCCAGAGAAGCAGCGAGGACCTCCTCTTCCTGCTGACCTGCACCCCCAACGGGGTCCAGGTCATGAGCCCGGACATCCCCGACCTGGTCCAGACCTCCCTGAACCTGGGCACCATTGCTGTGGGGGCCCAGGAGGTGGACCTGGGCTTCTGCCTGCGGTCCAGTGTGGACACCCAGACCCAGATGCTGGTGGACCGCCTGATGCAGTTTGCCCTGGCGGTGGACGGCAGCATCCAGGTCTCCGGCCAGTACCCCGGCTGGCCCTTCCGGCCCGACTCCCCCCTGCGGGAGCTCATGACCCAGGTGTATGTGGAGCAGTTCGGCAAGGAGCCCAAGATCAAGGCCATCCATGCCGGCGCCGAGTGCGGGGTCTTCTCCGGCAAGATCCCCGGCCTGGACTGCCTGTGCATCAGCCCGGACATGACCGGCCTGCACACCTACCACGAGAAGCTGTATATCGCCTCCACCCAGCGGATCTGGAACCTGGTGACTGAGACCCTGCGGAGAATGAAGTGAATAAAAACCGCCTCCCTTGACAAGGGAGGCGGTTTCCGCTATACTGTTGGCAGAAGGGTTGCTGGCCTACGGTCAGTCCCCTAAGTCTGGTTTTTTGTTTGATAAACCGCTCGGGTTGCAGCCGGGCGGTTTACTTCTTTCTGCCTTGAAACAAGGCGATAATGCCGATAATCACCAACGTATACTGTAACAGTATTTCGAATGTAACCACGTCATCACCCCCTTCCTCAAAAGTCAGGGGGCAAAAGAAGGCTTCCGCCCCCTAAGTAAGAGGGCTAACCGCCAGGGCCGGCAGACCCGGTCTGCCGTACAGCACAAAAATCATATCACGTTTCCGCAACAGGTGCAACCCTTGAAAAACATCCGCCCCGGACATTGTCTGGGGCGGATATTTTATGGAGCAGGAGAGATGGTGAGGGTGGTGCCGTCGGCGGTGTCTTTGGGGGTGATGGTCCAGCCCAGGATGGTCAGGGGTTCCTCCCCGATGGGGTAGAGCAGGGGACTTTTGGGGTCTGACAGGTCGGCCAGGTAGTAGAGGCTGGCCGGGTTTTCCATGATGGTCCACCGGCAGGACCGGCAGAAGAGGGGGACCAGGAAGTGGGCCTCGCCCTGGGGCAGGGTGACCTGACCGGTCTGGGCGTCGGAATCCCACCCGCCCATGGCCCCGAGGACGCCGATGTACTGGAACTTGCCGGGGAGGGTGGTCCCGGCCAGGGGGCCCACTTCACCGGTGCTGATGTCCAGGAGGCAGGGGACCTCCTGGGGCTCCTGGCCGCAGAGGGCGCAGACCTCCGGGGGTTCCAGGAGCATGGCCCGGGCCTCGTCTTGGAAAGCCCAGAGGAGGAAGATGGCCAGAAGGACCGCCAGGGCTGTGAGGATATATTTTCTGCGTCTCGACATAGGAGAACTCCCTTTCTGCATGGCTGATTCTGGCCATAGTGTATCAAGAATAATTTCGCCTGTAAAGTGTAATATGGCCAAATAACGGCCATATTCTAATCGCCCTTTTACCATCCATAATGGGAGGGTAAAAGGAGGCGAGGCTGTGATTCGCTATGACCGCTTATGGGAAACCATGAAAAAGAAGAATGTGACGACCTATACTTTGCGGGTCATCCATAAGATGAGCCATTCCACGGTCCAGAGCCTTCAGGCAAACAAGCCTGTCACCACCTATACCCTGGATCGGCTGTGTGAGATTCTGGACTGCAAATTGGAAGATATTGCGGAATATATCCCGAACGGGAAAGAGTAACACCCCTATGCAATGGCATAGGGGTGTTTTTAACAGGAAATGATATGTGACGTTAGAAAGAGATGCCTCCCCTTTAGAGGGGAGGTGCCCCGAAGGGGCGGAGGGGTGCGGGGTCAAAGGGGATGCTGTCGTATCGGTACGACATAATCACTGGAAGGATAGCACCCCTCAGGCTGCTTCGCATCCAGCTCCCCTCACAGGGGAGCCTTTGCTTCTGCTCAAAGCATCTTTGTGACCCGCTCGTGGAGGGCCATGAACTCGTCCATCATGTCCTTGACGATCTGGGCGGCGGGCTTTACGTCGTGGATGCGGCCGATGACCTGGCCCATGGCGATCTGGGCCGCCTGGGGGTCGTCGCTCTCGAAGGCCGCCCGGGTGACGGTGCCCTTGATGAGGGGGTAGAGCTCGTCAAAGGTGGGGTTGGTCTTTTCGAATTCGATGATGTTCAGGGCCTCCTGGGTCTTGAGAGACCGCAGGGCGTTGCGGATGGACATCTGGGTCAGGACGGTGTCGGTCTCCTTGGCATCGATGACCGTCTGGCGCAGATGGGGGCCGATCTCGCACTCCTCGGCCATCATGAAGCGGCTGCCCACCATGACGCCGTCCAGGCCCATGGCCAGGGCTGCATACATGGTCCGGCCGTCGCAGACGCCGCCGGCGCCCACCACGGGGATATTGCACCGCTCCAGGGTCAGGGGCCACTGGACCATGGAGCCCACGCCGGACATGCCGGGGTGGCCGCCCCCCTCGTAGCCCACGATGCACACGGCATCGCAGCCCACCTCTTCTGCCGTGTGGGCGAAGCGGGAGTCGGGGATCTTGTGCATCACCACGCAGCCGTTGCTCTTTAAGAGGTCCATGAAGGGCTTGGGGGAGCTGCCGGCCGTCTCCACGATGCGGACCTTCTCGTCCACGATGGCCTGGAGGAAGCCCTTGATGGGGCCGTCGGGCTTGGTGTCGGGCAGGAGGGAGAGGTTCACGCTGAAGGGCTTGTCTGTGAGGGACTTGAGCAGGCGGATGTCCTCCTGGAAGGCCTCGGGGGTCTCGTAGGTGGTCATGTTGATGGTGCCCAGGCCACCTGCGTTGGACACGGCGGCGGCCAGCTTAGGCTTGGACAGCCACTGCATGGCCCCCTGGATGATGGGGTATTCAATGCCGAAAAGCTCGGTGATCCTGGTTTTCATAAGCGTACCTCTCTATATCAAATGAAGTAATATCCGATGGATTTTCTCTATGATAGCAAGTTTTCCGGGGTGGGTCAATGGATTCTGCAGGGTCATCCCATGAAAATATGTTGAAAAACGCTCCTTATAGGTCTATAATAAAAACAGCCAACCAATTTAGAACGGAGGAATCTGCAAATGGAATTCAAGAACGCAACCATGGCCGACTTTGACGTGGCCTTCGACTACATCGAAAAGCTCTGGACCTACAACACCTACGACAAGGAAGTCATCCGCAAGGTCTATGCCGACGTGCTGGCCGACGAGAACTCCTTCGCCTTCTTCCTGATGGACGGCGACGAGTACCACGGCTTCTGCCACGGCGCTTATTTCAACACCTTC